>DEII01000023.1:0-7442 GCA_002352385.1 Methylococcaceae bacterium UBA2778 | reverse complement strand
TCTCGGACAGCCTCCTAGCTCTGCATCACCGTTCACTGGCAGGTTTGCGTTATGGGTTGCCATGATGAGTTGGCGCTTGGACTTCACCTTGCGAAGCATCGGGATCAGCTCCCTAAACACGAAATTGGAATCCAGCTCATCTTCAGGTTGATCAATTACCAGCGGCCCGCCTTCTTGTGCCAACAACAAGGCCAGAGCCGCGGTGTTGCGCTGACCATCGGAAAGCGAACCTTCCATCGGCGATCCAGCTCATGGTATTCCTGCTGGAGCCGCTTAAGCTCTTTCTCAAGATCTCTGGCTTTGCGAAGGAATCGTGGACTTGTGATTTTAGCTTACGCTCCTGATCAGCGAGGTCGCCCAGCTCGCTGGCCAGGCTGACCAGCTTGGCATCGGTTTTCAGGCTGGCCCGGAACAGCTCCGCCATCAGAATGCAAGCGAGCACCCAGCGGATATTGCAGAAATTGGGTAACAAATGATCATGGTCTGTTGCTGTCACCGGCCGATGCATAATCATCGAGTTTAGCAGGTGTATAATGCTGTGAAGCTTGTCTGTGGTCGATCATTCCGTTCCCGGACGGGCTCCTTTAAGTTTTTGCCGAACAGATTGGAGAAAATGTCAGATCCTATCGATAAACTATGGGGCGGCCGCTTCACCGAAACGACCGACGCGTTTGTTGAAGCGTTTACTGCATCGGTTGCGTTCGACCAGCGTCTGGCGCCGTATGACATCCAAGGTTCCATTGCCCATGCACGAATGCTCGAACGCATCGGCGTGCTGGCCGAAAAGGAGTGCGATGCGATCGTCGAGGGACTGGGTGATATCGCTCTCGACATCAGCAACGGCGATTTCAATTGGTCGGTGGAGCTCGAAGATGTGCATATGAACATCGAGGCACGCCTCACCGACCGGGTCGGTGATGCCGGCAAGAAGCTGCATACCGGCCGTTCGCGCAATGACCAGGTTGCCACCGACATCCGTCTCTATCTGCGTGACGAAATCGGTCGGATCGTCGATGAAATCATTCGCCTGCAGGGGGCGCTGCTGGATATTGCCGAAGCGGAAGCCGCGACCATCATGCCTGGATTTACTCATTTGCAGGTCGCGCAGCCCGTCACCTTCGGACACCATTTGATGGCATGGTTCGAAATGCTGGCGCGCGACCGTGAACGATTCAGGGACTGCCTCAAGCGCGTCAATATCATGCCGTTGGGGGCTGCGGCATTGGCAGGCACCGGTTTTCCGATCGACCGGGCCTACACGGCGGAGTTGCTCGGCTTCGAGCGGCCGGCTGCCAATTCTCTGGATGCGGTCAGTGACCGGGACTTCGCCATCGAGTTCACGGCGGCGGCGAGCCTGCTGATGATGCATCTGTCGCGTTTTTCGGATGAGCTGGTGCTTTGGTCCAGTCCCATGTTTGATTTCATCGAACTGCCCGACGCGTTCTGTACCGGCTCATCGATCATGCCGCAGAAGAAAAACCCCGACGTTCCCGAACTGGTCCGCGGTAAATCGGGACGGGTCTTCGGCTCTCTGGTCGCCTTGCTGACGCTGATGAAAAGCCAGCCGCTGGCATACAACAAGGATAATCAGGAGGATAAAGAGCCTTTGTTCGACACGGTCGATACGGTTGCCGATTCGCTGCGCGCTTTTGCCGACATGGTGCCGCATCTGAAAGCCAACCGCGAAGCCATGCATCGCGCGGCGAAGCAGGGCTACTCCACGGCGACCGATCTGGCAGATTATCTGGTCCGCAAAGGCGTTCCTTTCCGAGACGCTCATGAAGTCGTCGGGCTTGCCGTTCGGCTGGGATTGGAATCGAAGTGTGATCTGTCCGAGCTTTCACTGGAAGAGTTGCAGCAGCTGTGCGACCGCGTGGAGCAGGATGTGTTTGCTATTCTCACGCCCGAAGGCTCCGTGGCCGCCCGCAGCCACCTCGGCGGCACCGCCCCGGAACGGGTGCTGGAGGCCGTCCGAACGGCCCGGGCATTGCTGCCGGCAGGTTAATGCTATCCGCGATAGGCCTGATCGACTGCCTCCTGGATTTGCCGCTGCCAAACCTTTCACGCATCAACGTCGCGCACGCCGGGTATTATCCGCACTCAGCATGATCAAAGCGGAGGGGGGACGTTTTTTCCAGTTGCTTTTTCACAACGATGTGTTATAAAAGCCTGGATTGCAACATCAAAAAGTCGCATCGTCGGGAGGCTCGTGGCATGTCTGACGCTTTAGAGGGCGCCGTTGCGCTCGATACTTTGGAAAACCTTCCGCTTGGCGTTCTGATCCTGGAGGCGGGACGCATTCAATGGGTCAATGCCGCTCTGTGCGACATGTTCCATAGCACCAGGCGTGAAGTGACCGGCTTGACGGCGCAGCGCGCATCGTCAACGCGCTTCGCTTCGCTGTTCGACGATTCCGGTCGGTTGAGCCTGACCGAACCGGAGGGTACGACGCGCTGGCTCGAGCGCCGGCGCCTTGCACTTGCTGATGCCTCTCTGATCGTGCAGTGTTTTCAGGATATCACGGCCCGAGTGAAATTCGAGGAGGAATGTGAGCACCTGCGAGGCCGGGTTGCGGCTCTGGAAACGAAAGACCCCGTGACCGGTCTGCCCAACAGAAAAGCGATCATGCAGGTACTGGAAATGCAGGTCAGCCGCAGCAGGCGCTATCAAAACCCGCTCTCTTTACTGCTCCTGTCGGTGCAGTCACCGACTGCGTCTGCCGAACTGCATGACACGCTGCGCGGCATCGGCCAGGCGTTGACCGACCAGCTGCGCTGGGCTGATCAGCTGGGCATGCTGGACCCGACCTCCTTTCTGATTATTCTTCCCGAAACAGCATTGGCGGATGCGGAAGCGTTGGCGGCCCATCTGGCAGAGAACCGAATCCATTTGCCGAAAATAGCCACTGCTGCGACTGTCATGTTAGGCGCAGCAGCCTGGCAAAAAGGTGATGATCCCCGTAAGCTGCTGCAGCGCCTTCAAGGCAATCAAAAACTCTGTTCGGCGGCTTTGCTGCCTTGAACGATCACTCAACGGACCCGAAACCTTACGAGACCAATGCTAATGAAAAGAACGTTCTATTGGCTGCTTGCCATATTGCTGATCGCGTCGGGCAGCAGTTCGATCCTCGCCCAATCGAGTTCGCCGGATATCGCGACCATGAGATCCTGGGTCGCCCAGATGAAAACCGCGGACCGGGGACCGTTCGCCAGAATACGCTGGTACTGCAGCGATGGCACGGTTCATCCGCCGCGGCCCTATCCGTGTGAAAACCGGGGGGGCGGCGTTCAGCACGGGGAGTGGAGCGACCACGCCAAACATCTGCGTGAGCATGGATATTATATCGCCAATGTGTTCGCGACCATGGATATTGCGCCGATCGTCAGAGCCCCCGGTGCTTCCGACAGACTCAACCAGATCTTGATCGAACAGTTTTTGGTGGAGGTCGACGACGGCTGGATTTTGCGCAAGGCGCGCTATTATCGAGGCGCTTTTCAGGAAGAAGACGAGCAGAGCGTCGGCCGCGAGTTGTTGGTCGGCATGACCCGAAACGCCAGCTGGGTAACGAAGGGTTTTCTGCCGCTGCGAACGGCTGTGCACTTTATCCCGCATGGTGCGGACACCGAGTCAGCCGCGGAGATCCGCCAGACGTCCCTGGCCCTTTCCGAAGAGGACAAAGACTTTTTTCAGATCCGCATCAAGATTCACAACAAGCCGGACAAAGGCGATGCCAAGCGCGTGCGCGAGTATGCCGCCTCGGTTGGCAATGCCGATCTGAAGGCACGTTATCTCCAGCTGGCCGACGCCATCGACCGACTTTACACGTCAGAGTCGGCGGTCAAGAAGCTGAGAGAGCTTGCCGCAGGCCTCCCGGCCGGCTCCCGCCTTGCCAAGCTGCTGACCAACGGTGCTGTGGCGTTGGCGGCGGGCAGCGACCCAGTGCGCCGCTTCGAGGTCAGCGGCAAGCTGATGGCATTGCTGCGCGATCAGCTGCCGAAATTTCCGACCGCGGAGTTGCGTCTGACTGCGTTGGAAACCAGTCTTGCGCTCGAAACGATGAACTTCAGCAGCGCCACTGCATTGCGTCAGCAGCTGCCGCGGGCGACCCGGCGGCAGCGTCTCGACTGGCTGGAAGCCGGCGCCAGCGCCACTTATGGTGCCGGCCTGATTTCCGACCGGGAACGCAAACAGTTGCGGTCCACGTTTGAGCAGATGCGTCAGAGCGATATTCCCCTCAGCGCCTACAAGAAAGACCTCGATTATCTGGCGCGGGTACCAGCTTGGGGGGCGCAGACGATGCGCTTCCATTTCTATAAGAGCATGCAGAAGCTGGCTGAGATCGAGCCGCTGGCCAATCGCTTCATCCAGGACCAACTGCGCGGCAGTCCGCTGTTCTTCTATTCGACGGTACTGGACAGCCTGGTCAGAGATGCCAATCAAATGGTGGGCGTACGCAGCCAACTGTTCGGCAAGGAGGTCGGCGTCGGGCTGCGCAGCCTCAATCCGGGGTTGGCCCGCGGCACCTTGCGCTTGAGCGGCGGCTCCAGTGTGAAAGATTTCAAGGCGGACGGGATTTATCTGTTGCCGGAAACCGTGGCTGAGCTGCCGCCGGTGGCGGGCATACTGACCGCCGGGGAAGGCAATCCGCTTTCCCACGTACAGCTGCTGGCCCGCAACTTGGGCATCCCTAATGTCGGCATCGATGAGCGCTTGATCCCGCAGCTGAAGCCTCATGAAGGGAAGCCGGTGATCCTGGCGGTCAGCCCGGCCGGCTCGGTGCAGCTGAATGAAGACAATGGTCAGATGGATTATCTGTTCGACCAGGAGAGCGCTGCGCCGCAAACGCTGATCCGTCCCGATCTGAACAAGCTGGATCTCACTGTGCGCGAATTCATTCCACTGACCGCATTGCGTGCCAAGGACTCGGGGCGCACCGTCGGTCCAAAGGCCGCCAAGCTCGGAGAGCTGAAACATCACTATCCGGAAGCGGTGGCGAACGGGTTGGCGATTCCCTTCGGTGCATTCCGGCAGTTGCTCGGCCAGCCGAAAGACGATTCCGGGCAGAGTGTCTATGACTGGATGGTCGCTGAATACAATCGTCTGGCAGCCATGCCGGAGGGTTCGGAGGAGCGCCGCCAGGCGACCGAAGCCTTTCGCCAGGAGCTGCAAAGCTGGATTCTCGAAGCCGAGCCGGGCGAGAGCTTTCGCACCGCGCTCAGAGCGGCGATGCAGAAAACCTTCGGTGCCGAACCGTACGGCGTCTTCGTGCGCAGCGACACCAATGTCGAGGATCTGCCCGGTTTTACCGGTGCCGGCCTCAACCTGACCGTTGCCAACGTGGTGGGGTTCGAGAATGTGATGACAGCGATCTCGAGGGTATGGGCGTCGCCTTTCAGTGAGCGCGCATTCGCCTGGCGGCAGTCGCACATGGATCACCCGGAACATGTTTATCCGGCCATCCTGCTGCTGCGCAGCGTCCCTTCGGACAAATCGGGCGTCATGGTGACGCAGGACATCGATGCCGGCGACCCGAACTGGCTGTCGGTGGCGGTCAATGAAGGCGTCGGCGGTGCGGTCGACGGCCAGGCGGCGGAATCACTGAGAATTAGCAGGAAGGATGGGCGAGTCAGGCTGCTGGCGCAGGCGACCGCGCCGACACGGCGTGTGCTCAATCCCCGCGGCGGCGTGACGACGCTGCCGGTCAGCGGCAACAGCAAGGTATTGAAGCCGCATGAAATCGAGCAGCTGGTCAAGCTGGCCCGGGGCCTGCCGCAACGCTTTCCGGCGATCAAAGACGCCGCCGGGCGTTCGGCGCCCGCCGATATTGAATTCGGGTTCGTCGGCGGGAAGTTGCGGCTGTTTCAGATCCGTCCCTTCCTGGAAAGCGCACAGGCACGGGGCAGCGACTATTTGAAATCGCTGGATCGCAATATGAGCGCCAACCTCAACAAAACCGTATCGATGAACGCCATTCCCTCGGAGGCAAGCTGATGAAACCAGGATCTTTGTTTTGTGGACTGTTGACAATCTTTGCGAGTGGGCTGCTCCATGCCTATCCGTTGGATGATCAGGAGACCGGCATCCGGCGCCTGGAGGGCGCTCGCCTCTCGGTGCTGAAGCAGGCCCCGGTACGTTACCCCTATCAGCCGAGCGGCGCCTTGCTGAAAAACCAATACGTCGAATTGCGCCTCCTCAAATACCCGAACATGGAGCTGCCGAAACCGGATCCCGCCTTTACCGCCGAAGTGACCCGCCTGCTCGGTCCTAACAAGGAAGCCTACGGCATCGCCGTGCTGGATCTGTCCGACCCCGCCCACCCGCGTTATGCCGAGTACCGGGGCGAGGCCACGCAGAATGTCGGCAGCGTCGGCAAGCTGATCGCGGTTCTCGGGCTTTTCCAGGCGCTGGCGGACGTCTACCCGAATGACATCGACGCGCGCCGACGGGTGTTGCACGACACCATGATCACCGCAGATTCCTTCATCCGCAACGATTCGCATGATGTCCATTTTTGGAATCCACAGACGCGAACGATGGTCAAGCGTCCTCTGGAGATCGGCGATCAGGGCAACCTGTGGGAGTGGCTTGATTGGATGATGTCGCCCAGTTCCAACGCCGCGGCTTCCACGGTGATGAAACAGGCCATGCTGATCCGCCATTTCGGCACCGCTTATCCGGTCTCCGATGCGGAAGCTGCGGCGTTTTTCAAGAAGACCCCGAAAAGCAAGCTGAGAAAGCTGTACATCGAAACGTTCGAGGAGCCCATCACCCGCAACGGGCTGAATCTCAAGAAGCTGCGCCAGGGCAGTTTTTTCACCCGCTACGGCAAGGGGATGGTTCCCGGCGTCACCAGCTATGGCAGCGCTCGGGAGTTGCTGCTCTACTGCCTGCGCATCGAGCAGGGGCGCTTGGTCGATGAGTTTTCCAGCCGTGAGATCAAACGGCTGATGTATGTCACCGAGCGCCGGATACGCTATGCCTCGTCGATGGCGTTTCTCGAAGCGGCGGTCTATTTCAAGTCAGGGTCGCTCTATTCGTGCCGTCCGGAGCAGGGATTCGAATGCAAGAAATATCACGGGAACGTGCTCAATTCGATGAACTCGGTCGCCATCGTCGAAGCGCCTGCAGGCGTCGGCAGACTGCATTACATCGTCTCACTGATCTCCAACGTGCTGAGGAAAAACTCCGCCGTCGATCATCAGACGCTGGGCACCCGCCTCCACCGCTTGATCGAAAAAGCGCATCCGGCTCCCAGAGAGGCCGCCGACGATTACAAGACGTTCGGCAAGACGCTGATCGGCTATGATGAAAAGGGGCACCGGCGTTAAACTCCGGTGAATCGCGGGGACCGCGCAAGCCAACGCTGTTGAATTAAGGTGGGTGCTCCTTCTCCCTCCGGGAGAAGGCTGGGATGATGGGATCTAAATGGCTGAGTTCCTTTG
>DEII01000031.1:10128-13440 GCA_002352385.1 Methylococcaceae bacterium UBA2778 | reverse complement strand
CCCGCCCGGTTCTTGGGGGGCTGGGTGGCGGTAACGTCACCCGGCTACCCGACTCTCCTCCTTCCCCGAGCCTGTTTTTTCGTTTGACTCGATCGTGCCGGCCGGATATAGTCCACGCCGATGGATGTGCTGCGACTGTTGATGATACGACCCCCCCTGCAGTTTTTGCTGCGTGCAGGCACCCGCCGTTTCGGCCGGGTGTTGATGTATCATCGGGTGGTGGACGACGGCTGTTCTCCCATTCTGCGCGGGCTGCTCAGCGGAGCGATCACATGCAGTGCGTTTCGCCGCCAGCTCGATTATCTCGGCCGGCACTATGAGGTCGTGGGCCTGGACGAATTGCTGGCGCAGCGCGACGATCCCGGCGGCAAGGTTGCCATCACCTTCGATGATGGCTACGCGGATAATTATCTTCATGCAATGCCGCTGCTGAAGGAGCGACAGATGCCGGCGACGGTGTTCATGATCGCCGGCCTTATGGAATCGGGCAGCGGGGTTTGGCGCGACCGGCTGGCGCGGACGATCGCCGACAAAGGTCCGGCCGATCTGCGGCTCGATGACGGCGACGGCGTCAGGACCTTTCCGTTCCAAGGCCATTACGGACGGCAGATGAAGGCGGCCGAGCAATGGCTGCAAGGTCTCTCCGCGCAGCAGCGGGAGGCGGTGCTGGCCGAACGGCCGGACGCCGATGAAGACCGCTTTCTGGATGTCGCGGAGTTGAAGGCGTTGGAGCGCAACCGGATCAAAATCGAGTCGCATACGGTGAATCACTCCTATCTGCCGGATCTGGACGAGGCGGCGGCACGGCGGGAGCTGGCCGAGTCCAGGTCGCTGCTGGAGCAGGCGCTGGGTAGCCCGGTCGATCTTTTGGCTTATCCTTACGGCGGTTATAATTCACAGATACAGGCCTTGTCCCGCAAGGCCGGCTATCGGGCCGCACTGGGTGCAGAGCGGGGGCTGCTTCGCCCAGACACCGACCTCTTCGCGATTCCGCGCATCGGTACGCGCGAACCATTCGACCGCTTCCGATATCGCATCACGCAATACTACAAAGCGGCATGATCAGCGTCAGAGCGGCGTCCGATGCCGACAAGGATTCGATTCTCCAGCTCTTTTCGGAGGTGTTCGGGCCGCGCAGTGTGGAACGAACCAGCCGGTTGTGGCACTGGCAGTGGCAGCTGGACCCGCGCATGAAACAGCCCGGTTATCGGGGGGTGGTGGCCGAATGGGAGGACCGGATCATCGGCAATGTCAGTTATATTCCGGCGGCGCTTCATGTGGACGGGCAGCCGATCGTCGCTTCCTGGGGCGTCAATGTGGTGATTCACTGGGGGCTCGTTCGGCGCGCATTGCGGGCACGGCACACAAGCGGCCGCACGCATCGGGCAGCTTCTGAACAGTCGGCGGATCTGAGCAACGGCCTTGCCGCGGCGCTCATCGACCATGCGTCGAACGATCCGGTTCAGCTCGGCAAGCACATATCGGAACAGATGTTGGCGATCACCGGAAAAATCGGATTCAGCCGCGTCGACAGCAGCGGCAGCTGGGGGCGCCAGCTTACCCTTACGCCGAGAGTGAGGCGGATCGTCGGCGGCGTGCTGGCACCGGTTGTCGCCTGGCCCGCCAATCGGATGCTGCCGCGCATTCCCAAAGAGTCGTTGGACGTGCGTCCGTTCGAAGGCGATTTCGATGACCGCTTCGATCGCCTGTGGCGAGCCGTCTGTTCGGACTACCCTGTGATCGGGCTGCGCGATGCGGCGACGTTGACTTGGCGCTTCCGTCGCCATCCCGGCAGCCGGTATCGTGTCTCTACACTGTCCGACGGACGGGAACTGCGCGGTTATATCGTCACCTCGGTGGTGCCGAGAGGACGTTTTCTGCAGGGCAAAATCATCGATCTGCTCGCTGTGCGGGATGATTCGGAAGCCGTTCAGGCACTGTTGGGCTCGGCGCTGTCGGGCATGCGCCGGGACGGTGTGGCCGGGGTGGATTGCTACGCTTCGCACGAGGTGTTGGTGGAATCGCTGAAATCGGCCGGCTTCACCGCCCGGCAGAAGCTCCATAGCATCGTAGTGCGAGGCCTGCCGGCATCGGGCCTCTATGTGACCGAAATGGATGGTGATGGCGGGTGAGCGTAAAGGAAGGGCGGCGCAAGGGCAGTTATCTGGAGGTGCGTCACGATCTCGAGGGGCTGTTGGAAATCTCCAATCAATATCTGACAGCGTTCACTGATCAGGGATTTCACACGATCGTCGTCTGCCTCAAGAGTGATCGTGATCCGCGAATCATCGAGCGGATTCCGGCCGACCGGGTCATCGTTCTGGAGCAGCCGCGATGGGATCCTTTCAATCTGAGTGCGGTGGTCGCTATCGGGCGGCTTTGCCGCCGTTGCCGTGTCACCCATATCGTCACACACCGCTACCGGCCCGCGTTCATCGTTGGGCTGGCGACCCTGTTCTATCGACCGTCACTGGTGCTGGCGGTGATTCACGGCCAGCGCCAGTTCGCCCGTGTGGGCCGGCGCGTCGCGGCGCGCATTCTGTTCAGGAAGCCCTGGTTCAAACTGATCGGGGTTTCCGAAAGTGCCCGGCAGGACATCCTGGATTCCCTGCCGGAAAAAGATCGGCGTGACGTGATTGCTGTGCCCAACTGCATCGATGTCGACAAAACCGAATCGCAACTGCTGAGTGTGGAGGCCGCGCGGGCCCGACTGGGCATCGGCAGCGAACCGTTTGTCTTCGGCAATATCGGCCGCCTGGCGGCCGCCAAGGATCAGTTGACGCTGATTCGCGCCTTTCATGCTGCGCAGGAGCAGATGGACAATGCCATTCTTGTCATTATCGGCTGGGGCGGGTTGGAGCCGGTGCTGAAGGCGGAAATCGAACGGCTCGGCCTGGGCGATAAGATCATTCTGACCGGCCGCATCGATCAAGCCTGGTGTTTGATGCGGGCGTTCGACTGCTTTGTCGCCACCTCGGTCAGCGAAGGGTTTGGGCTGGTGCTGATCGAGGCTATGGTGGCGCGGCGGCCGATCATCGCGACCCGCATCGGCAGCTTCTCGGAGATTCTGGGTAACCGCGCCCGGCTGTTCGAGTGTGGGGATTATGAAGCCATCGGCAGAGCGATGGCGAGCTGTTATCGGCTGTCCGATCAGCAGCGAATGGAATTGGCAAGCAAGGGGTATGAACGGGTTCAGCAGCGATTTTCGACGACGGCTTTTCGAGTGCGCATCGTAAGCCTCATCGATGCTCGTTGAGCCGAGGAGGCTGTCCGAGAATAGGCTGATCTACTGCGGCCAAGCCTGATTGGCCA
>DEII01000031.1:0-10123 GCA_002352385.1 Methylococcaceae bacterium UBA2778 | reverse complement strand
CTCGCTATGATCGCTATTCTCGGATAGCCTCCGAGTAGGGCCCGCACTGCGTACCTTTTATCTTTTATCGACGCGCGAGCCCCCCGCCGCAGACAAAAAACGCCGCCCATGTCAGGCGTGCAAAGGTAGTTGGAAAGAGCACCCGCGCCCAGAGATCGATGGTTTGGGCGGCTTTGATGTTGTGCTGTTTGGCGAGCGTCATGGTGATGACCACTTCGATCAGCGTCAGAAAAACGAGCACCGTACCATAGAAGGTGAAAAAATCCATTCGCGTCATGTACGAAATCATCGGGAGCTGACTCGCTACTGCGAAACGGCAGCCGGCGAGTCGCGCGGCGTGGCAATCTGTAGGGGCGCTCTGATTTTGATCTTGCAAAGAAAACCGGCAAGGTATAGTCTCCGGGTGGAATATCTCAACAATCAGATATTGAAATTCTTAATCCATCTTTTATTAGGAGAGATCGCATGTTCAAACGCTTTTCATTGTATTGCCGTCTTTCCGGAAAGTTTGCCAAAAGCAAGGTGGTCTTGAATCTGACGCTTCGTGACAGTGCCACTGGTATCTTGCTGGTCTCGGTAACCCCGCCAGTAAGGGCGTCGGGCTTGGACACGCTCACACGCTTTGCAGCGCCCGTTCGCTTCGCTCCGGTTTCCGGCGGTGCAGCGGACGAACTTCGGTTAGGCGAGCCCTGATGCAATGCCATCGCGTGTCATAAACAGAGCAGCCGTTCATGTTCTCTTGCAAACTTTTGCCATATGCCGGCCGAGCGCATCAATAAGTCATTGAGTGGCTAACATTGGATTGGATAAGGGGATGAACAAGACGGTCCGTTGGCGGCAGCGTTTTGAAAACTTTGAAAAAGCCTATGGGCTGTTGGCAAGGACCGTTGCCATTCAAAATCCCTCAGAGGCCGAGAGAGGCGGGCTGATACAGTTTTTCGAGATGGCTTTCGAGTTATCCTGGAAACTGTTGAAGGATTATCTGGAAGCGGAAGGCTACGCGGTGAAAAGTCCCAGGGCCGTGTTAAAGCAGGCGTTTCAGGACAACCTGATTGAGAACGGCCATGTCTGGATGCGCGCGCTGGAGGACAGAAATGCAACCGTGCATTTGTACGATGAGCAGCAAAGCCTGGTGATCGCGGACAAAATACGAGAACACTATTTCCCGGCCATGAAGCAGCTGCATGAATTTTTTCGGAAGGCGTACGAGTCATGCGATTCGGGCTGACCCGGGAAGACCTGGATTACCTGTGCAAAGCCTTTTCCGCCATACCGGAAATCGAGGAGGTTGTTATTTTTGGGTCAAGAGCAATGAACACACATAGGCGCGGTTCCGATGTCGACCTGGCGATAAAGGGGAAAATGCTCGATCCAGCGACCGTTGCGCATCTGCGCTTCATCCTGGAAGAAGAGCTGCCCTTGCCTTATTTTTTTGATGTCGTCGACTATTCAACCATCCGCAATACAAATCTCAAAGCCCACATCGATCGACATGGCGAAATAGTCTATCGAAAAGGCGCCGGGGAAACGACAAGGCGATTGCGCGAGGACGACCAAGCGCCGCTTGGTTGAGGGCGACGCTGCTTCTCGTATCGGCGATGCGAGAACCAATTCAGGTTGCCGAAGCCAGCGTAGCGTGTGGTGAGGCACGAACCGCACCGATCGAGAGCGATGTAGGATGCGTGCTGTGTACTTTTTTCAGTTTGATAAACATCGATTGGTAAAACCTTTGTGCTCAAAATTTACAGTCGCTATACATGACGCACGCTAAACTATGCATCATAGGCAATGACTCGGATTCCCTCGCCCTAGGGCGTGTTCACAATCAAAGGAGCCATAGGATGCCGCAGATCAGCCAGTTAATGTAGGGCGGAACGCGACGAAGTGGTTCCGCCGATCCGGCGTGCAATGGCGGATCGCCCTTCGGGCATCCGCCCTACGCGCCGGCCTGTTCAAGTCGAGACTCCATTGGTGCTCCATGCCGCACAAACTCAAGCTGCTGATCATCGAAGATGAAGCTCCGATTCGGGAGGGGCTGATCGGTCTGTTTGTTTATCATGGCTATGACGCGGACGGTGCGGCGGACGGTGAGCAGGGGCTCCAGATGGCGTTGACCGGCGGCTATGCATTGATCGTGCTCGACATCATGCTGCCGCGGCTGGATGGTTTCAAGTCTGCAGCAAGATTCGCGAGACGCATGCCGAAGCGCTGGTCGGCTCGCATCGAGCAGCGTCTGCAGAACATTCTGGAAGCGGAACAACAGCGGCCGTTCGCCCAATACAGCTTTTTCAACGTGTTGGAAAGCCCGCTGCTGCTGTCGGGAAATCTGGGGACACAATACTTAATTTGGGTAGTTCATGGGACACAATTAAGTATTGTGTCCCATGAACTCCCAGAACTCCCGTTCCTTCGCAGCCGACTAAGATTGATTTACGGAGTCGAAAAGCGCATCGGCGCGCGTCGGGGTCATGACTGGTGCCGGTTGTGGACCCTGGCGGGTGAATCGCGCGCGAAATTCCAGGGGGCTGATGCCCAGATTGCGCACGAAGGCTCGGCGCATGCGTTCGTAATCCTTAAAACCCACCTCGACGGCCACCGTTTCAATGCGTTGGTTGGATTCACCTAAAAGCTGGCGGGCACAGTCAACCCGCACCTTTTCGACGAACTTGGCCGGGGGCATACCCGTTTCCGCGCGGAAGACCCGCGCGAAATTGCGCGGGCTCATCGCCATCCGCTCTGCAAGAACCTCGATACGAAGATCTTCGGCCGAATTCTCCATGATCCACACCTGCAGAGCGCGTATGTCCGGATCGTTCGTTGCCTGGCTCACCAGAAAGGCACTGAACTGGGATTGGCCGCCCGGCCGCTTGAGGAACATCACCATGTACTGCGCTACCCCCAAGGCCATTTCACGACCCCAATCTTCTTCGAGCAGGGACAGCGCAAGATCGATTCCTGAAGTGATGCCCCCGGATGTCGAAATATGGTCATCGCACACAAAGATCCGATCGGATTCGACCGAAGTGATCGACGGATACTCGGCGGCCAGCTTATCGCAGTATGCCCAGTGTGTGGTGGCGCGGCGCCCATCGAGAAGCCCTGCATCCGCGAGCAGGAAGGCGCCGGTGCACACCGAAACGATCCGCCGGGCACGCGTCGACATGAAACGCACCCAATCCCGCAGTTCTGGATCTGCGAGCACCATGCTGACACTGGGTGAGCCGGGAATCATCAATGTGTCGATCCCATCGCTGACGTTCTCATAGGCCGTGTCGGCGTTGACCTGCAGGCCCGACGAAGTGGTGACCAGTCCCTCCCTCTTCGCGATGACCGTCAGCTTATAGGCTAGTCCATCGGTAATGCCCGTTCGCCGGAAACCCTCATTGGCCATCGCAAATACATCCAGCGGCCCGGTGAGGTCGATCAGTTCGACACCATCGAATGCCACCATGCCTATGGTACGTACCTTTGAATGATCGTTTCCCTCGGGGGATATCATCGTTTGTGCCATTAGAAACTCCTAATTCAAAGTTCGACTGCGCAACGCTTCGTCGATCAGCATACGCTTTGATTCTCCATCGAGCAATATCGGCCTTCTCATGGATTGCCGGGTTTCGCGCCAATGGCATTGTGCCTCTAAAGCTTTCCGACCTGCTCGCCAACTCGATCGGTCTTATACCTCATCTGCCGCTGAAGAGGTGATTCGCCGCGACCTTTGAACCATCGGCTGAAGTTGAGCGTTCTTTGTCGATGCAGGGCAAGATGGTGCGGCGTATCGGTGGCGGGAACTTTGAAGACGAACTGCTGCCGGGCCTGGTGGTAATCAGGGGCGACAAAAAAGTTGTTGTGCATTTCGGCAAGTTCATGCTTTCGATACACGGCAAGGGGTTTGCGCGTTTCGTCCGACCAGCGTTGTACGGCTTTTTTCGTCAGGCAATCGAGCAGTGCTTCGCTGTTCTGAACCGCTAGATTGACGAGATGATGGACCTGTGCACCGAAAATGTCGGGGTCATGATCGAGTACGTTGTCGACGAAACCTATTCTGCAGGCTCGCGTCGCGCTGATCGGCAAACGCTCTTCGGTAAGTCGACTTGCCATTTCCGCCCCTACCCGTTTGGGCAGCAAATAGGTCCAGTATTCGGAGCCGAACAGCCCACCCATGTTTTTGTAATGGGGATTGAAGACCACCCCGCGGCGGGCCAAAATCAAGTCCGCCGCAAGCGCCATCATTGCGCCACCGGCGCCGGCATTGCCGTTCACCGCGGCGACGGTCAGTTTATCTCCGGTGGTGATGATCTGGTGGATCAGGTCGTCGATGGCGTTGATATTGTTCCAGGACTCTCGGGCCGGATTCATGGCGTGCTCGATATGATTGAGATGAATGCCGTTGGACCAGCAGTCGTCAGTGCTGATCAACACGATCGCTTTGGCAGGCAGTTTCGCAATATGTTTGTAAATGTCCAACATCAACCTGCACTGCGCGGTCGACATGCCGCCGTTGTGAAAGGAAAAGTGGAGATAAGCGACGTCGCCTTCGATGTTGAACCACACTTCCTGGACGGGTAGCTGGCGCCCTGGTTTCGTGTAGTCGATCGGGATTGCGGGCACCGAAGGAGGCAGCAGATCACGCAGCACCTCCGTTGCCGGCAGCTTGATCGGCTTATCGCCGGCCGGCTTCAGATGGCCGACCCATACGGCTCCATCGACCGTCGCTCTGCACACGGCACCGTTGGCCGTGGCGATGATTTGGCCGGGTGTACCGGTGAGCTTGGCTTCAGGCCGTGCGTTGTATAGGTGCACCGGTATTCCGTATATGTGGTCCAGTACACCGGGAGAACCGTCGGCAGCACGGATGCGAGCGACGATCTCGGCGCTGGTGTGGGTATTCCAGTCGATTGCCCGATTATCCTGGACCATGCGCGGACGCAAGCGCCCTTTGACCTCCGGGTTGGCGTAATCCAGTGGTTCGGGCTGAAACCCGGGCACTTCGAAATAAGTCAACGCTTCCCACAGGCAGTCGACGGCGGCCTGGGTGACCTCCCGATTGAATAGGCTGCTCTTGGTAGCGGCACGCATGGGGAATGTTCTGCTCGCCCAGATGTCGCCGGCGTCCATTTCTTCGGCCGCTTGCAACATGGTGACACCCCATTCCGATTCGCCGTTGTGAATTGCCCAGTCTAGCGACGACGGTCCGCGGTCTCCTTTGATCCCTGGATGAACGATGAGGCAGGTGTAATGGTTATAGATGATCTGCGGAATCTTGCGCGTCAAAAACGGACAAATGATCAGATCGGGTTTGAACAACCGAACGCCTTTCGTCAATGCACGCTCATCCCCGCTATGCAGCTCCACCGAAACCTGGTACCCGGCATCGAACAGCTCCGTATAGTACCGCTGTGTCAGTCCTGAAAAGGCTGTCGATATTAATAAAATCCGCATTTTAATATTCTCCATTGTGAATTGATCTGACGTTTATTCAAGAGGGCGCAAGTGCGACGGTCTGGATTCCCCCGCAATCGATCTGCAGCAAAATGTCCTCCAAGCGCCGATGACGTGAACCCAGTGAATCGTCTACCGCCCTTGGCTCAAGGCTTGACGCCACAGATGGGGTCTTGCAATCCCTCATTTCCTGGTGGGGAAACCTAAACGTTCCATGGATACCTTGAAGCGTTTTCTCACAGCTTTATAGAGATCGAAAATCCTGCCATCGAGCTCCAGCATTAAGCGTTTCGCCGCGCAAGCAGCGTTAGCACCTGACTGCGAAGATTTCGTTCAATCACCGCTAAGATTTCCATCCCGCCCGTATTCGGCATCGACGGATCGAGAAGTGATTGGACGTCAAAATCATTGAGCACCGCGTCGATTCGCGATCGAAGCTGCTCGCCATCGTTTTTTTCTGTCATTCGCCCGACCATTAAGCCAGCGGTATTGTTGATACGGTGATCAAGGGTACTTCTATAAACGTTCGGAATCGTTCCCAAAGCTGCACGCGTGGGAAAATCGGAACGTTGTATGCTTTGATTCGTCATGGCTTGTCTCCCAGGCTGATGATATGGGGTATTGACTGATCGCTTTCTGGAGCGCGACGGGTCGATTATCGGCCGACGCCGTCTGTTTCCGGACCAGCACAGCGCGTCATCGTTTCGGACAATGAGATTATTTCTCTCATGGAGCGGGACTGCAATGACAAGTCGACCACGTTTTCTGCCAAAATCTCAAACGCCGGCCCGCCACGCCATGGGGCGGCATATCATCGAGAAGACCGGGAACGTGGCGGCAGTGCCGCGCCAACTCGGGCACAAGAATGCCGCCTACTCGTTGCAGTACACGCGGATTACGGATGAGGAGTTGCGGACGGTGATGGATGACCGGTATCTCAATGAATCGGAAGAAGCCGAACCCGTGCCGGAGTTTGAGTTTGATCAGACCGTGAGCCGGTAGCATCACGGTGCCGATGCCAGTCGGCTATTCTGACGGGAAGAGGTTCTTTTGTGTGCACCTTTCGGATAACAGGCTCAAAGCCATCCTTTCGCCCAAAAATCCCACAACGTCGCATCTACATCTTCGGGTACCGAGGAAGCAACGATAAAGTCTTGCTAAACAGATCAGCTTCGGGTAGCGTTTACCCGAAGATGGGTTGGAAAGTGGCATTGAAACTCCTATCCATTTTTATCCATTAACGAAACCAAGTGGGGACCATGAGGTTAGTAAAAATAGCACTAGTATTTGCAGTAACCGCGTTGGGTACGCTTGGCGCAACAAACTTGCTAATCAATGACGCGAAAGCTGAGGAAAACGTGCCGTTCGCGCCGTATGCGGATATCACGCTGTGGCCGCCGATTGACTTAGCGCAAACTGCAAGCGAAATGGGTAACAACCAATTCACCCTGGCATTTATTCAATCGATGAACGGCTGTAATCCAGGCTGGGCTGGCACTATCGAATTTGATGACCCAATCTATGATTTCGAAGGCAAAATCAACGCACTTCGTGATCAGGGTGGGGACGTAATTGTCAGCTTGGGCGGTGCTGCAGGTACGACACTGGCTCAAAGCTGCAGTGACGTAACGTCACTCAAAGACGCCTATCGCTCAGTCATTGACCAATATGATGTTTACCGACTTGATTTCGATATCGAAGGGGCAGCGGTAGCAGATCCAACCTCGATCGCATTGCGATCTGCCGCGATCGCAGTTCTGCAACAAGAACTTGCTAGCGAGGGTAAGAGCCTGGAAGTATCGCTCACCCTAGCGGTTCTACCCCAAGGTTTAACAACCGATGGTGTAAACGTTGTGCAGTCTGCGAAGGATGCCGGTGTTGACGTTTCTATTGTAAATATAATGGCTATGGACTACGGGGATAGTGCAGCGCCAAATCCCGACGGGCAAATGGGTAAATATGCTATAGATGCGGCTACAAATCTGCAGCGCCAGCTGGCAGAAATTTACCCTGAACTATCTGACGCAGAACTATGGCAACGCGTGGGAATCACACCGATGATCGGTCAGAACGACGTGGAAAGCGAAATCCTAACTGTTTCGGAAGCAGCAGAAATAGCAGCATTTGCCCAGGAAAAACAGATCGGGCGGCTTTCTATGTGGTCGGTACACCGCGACCAACCCTGCCCAAATGGACCAAGTCCGTGGGCTTCAGCGGTTTGCAGTGGTATTGATGCAGACGAATGGGCATTTGCCAACGTGTTTTCCAGTACCTCAACGCCTATCCCTCCAACACCGACACCGCCGACTGTTCCCCCGACGCTACCACCAAACCCAGGTACTTTTACGACCGAAGTAGTTACAGCTTCTGACTGGGGTGCCGGGTATTGCGCTGACGTCAAAGTTACGAACATCTCGAACGAGTCTGCTAACTGGCAAGTGACATATACAACTGAGGGAAATGTTTCGAGTCTATGGAACGCCACTTGGTCTCAAAATGGTCGTGAGATAACTGCGCAGGGAGTTGCCTGGAATGCTGTTTTAGCTGCAGGTGCGAGCACGCAGTTCGGATTCTGTGCCGATAGAGATACTCCACCACCACCGAGTCCGACTCCGACTCCGACGCTACCTCCTTCAGGTGATACTGTCGATACTGACCTGGCAATAACGTCCGACTGGGGTAGTGGCTATTGTGCCGCTGTGAAAGTCACAAACGGAACTTCCGACACGGTCAACTGGGCAGTCACTCTTCCCATTGAGGGAACGGTCAGCGGCCTATGGGACGCTGACTGGACTCAGACGAACAACCAACTCAGCGTCTCAGGCTTGAGCTGGAATGACACCATCACACCTGGCGCCAGTATTGAATTTGGATTCTGTGCAACACGGTAGTCAAAAAAGTTCAAACCGATTTGCAGCGTCACGAGATGACCTGTAGTTCTACGATTGAATGACGGGCGAAGGCAGTAAACCGTGGGCAAACGGTGCTGATGAATGACGGCGATATGACAGAGCTACCAAAATTGCTTTATACGATCCTGGTTCGTGATGTACGTAGCGTTTCGATCGAACGGAAGATTCGATGCTGGGTCGCCCCAGTAAACCTCGGCTATGATGGCCGGGACTAATACCCTGAAAATCCGACACCCTTTATCCACGCATTCCTAAACAGTTAAGTGATCCTGAATCGTCCAGCACAGTATCATCGTCGATACTATTGCCGGTACGGCAAGGAGGGCTCAGGCATTGGTCCAGACACCACGGCGGACGAGCGATAAAGAGGATCTCTGTCTGCGGCCAGTGTCGTCGCTGCTGAGGAGACGGCTGAGCAGCCGGAGGAAGTATCGCGACTCAGGCGTACCTTCAGCGCTCTCGCGTTGCCCGATTACCGCACGCTCTGGCTCGGGATGTTCTTCTCGCTTGGCGCTTGACAGATTGAGCTGGTTGCTCGCTTCTGGCTTGCCTTCGACATGACCGGTTCAGCGCTCATGCTTGGCATCGTCGCCATCGGCCGGACAATTCCGCAGGTTGCCCTGTCACCCTTCGCCGGAGTCGCCGCCGACCGCTTCGACCGCCGTCAACTCCTGCTCGTCTCCCAATCGGCCATGCTGATCCTGGCGGTGATCAACGCCGTCCTGGTTCAGCTTGGTCTGATCGAGGTTTGGCACCTCTTCGCGTTCGGCTTCCTCCAGGGTCTCGCCTTCCCCTTCATCATCGCTCCCGCCTTGAAAAACCCCTTTTTCTTTTGCCTGAGGTTGCCCTGGGTTCGCGCGACGTGTTCCTTAAGTATCTTGCTTCGATGCCGGATGATGTCTTGAACCAGGCCTGGTCGCAGACGGACGCCATGCGGTTTCCGGCGGTGATGGAGCAGATGTCGCTCGATTTTTCCATGCTTCCACCCGCCCCGGAGCCATCCTTATTCCAGCCAGCGCAAGATCCATGGGAATACCATGTGACGCGGGCCGTAACAGCGGAGGAGCTGCTGGCGTTTACCCGCAGCATGCTCGAGGTGCAGTTTCGGCGCTCGGATCTGCTGACCGAGCCGAACTGTACCAAGGACTTCTTGATGCTGCGGTTTGCCACTCGGCCGTATGAAGTGTTCGCCAGTGTTTTTCTGGACAACAGACACCGGGCGCTGGCTTTTGAAGAGCTCTTCCGCGGGACGATCGACGGCTGGACCGTTCACCCGCGCGAAGTGGTTAGGCGAGCCCTGCGTCATAATGCTGCGGCGCTCATCTTTGCGCACAATCACCCCTCGGGCGAACCCGAGCCCAGCCAGGCTGACCAGGAGATTACCCGCAAATTGAAAGACGCCTTGTCGCTGGTGGCTATTCGGGTGCTATATCACATTATCGTGGGCAGGGCGGAGACAATGTCGTTTGCAGAGCGGGGTATGTGAGTGAACAGATTATCTGATGGGTTTTCCCTCAAATCTGATCAGATTAAATGATGGACCGTAAAAATCCCCCTCAGATAACTTGAAAATTATCCGAGGGGGTTGTCTCCTACTGTTTCTGGCAAAACAACAAGGAGACAGTCCCAGTATGCCACGCTTTTCTGAGTCGTTCCACTTTTTATCATCTGTTGTTTCGAATCGATCAGTCCCTTGCCGATGACGAGCAAAAGAGGGGCTGTTCCTGTGGCGGTGTGCTGCCGGTGCGGACCCGCATGCCGGGTGGTGTGGG
>DEII01000150.1 GCA_002352385.1 Methylococcaceae bacterium UBA2778 | reverse complement strand
GCGCGGGAGGCAGGTTACGCCCAGTTTAGAAGAACCCAGATTGGAGACAGATATCTATTTGCTGGCTGGGCAATAACACACTGGGTATTTTCACATTATGTCGTTGATAGCACGTAGGGCGGAACGCGAAGCGGTTCCGCCATAAGTCGGTGTGTGATGACGGATCGCCTGCGGGCATCCGCCCTACGTCGCTGACGAATACTTTGATGCTTTCGGGCATCGATACGGTCCTTTGCGGCGAATTGAAATCGGTGGACTGCTGGCGTTGATTGATAAAAATATAACATATTGCGGAATCGTAAGACGATGCAACGTCTCTCTCAACAGCAAATCTAAATGTAAGGTGGTGCATCCGTAATGGTTGCTCTTTTCTGCTTGATCACGAACGATGCAATCATTTAGGGCCCACAATACCGGTGAACGAATTCGAGTGCCGAGTGGTGCGCACGGCGCACCCTACGGTTAACACCGCGATGCAAGCGGGTGGTAGGGTGCACCGCGCACTATTTCGCGGAACGCAATGGTGCGAGGGGAATTCTCGTTGTGGCTTGTTGGCGGTCTGTCGTAGGTGGCGGTTGAGGAACCAAACCCAACACAACAGCCTTGATAAAAGCCCAATCGGTGGGTTTCACTACCGCTTTACGCAACCGGCACAGCGGTGATTTGCTATATTTGGAATTGCTGCTCTCTCAATCGTTTGAGGTGGTCCTTAAGTGTATCCGGGGCGACACGCGCTGAGAATCCGAGGGATACATTTTTCACGCGCGTTTTCGACTTATCGGCCGGGCCGTTTTATAATGCTCTGAAACGTGGTGTGAACGTGTTTAACCCTGATCGCATGGAGTGGTTTAATGCATAAAACCGTTGTTGCAATCGCTATTGTTTTCGGACTGTTGTGCGGACCGTTGCGTGCTGTAGAGCGGGTCGATTTCAATCTGGCGACGACACAAAACCTGCTGGACCTTTGTTCGGTGACCCAGGCCGACCCGTTGAGCAGGGAGGCGATCCATTTTTGCGTCGGCTATATCGAAGGTGCGATGGATTACCATGATGCTGTAGTGGGCGAGGAGATGAAACCGCTGGTCTGCAAGCCGAAAGGGACAACCCGAAATGACGCGGTTCTGGTATTGGTGGCTTGGGGGCAGGCCAATCGAGGCAACGCTGCGCGGATGAATGAGCCGCCGGTAATCGGCGTTGTGCGAGCCATGGAACAAGAGTGGCCCTGTCAGCCTTAAGGGGTGGCTCTTTTCGTAACGACCTGTGTTGGGGTTGCTTCGCGCGGCTCCTCCAACAGGCTTATTCTACTGCAACGTTCTCAGCGTGGATCGGCTTATGAATAATCTTTCTCGATCGTTAATATTGGTAGCGACGATTGCCGTTGCCGGGTGCGGGACAACAACAACATCAAGGTCGCTCAGCGGCTCCGCCATCGGTGCGGCGAGTGGCGCGGTGCTGGGAGCGATCGGCGGCAACGCCGGGCTTGGGGCGGCGGTTGGTGCCGGTGCCGGCCTTCTTGGCGGCTTTCTGTACGATCAGCATAAAAAGGGTAATATCGACTGAGTTCCGGCAGGACGACGCGCAACGAGGAATGAGCACGTAGGGCGGAACGCGCAGCGGTTTCGCCATGATGCGGTGTACGGTACGATGGCGGATCCGCCCTCTACGCGGGCTGTTTGCCGGGATCGTGCGTCAGAAGCTCTCCCTATCTTGTCCGATGACTCTTCGGGACAGCAGGTTGGGCCTCAATTGTGCCCCTTACCATCGATTGAAGCTTTAATGCCACCCCCCATACTGCTTGGTCGGGTCGCCGCGGAAGCCGCCGGCAGTCTTGTCGCGGTCGGGCGTGGAAACGGTTCCCATCGCCGCCTTCATCATGTTTTCCCGGGTGTAGCCGCCGAGTGCAAGCGCTTGGTCGGCAATCTTGGTCGTCACCGGGGTAATGATTTTGTCCGTTGAGTAGGGGCTCATGACGACCGCTTTGAGAATCTCTTTTTTCGGTTGATCGGGGTCCGGGTGGACGGTCAGTAGGATTGGGAAAGTGGTCCCTGCGGGGATGTCCAGAGAAAAATGCGGGGCGTCCTTGAAATGTTTCGTCGCGACGGTTTTGCCGGTATTGTCAGTGGCTTCTATCTTCCCGGACTTGATCAGCGTTTTTTCATTTCTGATGATTCCGGTGATGGTAACCGCTTTATTGCTTTGTTTGGCCGTGCCGAGGCCTTTCGAGGCGCTGCCTGTCTGACTGCCGTTTTTATCGGTGCCGCATCCGACTAACAGAGCCGTGACCATAAGCGCGAACAGATATCTTTTCATAAACGTGTCCTTCGGAAGCAATTGTGAATTCAATCAATTCTAATATTTTCTCTTTTGAGTGCATACCGCCGGAAATTTTAAGGACTGTGAACGATGGGTTTGTAATGACGCAGCAGGCGCCATCCTTTCGGAGACGATCAAGCTACCAATACAGAAAATTTCGCTTCCACCAGCTTCCGAAACCCTTGCCCATCGGCGTCAGATTGTCAAGGAACTGACGGGCGCTGCTCTCCCATGAAAATTGCAGCGCATAGTGCCGGCAGTCCTCGGGATCGAGCGACAGAGCCTCGATTGCCGCCTGCCGCAGGTCGTGATCGAGCACGCCAACCCGCAAGTCGGTGATGACGTCTTTGGGACCCTGCACCGGGTAGGCGGCAACCGGCACACCGCAGGCAAGCGCTTCCAGAATGACCAGTCCGAAGGTATCGGTCCGGCTCGGAAAAACGAGCACGTCGGCCGCTGCCATGTGGCGTGCCAGCTCTTCTCCTTTTTTGAATCCCACGAACCCCACCGTGGGATATCTGCGCGCCAGTTCCTCCCGCTGCGGTCCGTCGCCGACGACATACTTGGTGCCCGGCAGGTCGAGCGCGAGGAATACTTCGACGTTCTTCTCGATCGCTACCCGCCCGGTGAACATGAAAATGGGGCGTCGATCCTGAAGGAACGCTTTCTCGCGTGGCCGGAAGAGCGCGGTATCGATGCCCCGCGACCAGAGCGCCAGTCGTCGAAATCTCTTCGCCGCCAGTTCCCGTCGCAGCGACTCAGTGGCGACCATGACACGGGTACTCTTGCTGTGAAACCAGCGAAGGTAAGCGGAGCTGACGCTCAAGGGAAAACCGATGCGGAGTTTCAGGTATTCCGGAAAACGGCTGTGGAACGATGTCGTATAGTGGAATCCTTTGTAGAGACAGTAGCGGCGGGCAGCGTAGCCGACCGGGCCTTCGGTGGCGAGATGGATGGCATCGGGTTGGAACGCCTCGACGATCGGTCGTAGCCGGGGGCCGCAGAGGAAAGCCAGGCCGACCTCCGGATAGCCGGGGCAGGGCCAGGTCCGAAAGCGCTCAGGTGCGATCAGTTCGACGGTGTGACCCAACTTCTCCAGCGCCTGACAGGTATTGCTCAGGGTGGTGACCACGCCGTTGATCTGCGGGTGCCAGGCGTCGCTGATCAGGGCGATTCGCACCGCGACTCCTTACCGATGCCGGCGGCTGCATGGTGCTCGAAGTGCTCGACAAGCCGGCCTGCGCTCTTCTTCAAATCGAATCGATCGACCACCTTTTTTCGGGCTGCCTGCCCCATCGCCTCCCGCAATCGTGGATTGTCATGATAGCGCTTGATTGCATTGGCCAGTCCGATGCTGTCCCGCGGTGGCACCAGCTGCCCGCAAACGTTGTGTTCGACCAGTTCCGGAATGCCCGACAGGTCGCTGGCCACCACCGGCAGAGCACAGGCCATTGCCTCCATCAAGGCGACCGGGATGCCTTCGCGCCGCCCCTCCGGCGTCGGCACGCTGGGCAGGACGAAGAGATCGGCCTGCCTGAGCCGCCGCTCGACCTGCGGGCGGGCCAGGCCGCCATGGATTTGGAATCTCCCGGTAAGAGCGGCAGCGGCGATCTGTCGGGTTATGCGCGGACGCAGGGGCCCTTCGCCGACCAGATGGCAGCGAAAGTCGATGCCGCGCTTTGCCAGAATGCGGCAGGCATCGACCAGATAGGTGTGTCCCTTGACTTCGCCAAGCGAGGCGACGCAGAGAATCTCCAAAGGACCATCTTTGCACCAGTCGGTTTTGGGCTGCAGCGCAGCGACGTCGACGCCGCTGCGCACGACATGGATTTTTCCGCGCATCGGTTCCCCGCACGCTCCGACCATGACCTCTCTGTTGTACGATGAGACGGTGACGGCGAAGGCGGCCGCCCGGACCTTTTCGTCGAGCAGCGTTCTGTCGACATGCAGATCGGAGCCGTGCGCGGTGAAGCTGTAGGGTATTCCGGTGAGCCGGTGAATGATCCAGGCGGAAAGGGCCGGATTGCTGGCAAAATGGGCATGGATGTGGTCGATGTCGAGGTGCTCCATCTGCCGGGCGAAGAGTACCGCCTTGGGAAAAAAGGCGAGCGCGCCGATCAAGCACCGGAGACTGCCGACGCTGCCGCGCAGGAGTTCCGCCAGCGTCCGAGAATAGGTGTGAGGGTTGCGGCGGATGTAGTGCCAGTGCGCAGCGACAATCCGGAACGAAAACAGCGGCTGAAAATGGGTGCGCAAGAGGAGCGGCAGCGCTTCGGGATGAACCGGCTCGCCCTTTTTTCTCAGCAGAGGAAAAATCTCCACCACTGCCCCACACCGTTCCACCACCCGGATCTCGTCGAGCACGAAGGTTTCGGTCAGCTTCGGGAACCAGGTCATGAGATAGGCGATTCTTAAAGGGCGGGCGGTATCGGGGCTGGTCTCCATCGAACGCGTGTCGATCGTTCAGTCTACAGGCTGGAATTGTGGGATAATATTTCGATCTTTACCTTATTCGACCACGCCTACTTACTTACAGTATGTCATCGCAGCGAACCATCCTTGTCACCAGCGCTTTGCCTTATGCCAACGGTCCGATTCATATCGGACACCTGGTCGAGTACATTCAAACCGACATCTGGGTTCGATTTCAAAAGCAGCGGGGCCATACCTGCTACTACGTCTGCGCGGACGATACCCACGGTACCCCGATCATGCTCAAGGCGCAGCAGGAGGGCATCGCGCCGGACGCCTTGATCGAGCGGGTACACAAGGAGCACCAGGCCGATTTCGCCGACTTCGGCATTGTCTTCGATCAATATCACAGCACCCATTCCGACGAAAACAGAGCCTATTCTACGCTGATCTACCAGCGGCTGCGCGATGCCGGGCATATCGAATCGAGAACCATCACCCAGGCGTATGATCCGGTCAAAGCCATGTTCCTGCCCGACCGCTTTATCAAAGGGGAGTGTCCGCGCTGCGGCGCCAAGGAGCAATACGGCGACAGCTGCGAAGCGTGCGGCGCGACCTATGCTCCGACCGATCTGAAAAACGCCGTCTCGGTGGTTTCGGGGGAGAAGCCGATCGAGAAGGAGTCCCTGCACTACTTTTTCAAGCTGCCCGATTTTACCGGGATGCTGGCGGAGTGGACCCAGGCGGGGCATCTGCAGCCTGAAGTGGCCAATAAGATGACTGAATGGCTGGAGGGCGGTCTGCAAGCGTGGGACATCTCCCGGGACGCCCCCTATTTCGGCTTCGAGATTCCGGATGCGCCGGGCAAATATTTTTATGTCTGGCTGGATGCGCCGATCGGCTACATGGCTAGCTTCAAGGCGCTGTGCGACCGGATCGACATCGATTTCGACCGTTACTGGGTGGCCGACAGCAATGCCGAGCTCTACCATTTCATCGGCAAGGACATCATTTATTTTCACGCGCTATTTTGGCCGGCAATACTGACCGGCGCAGGCTTCCGCACGCCGAGCGCGATTTACGCCCACGGCTTTCTCACCGTGAACGGCGAAAAGATGTCCAAATCGCGCGGTACTTTCATCAAGGCCCGCACCTATCTGGAGCATCTCAATCCACAATATCTGCGCTACTATTTTGCCGCCAAACTTGGCGATGGCATCGAAGACATCGACCTCAATTTCGAGGATTTCACTCAGCGCGTCAATTCCGACCTGGTCGGCAAGGTGGTCAATATTGCCAGCCGCTGCAGCGGGTTTATCAAAAAACGGTTCGACAATGTCTTGTCCGACTGCTGCGACCAGCCCGAACTGTGGCAGCGTTTCATCGACGCTCAGGAGTCGATCGCCGAGCTCTATGAAAACCGCGAGTTCGGCAAGGCGATGCGCGAGATCATGGCGCTGGCCGACTTGGCCAACCAATACATCGACGAGCGGAAGCCGTGGGTGATCGCAAAACAGGAGGGCGCCGAGCAAGAGCTGCACGATGTCTGCAGCATGGGATTGAATCTGTTCCGGCTGATCGTCGCTTATCTGCGGCCGGTGCTGCCGGAGCTGGCCGGCGAGGCCGAACGCTTCTTGCAGATCGGGCCGCAGCCCTGGCCTGTCGACGCGCAGCCGCTGCTGAATCACCGCATCGAGGCGTTCAAGCCGCTGATGACGCGGGTGGAGCCGGACAAGATCGAAGCGATGATCGCCGCCTCGAAGGAGCATCTGGAGCCGGCCAAGAACCAAGCGGCTTCGGAGATCGAACCGATCGCCGACACCATCGAGTTTGCCGACTTCGCAAAAATCGATCTGCGCATCGCCCGGATCGTCAAGACACAGGCGGTCGAAGGCGCTGACAAACTGCTGCAGCTGACGGTCGATCTCGGCGGCGACACCCGCACCATCTTCGCCGGCATCAAATCGGCCTATGCGCCGGAATCGCTGGAAGGGCGGCTGACGGTCGTCGTCGCCAATTTGAAGCCGCGAAAAATGCGCTTCGGCGTATCCGAAGGCATGGTGCTGGCTGCCGGCCCCGGCGGCCGGGATATCTGGTTATTGAGCCCCGATGAAGGCGCACAACCCGGCATGAGAGTGAAATAGATGATACTGACAGCCCGAACCTGGTTTTTTCTCGGCTTTTTGGCCTGCCTGAGCATGATGCTGATCGCGCTCTATTTTCAATACGTCGTCGGCCTCGAACCCTGCCCATTGTGCATCACCCAGCGGGTCGGGACCATTCTGGTGGGCCTGATCTTTTTGATCGCGGCGCTGCACCATCCTGGCAGAACCGGCACCCGGGTCTACGCGATCACCGGCTTCGTCGTGGCGATGCTGGGCGCGGCGGTCTCCATCCGCCACCTCTACATACAGAGTCTGCCGCCGGACCAGGTGCCGGCCTGCGGCCCCGGCCTGGCCTATGTGTTCGAATATTTTCCGCTCACCGAAACCATCAAGCTGCTGTTCAGCGGCACCGGCGAGTGCGCCGAAGTGCTGTGGACCTTTTTGGGACTCAGCATCCCCGGCTGGACCCTCGTGGCTTTTATCGGTCTCGGCGTGCTGAGTCTCGCTCAATTCTGGAACCCTCGCACATGATTTCATGCGGCGGGGACGGTAATTCCGCCGGGTCGGCCAACCGGCTCAACGATCCCAACCGATAACAATTCAACAAAACATTAATATGAAGCAAAATCCAATCGTTGTTCTGTGCATAGCCGTCGTCGGCGCACTGCTGTCCGCTGCGCCGGTGTTTTCGGTTGAGCGCTCTGAAATTACGGCCGCTATTGTGGTGAAAGAAGCCATCGCCGGCGATCACCGCTCGCCGGCTCACAAGGCCCGCGATGTTTATCGTCACCCGCAAGAGACGCTCGCCTTCTTCGACGTGAAAGAGGATATGACCGTGGTTGAAATCTGGCCCGGGGGCGCCGGCTGGTATACCGAAATCCTTGCGCCGGTCCTCAAGGAAAACGGCAAGCTGTATGCCGCCCATTTTTCGCCTGAATCGACAGTGCCTTTTTTCACCAAGAGTCTGAAACAGTTCAAGGAGAAACTGTCCGCCAATCCGGAAATCTACGGCAGCGTAACGCTGACCGTGCTGCAACCGCCCGACGCGCTGGATATCACGCCGGAGGGTGCAGCGGACCGCGTCCTGACATTCCGGAACGTGCATAACTGGATGCGCGACGGTCAGGCGCTTGCAGTGTTCAAAGCCATGTACCGGGCGCTGAAACCGGGCGGCATTCTCGGTGTCGTCGAGCACCGGGGCGATCCCGGCCAGCCCCAGGATACAAAAGCCGAATCGGGTTATGTGCGTGAGGACACTGTCATTGAATTGGCCGAACAGGCCGGATTCAAGCTGCTGGACAAGTCCGAAATCAATGCCAATCCCAAGGACGGCCGGAACCACCCGAAAGGGGTGTGGACGCTGCCGCCGAGGCTGCGGCTGAATGATCAGGACCGGGAAAAATATCTGGCGATCGGTGAAAGCGACCGTATGACGCTGAAGTTCGTGAAGCCGGCGGAACCGAAGCAAACCTGAATCTCAGTGCGGTCAGTGCGGCGAACGAAGGTCGCACGGGTTTTCCAACCACAAATCAAGGACCTTTAGGAGCGGATCGAGTCAATGAGAATTCCGGTCAAACCTTTAGCAGAATATCCGTGGTATCTACGGCCGTTTTTCTGGAATCAGAAAAGGAAATATGGGCAGCTTTTGAAACCGGCCCTCCTCTGGGCAAGAGTGCCCCTTTTGTTTTCGGCGGTTGCCATACTCTATGGCATTCTCGACCGAAAAGGTTCGCCGCTCAGCCCAACTCTGCGCTCTTTGGTGACAGTGCGGGTGTCGCAGATCAATTGGTGTGAATTCTGTGTGGATATCAATTCCTTCACGCTGGCCGAACGGGTGGGCTCCATGGATAAGGTGGAAGCAATTTCGCAGTGGAAAGAGAGCGACCTGTTCGACGAGCAGGAGAAAGCCGCTCTCGAGTACACGGATGCTGTTACATACACCGACCAGCAAGTGACCGATGAATTGATGCAGAGTCTGTCTCACTATTTCGATGAGGATGGAATCCTCGAATTGACGGCCCTGATCGCATTCCAGAATATGTCGAGCAAATTCAACAGCGCGCTGGATGTGCCGGCGCAGGGCTTTTGCCAGATCCCCTCCAAAAAGAGACCGATGTTGCATTGAAAAGAGTTTCGCAGCGGCGCTTTATGCCGTGCGGCGCGTCGGGAGTGATCAAAAGGGAGTTGAAATGCGAATGAACCTCTGCCGCAGTTGTCAAACAACGAAACAAACTGCGAATGTAACGTTCGAGGAAGGCGATTATGACGGTACCGGTTCAAGCTGGGTTGGCGGGCGTTGCCGTGGGCCAGACCGCTATTTCGACGGTGGATGCATCCGGCAGCGGATTGCACTACCGGGGTTATTCGATCACCGATCTGGCGCGGCAGGCCGGCTTTGAAGAGGTGGCATATCTGTTGATTGCCGGTGAACTGCCGAATTCATCTCAATTGGAGGCTCTCCGGGCACGTCTGAAGGGGCTGCGCGGTTTGCCGGAGGAAATGAAGACGGTGCTGGAGTCCTTGCCAGCCTCGACGCATCCGATGGATGTTCTGCGGACAGGGTGTTCGGTTCTGGGCTGTCTGGAACCCGAGTTCGGATCGCGTTCAGCTGCGCGGATCGTGGAGCGGTTGTTGGCCTGTTTTGGCTCGATGCTGCTCTACTGGCATCACTTTCATGTGCATCGTCATCGCATCGAAACGGAGACCGACGATGATACGATCGCCGGGCATTTTCTGCATCTGCTCACCGGCAGGCCGCCGACGGAGACGATCCAACGGGCAGTGGATGTTTCACTGATCCTTTACGCCGAGCATGAATTCAATGCCTCCACATTCGCCGGCCGCGTCGTGGCCTCGACCCGGTCGGATTTCTACTCCGCGATCACCGCTGCGATCGGCGCCCTGAAAGGGCCATTGCACGGCGGCGCCAACGAAGCGGCGATGGCGTTGATCGAGGGTTACGAGAGCACCGAAGCGGCGGCAGAGGGGATCCGTCAGGCACTGGCGGACAAGCAGCGGATCATGGGGTTTGGGCATCGGGTTTACCGGCAGGGCGATCCCCGCTCGCCGATCATCAAAGCCTGGGCGAAAAAACTGGCCGAGCAGGCTGGCGGGCAGCGGCTGTTCGCGATTGCCGAGCGCATCGAACAGGTCATGAAAGCGGAAAAAGGGCTGTTTCCAAACGTGGATTTCTATAGTGCACCGGCCTACCATTTCTGCGGCATTCCCGGCGCTTTTTTTACCCCGCTGTTCGTTATTGCACGCACCAGCGGCTGGTCGGCCCATATCATCGAGCAGCGCGAACAGAACAAATTGATTCGTCCTTTGGCCGAGTATACGGGACCTGCGTCGCGAGCTTTCGTTGCGATCGATCAGCGGGGATTGAAGCCGGCGGCTATGGATTGTGACAAGATCAATGACCGGACCTGATGCACAGACGCCGGTCGTCGATCAGATATTGATCGACATTGCCGATTATGTGATCGACGGCGCCATCGACAGCGAAGCGGCGTTCGCAACGGCGAGCTACTGTCTGCTGGATGCGCTGGGCTGTGCAATTGCGGCATTGAACAGCCAGGAGTGCGTTCGGCGCTTGGGTCCTCTTGTGCCGGGCGCGGTGCTGGAGGGCGGAGCTCGGGTGCCGGGTACGGCGTATGAGCTCGATCCGGTCAGGGCGGCGTTCAATCTCGGGTGTATGGTGCGCTGGCTGGATTATAACGATACTTGGCTGGCGGCCGAATGGGGCCATCCCTCCGATAATCTATGCGCCATATTGGCTTGTGCCGACTATATGAGCCGCTGCGCAGGGCGTCCCGTGCGCATGCGCGAAGTGCTGACCGCACTGATCAAAGCCTACGAGATACAAGGCGTTCTGGGGCTGGAAAATAGCTTCAACAGCCGCGGTCTGGATCATGTGATCCTGGTGAGAATTGCCTCCTGCGCCGTGGCTGCGGCGCTGTTGGGCGGCGATAAGCGCGAGATCATCAATGCAGTATCCAATGCCTGGCTGGATGGCGCGTCGCTGCGTACCTACCGCCATGCGCCCAACACCGGCTGGCGCAAGTCCTGGGCGGCGGCTGATGCGGCGGCGCGGGGCGTGCAGCACGCATTGCTTGCCGTTGCCGGTGAGCCTGGCTATCCCACAGCCTTGTCCGCCGACCGCTGGGGATTGTCCGATGTTCTGTTCGATGGGAAGCCCCTCGTCGTGCGCCGTCCATATCAAAGCTATGTGATGGAGAATATACTGTTCAAAGCGGCCTTTCCGGTCGAGTTCCATGCGCAGACCGCCGTGGAGTGCGCCCTGGATTTGCATGAGCGCGTGCACGACCGGCTCGATCGGATCGAACGGATCGAATTGTTCACCCAAGCAGCCGCAACCCGTATCATCGATAAAACCGGCCCGCTGCGTAATCCTGCCGATCGTGATCACTGCCTGCAGTACGCCGTCGCCGCTGCTTTGATCTTCGGTGAGCTGACCAGCGCCCATTATGAGGACGATATCGCCAACGATCCGCGGATCGATGTGCTGCGCCGGAAGATGAGCGTGGTGGAGGAGCCGGCTTTCAGCCGCGATTATCTCGACCCCGACAAGCGATCGATCGCCAACCGCATCGTCATCCATTGGTCTGATGGGCGGATGGACCGGTGCGAGCGGCACTTTCCGCTCGGACACCGTCGCCGGCGTGCGGAAGCGGTGCCGTTGTTGATCGACAAGTTCAAAAAGAATCTGACAGGGCGGTTTTCGCCGCAATGGATCGAAGCGATGACCGAAACCATCCTCGACCGCGAGCGCCTCGAAGGGCTTTTTGCGGATGAGTTCATGAATCGATGGGCGAAATCCGAACGCTGGTGAGCGCGCATTTCACTTCATTACATTTTCACACCCGAACCGACTTCCACCGGCCCCTGATCACCGCCAGCGATTTGCCGCCGGCCTTGAGGAGTGTCGTCAGATTGATCACCCACCAAATGCCCGCGGCCCCGTAACCGAGCGGTATCGCGCAGGCCCAGCCGAGCGGAACGCGCAACAGGTTGATCGGGGCCGACCAGAGCAATACGGTTTTGGTATCGCCGGCCCCTTCCAGCGTCCCCTCCGCGAGGGCTTCGTAGGCCAGGAACAGCTGGGAGAAGGCGAGGATCTGGGCATATTGGATCGCCTCTTTCAATACCTCGGCATCATCGGTGAAGAGCGAGCACAATGGCGCTGCGCCGAACCAGAAGACGGCGCTGATCGCCACCCCGGCGACGGTGCATACCGGAAAGGCAAGGCGAATCGTTTTTACCGCCTGCTCCGGCTGCCCGGCGCCGAGATAGCGGCCGACAAGGCTGGCGACAGCCAGCGAAAATCCCCAATAGACCGGCCAGGTGAAGCCTTCCAGCGCTGAAAAGCCGATGCCGAGGGCGGCATTGACGGCAGGGCCGAGCGGGGAAATCGCCCATTTGAGCAGTGCCCAATAGACCGCCGCGAAGAGCACATTGTTCGAGCTGATCGGCAGGCCGATCCTGATGATTCGCAGCAGCGTCCTGTCGGGGCGAAAATCGGACCGTTTCGGCTGAAGCAGCCTGCCGATCATGACAAGTCCGATGATGATGGTGACGCTGCGGCTGATGCCGGTGGCGATGGCTGCGCCGGCGATGCCCAGGTTCAGAGCGTAGATGCAGATTGGATTCAACAGGATGTTCAGCACGGTGGCGAGCGCCTGAAGCTTCATCACCAGGGTCGTTCGTCCCACCGCGATGAAGGCAGCGTCGATGACCGGCGCAATCGCCAGCGGTACAGCGAACAAAGCGAGCCAGCGGAGGTAGGCAGCGGCCTGGCTGTGGGTTTCACCGCTCAGTCCCAGGGTCGATGCAATCCATGAGGCGCCGAGCCCGGTCGATACCAGGACCATGAGCCCCAGCAATGATGCGCCGACAATCGCGTTGCCCATGACTTTGCGGCGCAACGCGGTGTCACCGGCGCCGGTGGCGCGAGCGACCAAAGGGCCGGTTCCGGACGAGATCATGGCGTAGATCGAGAAAAAGCCGATCAGCACGAAGGTACAGGAACCGACCGCTGCCTGCGCCGCGACGCCGAGCCATTGCACCGAAAACTGATCGATCACCCGAAACGCATTGTTCAGCAGGATCGACAAGGCTGCCGGCAGTGCCAGCTTGAGCAGAAGACCGGTTGTTACGGGCTGCATGGCGCGAACGGGAGAGTGTTTGCTGCGGCGTTGGTTGGACTGTCGGCGATGGGGAGGGATGCCGGCGCCGCGGTGATTGGTCATCGGTTGTTCAATTCGGAATGAGCACGCAACGAATATCGGTTATTCTACGCCCATGTTGATTCAAATGTGGTCGTCGGGAAGAGCCGAGCCGGGAGGCAAACGTCGAGTGAAAAGTGTGATAAAAGAGGTTAGATCGGTTCACCAACATCGATATTGATCCCAATGTTCCATGATTCATGTGCCTGATTCTGTTTTCATTTGACCCCGGCGGCGAATACCCTGTCGTTGTGGCCGCAAATCGCGACGAGTTCTACGAACGCCCGACGCAAAGCGCCCATTTCTGGCAGGATGCTCCGCATATCTTCGCGGGCCGGGATCTCACCAATCACGGCACCTGGCTGGGGGTCGACCGATATGGACGCTTTGCTGCCGTTGCCAATTATCGTGACCCGTCGTCGCATCTCAGCAATGCGCTCTCCCGGGGCTGGCTGGTCAGCGACTATTTGATCGGCAGAAAAGATCCTGAGGTCTATCTTCGCGGCGTGCAGGAGAAGCAGAATCGATTCAACGGGTTCAACCTGATCGTGGGCGATATCGAACGGATCGGTTATCTGTCCAGCACGATCGGGGCGGTTCGAATGCTGTCACCCGGTTTGTACGGCCTCAGCAACGGCGTGCTCGACACGCCATGGCCCAAGGTCGAGCGCGGCAAGGCCGGTCTCAGGCGTGTACTGAACAGTCGCGATCGGCTCGAGCCGATCGCGCTGTTCGATGTGCTTGCCGACAGCAGTTTCCCCGGCGATACCGATTTGCCCGACACCGGGGTCGGCATCGAGTGGGAGCGCATCCTTGCCCCGATTTTTGTCAGCAGTCCCACCTATGGGACCCGCTGTTCGACTGTGCTGATATTCGGCAAGGACGGTACGGTCCGATTTGCCGAGCGCTCATTCGACCGCGAAGGCCATGAAACCGAAACGGTCAGCGTGCAGTTTGAAGTCGAGGAGTTTCCTGTTGCCGGGGGAGACGAAGCCTGATGCCGCGATGGTGCGTACGGCGCCCGGTAGGGTGTGCCGTGCGCACCATTCGGCTATTGTTCGGAGGGTTCCAAGCGGACGGGGCCGTCGAGGACCACCGACTGCCCGGTTCGATCCAGGCGCAGCGTGACCCCATTTTCAAGCTGTTCCATCTTTTCACGAAGCAGGGTCAGATCACGCTCCTCATCCAGTGCTACGGTCATCTGGGTCTGCCGCTGGGACGGAGGACGGCTTGTCGGGTCGGTGACCCGGATCGTAACCTTCCAGGAATCTTTGCCGTCGTCACAAACCGTTTCACTGACCCGTATGCCGCTTTCGGTACGCCAATCCACCGAGCATTCGCCAAAAAAGCCGGCCTTCTTCTGAATCCGACCCCCGGTCAGCCGCTGGTAGGCCGCTTCGACCACCTCCCTGAAATCATCCAAACCGTCGGCTGCCGGCGACTGTGCGTCGTGTTGTGAACAGGCAGATGCCGCCGCGACGAAACAGGCTGTTAGCAGGAGCGGCAGCGCGCTTTTGATGTATTGCATGGACTGCATAGGGGTTCCTCCCAGTTTTCCATCTTCTCCGGCCAAGTCAGGAAGCCGCCCTTTGGGAGCGATGCTATCGGGAGCCTTGGACACCAGACCAGTGACGCCCTGCCGACAATAACGGCACATGATCTCAGCCAAATGCCGCCCGATCGGGCAACGGTGACACGGTCTTCCGATCCTGTACGAATTCTCGAATGTTTTCTTGTTTTTCACGATCAACGCGACCGATAACGGTCCGTTGACGACCCCGGCTTGCAAACAGCCGATGCCGCTCATTGTGCCATCAAGTTTGACTAATAGCCAAGTAAAAATGTCGGAAATTGCCGGTCATTACGTCGTGGGGTGCGGGTGTGCGAGGAAATGGCTCGGATGGTTCGCTACGTTCTGTTCAACAGGAGGATTCAGCACTCCAGTCTGAAGGTTGATTTATGCTTGCTTCCTGACGAGGCGCTCCTTATGCTCGGTTAACTGTAGCGGCGAGTGACATCGGTGTTACGAGTTAATATTTTGTCCGGTTTTGTAGCAAATAAACTGTCCGGTTTATGTGAACTCGAAAGGAGGGGGCATGAGCCGGGCCAGATGGCTACAGGAAACACGACAAATGCGATTCGAAGATGTTTATGAACGGTGGTACGTGAAGCGCTTGACGCAAGAGGAAGCGGCGCAGTTATTGGGTGTATGCGAACGGACGTTTCGTCGCTATATCGAC
>DEII01000216.1 GCA_002352385.1 Methylococcaceae bacterium UBA2778 | reverse complement strand
AATGGGTTCGTCGAATATTTACCGCCATCCTGTATTGTTGGCAGGATTACTTCATCGAAAAGATGAGGGGCGCCAAGCCGTCGGGAAAATGATCTAAGAGCGGCGATGGTGGTATGACTTAATTCATCGAAACGGTCGATACGGGTTGATTCGTTTCGAAAGACGGAAAAACAATGTAATTTGGGCATGGTCGAACTCCTCCAATAGGAAATAAGAAATAGCAGAGATACGAGGCATTGCGCCCTGTTCTTGCCAGTTCGTTTCGAGAAGATATAGCTGAGCTTTGAATCATAAATCCATTAATAACGCGTTCCAATTTAAGACTAATGATGCCGAGTTATGTAGCCAAGTGGCCATTCCTTTTTATCGTTGACTCGAACTACGCCAGCACGGGATGGGTGCTGCTGAATGCACCCATTGTCACGTACAGTCGTCAAGAACAATTTGCCGACCTACGGCGGTACGGTTTTCGCTTCGTAGGCATGAGCAGTGATGGGACGTTTCCTCAGGTAGGGAATAACGAAACGCTCGACTATGGTGCGGTGTGCGAAGCATGGTGTCACTGCTTCCGAGAACCGGATCGTTATCTTCCGAAAGGCGCCCCTAGAGCGCTGATCAGCATTTCCGACTTTACCGACTATAGGCACGTTTCCCCGGAAGCGGTATCCGGCGTCTCTGCCGATGTTATACCTCATTTTGACTTCATCTATGTTGGTGCCCTCGTTCCTTGGAAAAGCTCTGCCAAGAACTGGCAGTTGGCGCGATCATGTATTCCTCGTATCTGTCATGAACTCGGTTTGCGTGGGTTACTGATTGGTACGCCAATGGATGAGTTACCGGAATCATCGGTTCTTACCTTCGTTCAGCAGCTGCCGTGGCATGTATTTCTAGCTTACCTGGCTCGGGCGCGCTTCCTGTTCGTTCCCAATGAGTTGGATGCTTCCCCGCGGGTCCTCACTGAGTCGCTTTGTCTCGATGTGCCCATAGTTGTCAACCGCAAGATACTTGGCGGCTGGAAGTATGTTAACACCTTCACCGGCAGCTTCTTCGACGGCCCCAAAAACGTCGTTTCGGCGGTGTCTGAATGCCTTGGTTCCAATAAGAGCCCGCGAAACTGGTTTCGGGCTAATTATGGCCCTTATCTAGCTGGTCACCGATTGCTCGATCTGCTCAGATCGATCGATCCAGCCCTCCGCGAGCCCTCATATCTGCACTTTGGAAATCGGATCGACGCTTTGCCGCCAGTGTGCAGGGGCTAATGTTTACTAGGAAACGCGGTGCTCCTTGCATTGGCGAGCAATGGAGCCAAGCTAACTCATTGGTGTGGTTTGACCAGTGTAGCCGAATATCTAAGTGCTTGAAAGCTACGATGCATCCAGATGGTACAGTAAAAACATCTCCTGGTCGTTTTAGGAAAGCGCGTTCCTTGTCAAGGGCGGCGATTCTAGCCATAAGGCTGTCACAAGCTATCATGTCCTCGTTTTTTTTAGCATTGCACCAATCTCGTACCAAGCGTTCTCTGCGGCTCAAATAGCGATAAAAATCCTGTGTCGTTTTAACATTGCTTGGCTCGATGTAATCGGTGCCAGCTCCATTATAGACACGTAGCAGGCCCCACGGTACGGCACCCGGAGGGACGGTATCAACATGAAAGCCGCAATGATGGTTTGGGCTGGCAGTCACAGCGCGGAAAATAAAACGCGAGGCACCAGTACTGCGGCATACCAGTTCGACCAGGCTCAATATGTCTCTCTGCAAGGCATCGCAAACCTCAGCAGCAACTGCATTTTTGGGAAGAGAGGCTTCGAGCCATGCTTCAATTTGGTTGTATCCGACATCATTTAATATGGTCCGTTGGAATCGGAACGCTCCGCACTCCACCGCGTTGGCAAGCTCCTCAAACCATTTGGGTAATTCAGAAGGCTCATAGATTACGGCTTGTACATGTGCCAACCTGATTTGTTCAAGCTGACGTTCATCCGTCGTTAGAATGACACTCATTTTCTTGTGATGCAAAGGTTACAAGTATACCGTCGCGTTTTCTGGAGACTCTGACGGCAATATCGTTAATTCAGACCTCTACAATTTGCCCCAAAAAAAGTGCTGACTTTGGCGCTAATTATTGAACTTTGTAATATAAGCAATGAGCCGGTTCTCGTAAAGGTTCACGGCGACGCCGCTCCATATTGCAGCTTAACGAGTTTCGTGCGGGGCCAAGTGCAGTGGCAGGTGGTCAAAACGAAGAGATTATCGAACTCGTTGCCGGCAATGTTGGGAATGGAGGGACCACCAAGGGCGGTGATGATCTCTGGTACAGTGTCGCTGTGGCCCACTACCAGTACCGTGTGGCTGCTGTGCTGAGTGCGAATGTCGTTTACGAGCAGTGTCGTATCTGCCGCAGCGATCGCTGCTGGCGTGATGCCTATGGCCATGGCGAGGGGGGCGGCGGTCTTTTCGGTGCGTATCGCATTGCTGTGATAAATGGCGTTGACGCCAGACTTTTCGAGGACATGCACCAACTCTTGCGCACGCGCCTCCCCGGCGTTAGATAGCTTATCCTGACTCCCTTGCCGGTCGGCATGGCGTATCAGCAGTACAGTGAGCGGTGGTTCCAGGCAAAAAAACCAGTACACCACGATAACGATTACCGGCAAAGCTATCAATGCGCCATAAAGCCAGCGTCTGGATTGTGATTCTATTATTTCTTTCATGGTGTAACGATCCTGATTATGTGGCCTTTCTGCCTTGGTTAATCCGGTCTCTGTTTGACGCAGATTTCTACAGCGATCCCTCCAAGCGCTTTGCAGCCCAGCCAGTTGCGCTTGACGAGGTGTATACGCATGCGGCTGCCTGGCGGTGTGTCCTTGGGAACGTGTAGGCGCCAGCCCAGCAACAGTTGATCGTTGTATGGCACAGCCACCCGCACGGCTGCGCGGCGTCCTGTCTGGAAACATCGATGCGCCACGCTCTCGAAACGGCGCGCCAGCGAGGCATGAGGATTGCCTGAGGTCCATGGCTCGAAATTGAACGGCACTTTCGATTTGCCCGCAGGGCCACCGCAGTCGAGCACCTCGACATCTTTCACCGTAGCGTGGTGCTGCGGTAGGCTTTGGCGCAGAGCGTTGGATGTGAGCGGCAAGGCTGTGAATACAGTAGGGTCTGCATGCAGCAATTCGGACTTCATGTGGTCGAATCCACGCGGGCGTATCAACCGCAGTTCGAACCATGGCAACCACCCCCTGATGTCATTGCTGAGCATGAACGGCAACACCACCCAGTCGCCGGGAAACAGATCCACGATACTCAGGTTCTTCTGGGCAAGGTTGTTGTGCTCCCAAACATGGGCGCCGAATGCCGGATGTTCGCTGCGGCTTAACACGGCGGCGAGCAGACAAGCATGGGCCCCAGCGGATGGTACTTTATCTTTTGGCCAGCGTGCCTTGACGATGCGGCTCTCTCCTGGGGCCAAATCGAAACCTGATGCGGCCGCGACACATGGCAGGAAGTCGTCGGGATAACTGAACTGCATGCCGGCGAAGGACTTTACGTTAAAGCTCACCACAAAGTGGCGCGCGGTAATGCTGGCGCTGCGGTTTCGTACTCGGGCATAGCACCAGTTGTCTTGGCCGAACTCAGGGTTTTGATGATCGCTGCCGTTGTCGTCGTTGCGTCGCACCCATAGGTCGGGTGAATCCCAAAACGCTCCCCCCCAATAATCGATCCCGGTGTGGTCCGGTTCGTCTTTGATCCACAAATCTGGTGTGGAGGGAGGGTCGGTGAAACCATAAACGAAACGATGGAAAGCATCAACTATCGTGGCCTTGCCTATCTTCGTAAGCAGGTGCTCTTCCAGGTTCTCGGTAGTGACCGGATTGCCTTGATGTTCGGCGTAAAAGTGGTCCATCTGGTCGCCAAGAATAGCCACACCGCCAAGGGCTGCCAGTCCTTCAAAGAACCGCTCGCCGGCGGTATAGGCGTTGTTAGGTGTGACCCGGCTCCAGGGATTGCGAGTCGATAATTCCACTGGTGCGTCGCTGAAATTGAACGGCAGGCTACCCGTAGCGCCGGCCATGTTGTACACAGTCCACGCTTCATCCCACCAACCGTCTGGTTGTCCCGCCGGTTTGACGCCGCGGCCCCACCAACTGTGGAAAATTTCATGGCGCAACGGTCCGGTAGCAGTGGTGGTTCCGCCGTCGTATTCCATTCCTCCAGTGTGAAGGAAGGCCACGAAGCGGTCGCCATGCAGATAGGTGCCCACGTCGTTTTCATTGGAGGTGAGAAACGTTTTGATATTGTTAACTTGGGTGGCCAGGTTTACGGGGCTGCTCGCGAGCTTCCACGCCTCGATAGTGACAGTGGTGCCTGACACCGGCAGGGTCACCGTGTCGGTGAGGTTGACGATGCTGTCGGTCGGCCGCAGCTCCAGCAAGGGGGATAGCGCAGTAATGCCAGCTGGCCACTGTACTTGCCAGTGGTTGATGCCCAGCACTGTCATCGTGCCATTGGTGATCAGGCTGTGATCGATTACTGTGTTCACCAGCCGGATTTCCAACGCGAGCGTAAATTGATCAAAAATGAGATTGGCGGGCACCCATGCCTCCAGGTAGCGCCCCGGACCCAGGTCGGTGAAACCGAAGTTGAATACCAGACGAGGTCCTGTGCTCCATTCCAGATGCGGCGGATAGGATCCGACGGTGGATGACTGGGGCAGTCCCAAGCTATAACGCATCCGCAGCGTGTGCATTGTTCCCGCGCTTAACACTGCCTCCACGATACGCAATTCGGCTAGGCTGCCGCCACCGAAGTTGTGCTGGCTGAGTTGTGCGGGCGCGATGGAAACGCTGTCCAACCAGGCTTCGATGATGGTCTGGCGCAGATCGAAGATAGGATTGCCATCGGCAGGTCCGGTGATGAACTCGACCGTGGCGTCACCTACCCCGCTTGCGCTCGTGCCGTCGAAGATGAGCTTTGCGGTGATGCTTTGGATGTCCATGGGGACTGCGGCCAACCCATCGACGACTTTGACCGGCGGCGCCAAGTGAAAATTGGATGACATGATGGCTTCTCCAGATTTAGCGTCCTGTTTCCAGCAACGAACAATTCAATCCGCCCTGTTCTGCGGCGTTATTCAGGCGCTCAAAGAGAGAGCGATGCAGGGCTGAGCGCGTCATTATCTTTTCTTGCTCGGTTATCCTGCAGTGGTTTGTAGGCATGACGGTTTTGTCATGGCGCTGGAACGAAAAACAGTGTGATGCCATCTCCAGAGCATCTAATAGCAGGTCCCGTGAGTAACGGTTGTTGGTTTCTGGCAGCGGCAGGCTAATGGCGGTCAAGTCCACATGCTGTTCTTCCAGAGGGACGCGGCCCTCGCCTGAAGGTCCAGATACTTCCCATTGACCAGCCTTTGTATGTTGTAAAAAAAACAAGGCTTCGGTCGATGTAAAACGTGGTGCCGTTCCTCTCCACGGCGCTGATTCCTTCACTTGAAGCACACCTGGAAGCAGGTCGTCGCCGTGTAATATTGCTGTCACTTGCACCGAGTAATCGCTACTCTCGGTACTCGTAGGCAGCTTTGCCACCACAATGGCGTCAGCTGTCGCTAACATGCATTCCAAAGAAATAGGTGTGTAATCCAATGCCTGTGCTCTTATGGTGATGAGCAAGCAGCAGGCGGCGACGGTCGCCACCTGCTGCCAGCAACGTGCAAAAAGCCTTTGGTTCAACGTCTTGGCCACAGCAAGATCAAGAGCAGCAAGATGATGGCCAGGAGCAGGAGGAGCCATAGCATGATGTCATGGTCCTGGTCCTCGGTAACGATTGGCTTCTCAGCCTCGTCTGGCACACCGTTACCATTAATGTCGGGAGAAACGCCGGTGCGGATGTCGATCAAATCGTCGGTACCGTTATGGTTGAAATCAGGCACGATCCCCCCGACTTGATAGAACACCTGGCTTGCCAGTGGGCCAGTGACGAATTTGCTCTGCGCCTTGTCCCAGTATGTGGCATTAGGCTGCACCACTGTAGCGATGATGTAGGTATAAGTGGATGGGAATAGGCTCAGAGCGTTCCCCTTTGCGCAGTAGAGAACTTCTTCTCCCTCGGCATCACCGACGCCTCCGGAACGTGTCGCGCCAGTCTTTTTCCCTGGGAATGATGTGCCGGAACCGATCGATCCTGGCGGGCAATCCTTGGGCCCATAGACAATGTCCACGCTGCGTTTGTCTGTGAGTTTGCCGATAGGTAACCGGAGTTTGTCACGCAGCTTCATCTCTCTTTTTACGTTTTCTACGATAGCCGCGTGCGTCACAAACGTCGCGGCGGACGTTAATTGCACTGGCAAGCCGCGAATGTCTACGGGGTCTGCACCGCTTATCATAGCGTTGATATCCATCATCCGCGGTATACGGTTTATTTGAACGTTTGTGATGATAAGATCGCCAGCAAAAGGATCGGTGTTGAAGAAATTGATAGAGAAATCGCCGCTGGCAAGATCTGCTGTGCCAGCATCATATCCTGGGAGGCGCGGCGACAAGGGCAGCCGGTTGCTGGCATTGCTTATGGAGCCATTGAACAACTCCACCTTGAACACGATCACCGAATCGCTGCCTGTGAAGCTAGCGCCGGTGTGAAATTCGTCGCCGGCTTCCACTACACCAGCTGTCGAACCGCTCCAACTCTTGGCGCTGGTAAAGTCCAGGTTAAACACGTTGTAAGTGGTGCCCTGGAAGCTTTGGGTGGCCCCAGTGTTGGTGACTGTGGGGTTTTGCCAAGGACTCCTGGATCCGTTATACCACCACCCGATGCTCAAGCTGCTGGCGGTAGTTAGAAGTTTGATGCGCATACCGTTTGCGCTAGTGTCATTGGGATTGATGAAATCCCAGTTATGCAGAGTCTTTACGTTGAGGCCGATGTTGTGGCCGAGGATTTCGTATGCAGTGTCGCTGAAATGGCGATCGCGGCTGGCTCGGATCTCGCCGGTAAGCCCAGTGCTACCGGTTGCCATGATATGGTTATTTTGCTCGTCCTCGGCAGAACCAGTGCGCGGCGCGGAATGGCCGTGCCCAGCCCCGTAGTTGTGTCCTGCTTCGTGGGCGGTTGTCTCGCCGATAGCCGTCGCCCAGCGTTCCAGGGTGGAGTCAGTGCCTTCGAGGGCCTCGCCAGTACCGCCGTATGCATCTTTGAACGACTTGGCCCATACTCGCGCATAATCCTGCGACTCGGCGTCGTTGGTATCGACAGCTTGTGCCTCACCGAACAAGGGCCCACCTAAATAGGTTTCGCTGTCGGTACCGAGGCCGACGATTTGCCAGCGGGATTCGCTGGGGCTGGGCGCGGATGTCGTTTGTTGCACCTTCACATTGAATTCGCAATAATCATCGGTGACCAATTCGAAGATTCGATCGCGCAACTGCGCTGTGGTGCCAATGCCGGAATCGAGATCGGCTACATCGAAAGGTGCCAGCGGCGATGTGTCGCCAACTCCGTATTCGAGAAAACCGCTGTCACTGCTAGTGGGGAAGTACAAATAAAGACTGTTGCCCTTTGGCTGAGACAAAACACCCGAAGGACAGCTGATAGCAGCAAGGGAGTTGTCTATAATGACCCCGGAAAAGAATAAAGCCAGGGCCAAAAGCCTTACGATCGTTAGTTTACGCATGTTATTCTCCTCCGAATTTCGCCCGATGGAAAGAATCGATAGGGGGAAGGTTTTTTAAAAAAGCCTCTTCCATTAGCTCGTGACCTCCCTACCTGAGTCATTCGAGAACCACTATATATTCAAGCTTCGAACAGGTTTATGATCCCTCGATGTTAAGCCCTTTTCAAGGTAAAACATTACGTTTTTTAAGTTAAATATTCACATTCCTGCACAAGAGTGTCCGATTTCTATCGGAGAATGCGGCCCGAGTTTTGTGCACGAAAGTGCTACTACGCCTATGAAATGTCAAAGGAATTCGGAGGCCAGGGCAACATTTATAGCCATGAGCAAAGTCTGGTTTTTTCAACAATCAACACTGGAATCGGCTCTGCAGGAGTGGGTGGCTGAACAGATCACCGCCTATTCCGATCGCCGCATCAAGCTTATGCGGACGGTGTTTTCCGATGCGGAAAGCGGCGATGGATAGGAATTTCAACGCCACTTTCCCACCTATCGTCGGGCAAATCCCACCCGATCCTGATCTTTTTAGCAAGGCTTTTTGATCGTTCCCTCGGTATCTGAGGATGTGGACCGCACTCTTGTAAGATGTTTGGGCGTAAATGATGCCTTTGAGCCCGTTATCTGAAACATGCACACAAGAGAACCTCTGCCGCTCAGAATGGCCGACTAGCATCGGTACTGTGATTCTCTACCAGTTCACGGTCTGATCAAACTCAAACTCCGGCACCGGTTCTGCTTGTTCCGATTCATTGAGATCGCTTTGATCAAAATCCGCTTCCAGCCAGTCCGGTGGTCCACGGGCAGGTGCAATTCGTGGTGGTGTGGCTGGTTCACCGATATGGATCAGGAGTCGCTGAATGGGATTCGCCTCGATGATGAACGCGCTCCGACAACAGGGCGGCTAAGGGCATGTCACGAAATAAGTATCGCATCTTACTTGTCTTTTTGCCCGTCTTCTGCGTTGCGGCAATGGTTACATAACTTGGCTATGCGCCCATTGCCGCGCCTTGAAGACGAACAAAAGACCGGCGCAATCCGCAACACTTATTTCGTTCCATGCCCTAACAACGTTCGGTTTTATGACCGGCATTCAAGAATGGTTCCGTCTCAACAGACGGTAGGCCCCTATTTTGATCATATCGTTAAAAAGAAACCAGGCCAGAGCGTATGCCCAGATCCAAAGCGCATATTCCCAGCCGATCGGCGTGACATAGAGGCCATAGACGGCGATCAGTGTGCCGGCGATCTCGGTCCCGAAGGTCGCAGCCAACAGCAGCACCGAGGGAAAAGGGCGCTGCCAGAACCAGCCTGCGGCACGGGTGATATAAAGCGTGCTGTGCCCGGCGACGATCAGCTTGAGGAACAGCAGGGTCTGGATCATCTCTTGTGGGAAATTAAGCTCCTGCAGGATAAAGAACAGCGCAAAGGAAGAAACAACACCCGCTACGCCCAGTATACTGGCGATGGAGAGCAGTTCCGGCATCTTCCAACGCACGGGCCTCTGGTCCACACGCGTATTATCGTAGGCGATGGCCAGGATGGGGATGTCGTTGAGCAGCGCCAGCAGGATGATCATCAGCGCGGTGATGGGGTAGAAGTTGAACACCACGATGGAGAGCGTCATGAACAGAATGATGCGGATGGTCTCCGCAATACGAAAGATGGCATAGCTCTTCATGCGCTCGAAGGTGATGCGTGCCTGCTTGACCGCCTCGTTGATGACGCCTAACCCGGGCGCGGTGAGGATGATGTCCGCGGCTGCCCGGGCGGCGTCGGTGGCGTTTGAGACGGCGATGCCGCAGTCGGCTTTTTTCAGGGCGGGTGCGTCATTGACCCCGTCGCCGGTCATGGCCACGATATGATCGCCTTTCTGCAGGATATCGACAATGCGGTATTTATCCTCCGGCACCACCTCGGCGAAGATCTCCACCGACTCGATCAGGTCGACGATGGCCGATTCGCGGGTGTGAACAAACTCCCGCTCGAGCAGCCGGGTATCATACATCTGCCGGACGGCCTCCATGACGTCGTCGGCGAATGCATGCGCTGCCCGGTGCGAGACCTCGGGCTTGAGTTTCTGATAGATCGCGGTGGTGACCGCTTCGACCAGACTCAGCAGTTCGCTGCCGGCAGCGCCGAAAAACTGCCTGGAACGCATGGCCCGGGGCTCCAGCCCGAGCAGGCCGCCGATTTCACGGGCAATGGCGGCATTGTCGCCGGTAACCATTTTAACTTTGACACCGTAGTCGCACATCTCATCAATCACCGTCTGCGAATCGTCCCGCGGCGGGTCATAAAGGGGAATCAATCCAAGTAGTTCCAACGGCTCATTGCCCTGTTTGCGGCCGACCGCCAACGTCCGGTAGCCTTTGCTTGCCAGTCGATCCACTTCATCAGCGACCAATTGCGCGTCCTTGTCCGGAATTTCCGCCATCTCCAGCAACACCTGGGCGGCACCCTTCATGGCGACAAAATGGTCACCACCTTTCTCGATCTCGGCCTCGGTACGTTTGCGGATAGGGTCGAAAGGAATAAACCGAATCTGGCGGTAAGCCTTAACATCAAGTTCCGCAAAATGCTCATCGATGTAGTCGAAAATCGGGATTTCGATGGGATCCCTGTTTTCCGGCCTGGAAGCCAAAGCCGCCACAAGAAACAGTTCGTGCTTACCAATACCGCCCAGAACCACTGGCTCGGCCACCCGCATCTCGTTTTTGGTGAGTGTTCCGGTTTTATCGGCGCAGAGCACGTCCACCCCCGCCATCTCTTCGATCGCGGTGAGGCGACTGACAATGGCCTTGCGGCGCGCCAGGTTCATCGCACCCACAGCCATGGTGACAGAAAGCACCGCCGGCAACGCGACCGGGATGGCCGCCACGGTCAACACCATGGCGAAGCGGGCGATTTCAAGCAGGCTTTCATGCCGGAATATCGCTACGACGACGATGAGCACAACCAGAGCAACCGTGATCAGAATCAGAAAATTACCAATCTGCATCACCATCTTCTGGAAATGGCTGCGCTCTTCCAGTTGGGCCTTGGCAACCAGCGAAACAACGGACTGAAAGTTGGTGTCTTTGCCGATATTGACGACCACTGCCAACATCTCACCCTGCTTGACGATCGTATTGGCGTAAGCCACATCAGCGGCTTTCTTGTTGACTGGCAGCGACTCGCCGGTCAGGGACGATTCGTCGATCAGCAGGTAGGCGCCTTCCACCATTTGAACGTCCGCCGGTACGATGTCGCCGATCTTGAGCTTGACGATATCGCCCGGCGCCAACTCCCGGACAGCGATGGTTTTAAAAGCGCCCTGGCGCCGGACCAGGACCTCCCTGGCCATGTGCTGCTTCAACGCTTTCAGGGCATTGAGCGCCCGGTGCTCCTGGAAGAAATCCAGCACCGCGTTCACCAACAGCAAAATGATAATGATGACAAAGTCTTCCCATTCCTCGACGACAGCCGACAGCGCCGCGGCAATTTCGATCATCCACGGAATCGGCCCCCAAAAGCGGCGGAAGATACGGTGCCAAAGCGGTTCTTCCCGTTCCTCAATTTCATTGAAACCGTATTGTGCGTGCCGAACCTTTGCTTCGGACTCGCTCAATCCCAGCGCCGGGTTTACGTTCAGTTCACTTAATGTTTCCTGAGTGCTCTTGTTTGCGTAATTGTCGGTCTGTTTTATCGTTACCATGGATGCTGTTTTGGTTCTTCCGTACAGGGTTGAAGCAGATGCCGACCATGCTCGAAAACCGCCAAAGCATAGCCAGTCAGATGAAACGGCGCTACACCACCGGCGGCCGGCGCGGATAGCATCCCCCATGGTTGAACGAGCACCTGCGAGGCATCCGTCAGAGCAGAGAATACTCTCCGCACTTCTGAGCAGTATCCGTTCACTTCCCCCGCCACCAATCAGCACACTTCAACGGGGAAAGCAGCGAGCGTCCTGTGATTCCTCAGCTCCCTCTCCCTCCGGGAGAGGGTTGGGGTTAGGGGATCTGAATGATTGCTCTGAGCAAGCTGTTTCAGGTGCTCTTCTTTGAGTGCTGGAAATAAGAATAAAAGCACAATATCATGGAACCGTCCTGTTTGCTTTCCTTTAACGCCCTGAACGATATGAGCAGAACATTTGAAATCACCGCATCATTGATCTGCGGCGTCCCTTTGAATCTGGAGCGTTCGGTCCGCGACATAATCGGGGCCGATATCGACATGCTTCATTTCGATGTCATGGACGGGGTTTGCGTGCCCCGGTTCGGTTTATATCCGGAAATTCTTGTCGGTGTGAGAAAGCTGACCGATCTGCCGGTCGATGTGCATATGATGGTCACGAAGCCGGAACCTTACATCGAGACGTATGCCAGAGCCGGGGCGACGATTTTTTATGTTCATGCCGAAAACAATATCAATCTGCACAGAACCTTGAAGCTCATCAGGGATGCCGGCATGAAGCCGGGCGTCGTGCTGAATATGGCCACGCCCCTTTGCGTGCTCGATTATATCCTTGCCGATATCGATTACGTCTTGCTGATGGCGATCAATCCCGGCATTGTCGGCCACCACATCATCGACACCATTTACCGCAAGATCGCCGACGTCAAAACGGTGCTCCGAGAAAGAGCCATCAAAATCGTGATCGATGGCGGCGTCACTCCTGAGAGTTCGGCGGAAATGATCCGTGCCGGAGCGGATGTCCTGGTGTGCGGCAGTTCAACCATTTTCAGGCCTGGAGAAGGCCCTTTGCCGGAGCTCACAAAAAAATTTCGGCGGCATGTCAATGCGCAATTGGAAGAGGGCTGATTCGGTCTCGATGTCGATCGGCAAGACGTTTCTGCCCTGCTCGATAGTGCGGTCTGCGCATTAAGCGGACCGAACGCAGGACAGTTGTTTGGACAGAGCGGGGAGTCGCTATTTTTGC
>DEII01000164.1 GCA_002352385.1 Methylococcaceae bacterium UBA2778 | reverse complement strand
ATAGAGGGGAGTGAACACTTACCTGGTTGGAGCCAGAAAAACGTTCCCCTTTCGCACTAGTTTGTGATGAAGCACACATTTATCTTCCCGTTAAAAATGATGCTGATGCTGTTGAAAAACAGGCGTTGGCAACTTTCGAGAGAATTGCTAAGGAAGGGAGGAAATATGGAGTGTCGTTAGTTGTTGTAAGTCAGAGACCCTCGGATGTGAGTAGAACGATTTTGAGTCAATGTAATAACTTTTTGATTTTAAGGCTGACTAATGATGCAGATCAAAATGTCGTAAGGAAATTGATTCCAGATTCGATGGTTGGGCTTACTGATATGTTGCCTCTGCTCGATACTGGTGAAGCGTTGCTTCTAGGTGATGCAATTCTTCTCCCTACAAGGATTAAGCTTGATAAGCCAGCTTTAGAACCTGCAAGTGGAACATTAAATTTCTGGTCAGACTGGTCTGATAAGTCCTCTAACGAAGAAGCAATTCGTTTAGCTGTGGAAACGTTGAGACGGCAGACTCGTGTTCAAGAAGAACCATTGAACTAAGATGAGCGCATCAGAAATAGTAAACAAAGTCTGGAACTACGCCCACGTCTTGCGTGACGATGGTGTGGGGTATGGGGATTATGTCGAGCAAATCACCTATTTGATCTTCCTTAAAATGGCCGATGAACGTGAAGTGGCTGGCCAGCAAGTGCAGGTGCCAGATGAATTCGCCTGGGCCAAGTTGGTAAAGTTAGACGGCGATGATCTAGAATTGCAATACCGTCACACCCTGGAAAACCTGGGAAAACAAGGCGGCATGTTAGGCACCATCTTCCGCAAGGCGCAAAACAAAATCCAGGACCCCGCCAAGCTGGAACGCTTGATCAAGATGATCGAGAAGGAGCAGTGGTCCACATTGCCGGCGGATGTGAAAGGCGACATCTACGAAGGTTTGTTGGAACGCAATGCGCAGGATGTGAAAGGCGGAGCCGGGCAATATTTTACCCCGCGTCCGTTAATCCAGGCGATGGTGGAAGTGATGCAACCCGAACCCACCGACACCGTCGCCGATCCCGCCTGTGGTACCGGTGGCTTTTTATTGGCCGCCCACGATTACATGGCAACACAGGCCACTTCCAAAAAAGAACAACGTCATCTCAAAGAACACGCCTTGCGCGGTAACGATATTGTCGATAGCGTGGTGCGCCTATGTGCCATGAACTTATACCTGCACGGTATAGGTGGTGACGAATGCCCGATTACCGCCAATGATGCCCTGGCCAAAGAAGTGGGGGAGACCAGAGTCGATATGGTCCTGGCCAATCCGCCCTTTGGTAAAAAGAGCTCCATTACTGTCATCAACGAAAAGAGCGGTAAAAAAGAACAGGAAAAGCTGGTCTATGAGCGCGAAGACTTTTGGGCCACCACCTCCAACAAACAGCTCAACTTCGTGCAACACATCGCCAATATGCTCAAAATCGACGGCAAAGCCGCTGTGGTCGCGCCGGATAACGTCCTCTTCGAAGGCGGCGCCGGCGAAACCGTGCGTAAAAACCTGCTGGAGCGCTGCGACCTCCACACCTTGCTGCGCCTGCCCACCGGCATCTTCTATGCCCAGGGCGTCAAGGCAAACGTCATCTTCTTCGACGCCAAACCCGCCTCCAAAACCGCCTGGACCAAAAAGTTGTGGATCTACGACTTCCGCACCAATGTTCACATGACCCTGAAAACCAAGCGTTTGGTAAAGTGTGATTTTAATGAGTTTATTGAATGCTATAAGCCCGAAGACCACAGCAAACGAGAAGAATTCGATCAGATAGAACGGTGGAAATCCTTCACCTATGACGAACTCATCGCCCGTGACAAAACCAACCTCGATATCTTCTGGCTAAAAGATGAGTCGCTTGAGGATACCGAGAACCTGCCGGCGCCGGAAGTGTTGGCGCAGGAGATCGTGGAGCAGTTGGAAGCGGCGCTTGAAGAATTCCGCAGTGTGGAAGAAGTGCTCCGGGCATCGAGCTGATCGTTGACAATGGAATTTGAAGCGTGGCTTTTAAGCATCGGTAAATCACGAGGGTTATCCGGCCTGCAGGCGGACGTATAACGGTATGGGCAAAAAGGGGTCACAGCGTGACGATCCGCCCCAAGCTTTGCTCCTGCGCCGTATGAACGACCGCTTCGGCTGCAACGGCGTCCTGTATCGCAATTCCAACTGATTTGAAAAACGTTAATTGATGTTCGAACCGGCGTCCCGGTTTGTCGCCGTTGACGATCTCACCCAGCTCCGCATCGATGCGGGCGCCGGAAATGATGATGTCGCCGGCTTCTGCAAGGCAGGCAGCGCGCGAATCGACGACGACGGTGGCGCGCTTCACCGTGATGGCGTCGATTTCCTGCATCTGCGGCGTATAAGATCCGACGCCGGTGATATGCGTACCGGGTTTCAGGTCTTCGCCATCGAAGACGGGTGTTGGGGACGTCGTTGCGGTGATTACGATGTCGGCGTCGGTGACGGCTTGGCGGGACGTCTCCATCACGGTGACGGTCGGCGCATCGGGCTGGCTGCGGATCTCATCAGCCAGCTTTTGAGCCGAACAGCGTGTTCTGCTGATCAGGTTGACATGCTCGATGCTGCGTACCGCCATAACTCCCTGCAACTGGGCTCTGGCTTGGGTGCCGGCTCCGAACAGCGCCACCACACTTGCCGATCGGCGCGCCAGCAGGTCGGCGGCCAGTCCGCCGCCGGCCCCGGTGCGGATCGCGGTTAGTGCATTGCCATCCATGAGCGCCTTGGGGAGACCGGTGTCGGCATCGAGCACGATGACGATGGCGTTGATGACCGGCAGCCCAATTCGAGGATTTTCCTTATACGCCGATACCATTTTAACGGCCACCATTGGGGCGCCGTGCCGATAGGCGGGCATGGTAAAGGTGACGCCTTTGTTGGTCGCAACCGAGCTGCGCAACGGCATGTCGACTTTACCGGTCGAAAGAGCTGCAAAGGCCACCCGTGCTGTCTCGATGGCTTTGTGCATCGGCAGGGCGATCTGCACCTCGCTGGCTGACAACAGTCGCAGCTGCATGGTGGACGATCCGGTAGGCCTAAAGACTAAACAGCATGAAAATAAATAAATCTGTTCCCTTTTTCTATCAAATCCAAGGGTTGACAATATTAATATCTATACCAAAAAAATCATCGACGTTTCGAGTGACCAAAGACAAGTTATGCGCCTTGGCCGTGCCAGCAATGAGCGCATCGGCGAGGTGAATCACTCTTCCTTGTTGTTTTGCCCGTACTCGAAACAAGGCCGCTTGTTCTGCTTCTGATTGATCAATTGGAATGATCAAATCGCTATACTCGGACAACAATTGGAGTAATTTTTCTTCCAGTTCCGAACGACGATTTCCTTGAGGCAATAGCCCCAGGCCATAAGTGAGCTCGTGCATGCTGATGATTGAGAGCCAGGCGCCATCCAATATTGACAGAAATTCAACGACATTCCGATTGGGCGCAGGCTTTACAAGTTCGGAAATGACATTGGTATCGAGCAGGAAGCCTTTCATTCTGCTGCCGATCTATTGAAATGGTATTTCACGCTCAGGCTCATTCCTGTCGGGTAGTTCTAATTCACCGACTGTCGGTAAATTTTCTATCAACCAAAGTCCTAGTGGTTTCTTTGGACGTTTCAATGACCGCCATTCTTCTTCAGATATAATGACGAATGATTTTTTAGTACCAATGTATTGCGGTCCTTCCTTCTGAACCAGACGCAGCAGCTCAGATAGCCGTGCCTTGGCCTCTGCAATGGTCCATGTTCTGTAATCAGGTGCACGTGAAGCGGACATATAATTTTCCTAAACAGATCAACAAGAGATCTAGGGAGAGACTAGTCTAGTCTAGGCAGAAAGTCAATATAATTTGCTTTCGGTATTAAAAAATGGATGTTGGATAACTTATGCGGTCTCGATGGCTTTGGGCATCGGCAAGGCAATCCGTACATCGCTGGCGGACAACAGTCGCAGCTGCATGGTGTCGGTCCGTTCAATCCGATAATCGCGCGGGTTTGAATTCTTCTATTGCAGCCATCAGCCACTCCCACGCTTCCCATTCGGCCGGGCCGGCGGTTTTTTCCACACCGATACGAAGATAGTCGATTTCTGTCCGGATCTTTTCCCACGGCAAAAAGTTCAAACGGCTGACCAGGATGGCCGCTTCCAGAACGGACGACTGCGCCCGGTTAAAGCCGCGGAAGAGGGCGTGATTGGCCTCATGCAGCACAGTGCAGTAAAGGCGGGGTCGCTGTTGGTCCTCTTCGATGCGGATCAGCTTCAGTTCGGCATGCGCCAGGGCATTCGCCAGCCGTTTTCCGGGGGTCTGTTCGGCGTCAACGAGCGGCCATTGTCTGCGGCCGGTCAGGCAGCCGGCGAAGATGCGGACGTCATCGGTGTAGTTGACGACCGCGCAGCGGCTGGCCAATAGATTGTCGAGGGTGGTCGATGGCCTGAAAGGCATGATCAAAAATTCATCGCCAAGATTGTGCACGCCCATCGGGGCGATGTGAATCCGGCCTTCGGAACACTGAGTAGTGATGATGGTCTCTCGGATCATGCTTGTTTTGTATCGGTCTACGGTTGTCAGTTTACAGTTTTCAGTTTTTGGCAACGCCGGATGCGCTGACGCTTATTCGGCTTGCGAGCTTATTTTTTTTTCATCGTCGTTCCGGCTTCTTTCAGTTGGCTCAGATCTTCCGATTCAGGTTCGACCGCGCAGCCCCAGGTCAACGGTTCGTCCTGGGTGAAGCGCTTGCCCAGCTGCCAGGCAATCTGTGCTCTGGCGAGTTGAACGCCAAGATAAAAGGCGTGGCCGCCGTCGTTTTCGACATCGAGCTTCGGGTAGAGATCGAACGGGTCGATGGCGCTGTGCATACCGTCACGGTTGAAAATATGGACGCCGTCGCGGCTGGTCTGAACGCGGAAGCTGGGATCGCGTATCTGTCCCGCCAACTCATCGACCTCGTTCGGTTCATAGGGGAAAGGGGCGCATTCGTGCAGCGCCATCAGGCCATCATCCACATGTTTGGGCAGCATATTGGACTCTCTCGCCGTATACAGGATTCTTCGGGCCAGATCGGCTTCGCGCACCGCTCTGCAGGCATGCCGGCTGACCTGGGTGGCGAGAACGGCGGTGATGCGCAGTTCCGAACAGATGCCGAGCAGCAGCGCGTTGATGCCGGCGGTATCCGCATGGGTCAACTCGGTGAGGTTTCCCACCCCCATCAATATTTCCGCTTCCGGGTAACGTTGTCGAGCCTGGTGGTAGCGTACGATCGAATCGGCGAAACCGAAATGGATCGGATCGAGTATCGGGTCGATCAAATAGGGGCGTCCTTTGGCATCCATCGACGCGACCGCCTGCTCCAGTGAGTCGAGATCGCCGTGCACGGCGGGGATCAATACCGGTTTCGCGCCGACCTCATCGGCGATCCACAATGTCTTTTCGTGCAGACTCAGCATATAATCGGCGCCGGCCTTGCCGCCTCTCAGCAGATCATCGGCTTGCAGCGAGTCGATGCTGACCTCGAAGCCTTCCTGCTTCAATGTTCGTATCGCCTCTTCCAGATGCGGGAACGGCGTATCGGGCAGGCAGCCGATATCGATGATGTCGGCTCCGTCGCGTCGATAGCGGCCGGCTTGCTCGATGATAGCGTCGATCGTCATCGTCGGTGCTTCGGTGATTTCAGCGAAAATTCTGACATCGTAGCGGCTGAGATCATGGCGTTCGGCTGTCCTGCCGAAGTAGGCCGGAAGATCTTTGAGCTCTTCGGGACCGCGTTCGAACGGTATCTGGAAGTGGTTTGATAGACGTTCCAGGTCGCCGCGGCAGCGGCCCGGAATGATCACCCGGTCGGCGTCGAACGTCTCTTTCAGCCGGCGCTGTATCATCTCGGCCGTGATCAGCGCGGCGACACTGACGCCGAGCTGATGTACCGTGTAAATGAACTCGGTCGGTTGCATCTGTTGCAGGATCCGGCGCAGCTGCTTTTCTGCCAGCTTGCCGGTGATAAACAGGAGATGTTCGGGCATCGAGGGTTCGACCCAAGGGGACGGGAGGCAAGGCACCCGCAATCAGGCGCCGGCGTTTCCCTGTTTTGAAGCTCCCCGCAGTTCGCTGACGATCTCTGTGTGAGAGCGCTGCGCTTTTGGCTTTTGCATGGAAGAGATGCCCAGGCGCCACCATAGGAGCTGTCTCACTCGTTCGGGGAGAACGTTTTCAAGGTATTCGAGGGCCGTTCCCTTGAGGTTCGAATCTTCACTCACCAGTGCTTTTCTGGCGACCTCGAGCGGTTCACGGTCGAGCGCGAGTCCCAAAACGAGAAACACGTGGTTGATGCGTGCATTGGGTCCGGCCTCCTGTTCGGGCGGGTCTGTCTGCGTTGTCTCCAGGGGAGTTCCGGGCGACTCTTTCCAGCTCTTGTCATCCAGCTCCAGTTCCCGCCGGACCGCCTCGATGGCTTTTTCCTCACTGACCCTGAGTGACGTACTGCGGGCCAGCATCCTCGACGACGCGCGCGCGCAGCTGTAGCGTACGGAAAAATCGCCGTCCGACAAGCCCTCCAGAAGGCCGTCCACGGCTCGTTGGTTGTGACAGACCTCCATCACTTCAGGTATGCGCGCCCGTACCTTGGATGGTGTGTCGGGGTCGGTGAGGGCGTCGGTCAACTCTCCGAGAATGCGCGGAGCCAGCCAGCGCAGCTCCATTCTGACTTCATCGACCAGCTCGTCATCACCGAGCAGCGGCAGCATATAAGCGACCAGGCCGGTGTCCATGAAATCGCCGTTGAGCGTCTGTCGAATGCGATCATGATCGTTCGACGTGAGATTGGCGATGGCCTGCATCAGCCGGGCGCGTTCCGGTGAAGTGTCCAGCAGTGCTTCGATCTCCGCGGCGACTCGTTCTTCGCCCGGATTGTTTCCAGCTGGATTTCCTCCCGGGTTGGCTCCGGACCGGTGCATGGATTGCAACTTGGCTTGCAGAAAGCGCCGGTCGGAGATCGCTTTGTTCTCCCGCAGCGCCAGCCTGGTCGTCGCATCCTGTATCTCATCGTCACTCAGCGATACCGTCCCGGACCGAAGGCTTTCAGCCAGCTGGCTGACGTAGCCGGCCTGCAGGCGCGCTATGACCAGGATGGCGACGCCGGAAGCCGCCATGGCGATGCTGATGACCAGCGAGATGGGCAGATCAGGAATGAAAAAAAGCAAAATGAACAACGCCCCGGCGCCCAACAGGTCACCGAGCCGGTTCGAGCCGACGTCGATAATGATTTTTGTCGGCCTTTTTCGGTCCGGGCTCAACGGCGTATAGAGCAGCTCGAATGCCGAGCGGAAGAAGGAACTGGCGAAGATCGCTTCGCCGGCTCGCAGCACGGTGACCGTCCACAGATGCAGCACCGCGGTACTGAACACGCCGCCGATCAGGACGGCGGCCGGCAGCACCGACATGGTGCCGGCCAGGCCGAAGCGCTGCAGCATTTTCGGGCCAAAGGCCGATTGAATCAGAAACATCAACAAGCCGACGATGGCGTAGAATGCCGCAAAGAAGCTGGTCAGAGCCTTGTTGTCGGTAATGTATTCGGCAGCCTCGGCTTTCATGGCATAGTCCAGCAGCGCGGCAACCATCGCAACCAGGGCCATGACGATAGCCATCTGACGCAGGTAAGGCATTTTGAAAACCGTTCGGATCCCGGTCTTTTCCACCGAGGAGCGCTGGAAGCTTTTTTTGGCCGGTACGCGCCCAACCGTAAACAGCGCGATGAAGCTGATCAACTGCATGCCGCTGAGGACCAGCAACATCGTGCGGTTGTCGGTCATCGCCACCACCCGCTCGGTCAGAATCCCGCCGAGCAGCCCTCCCAAGGTTGCGGCGGCGGCGATGCGGGCCACTGTCTGTTTGGCCGAATAGGGATCGAACCGTTCGTTCACCACGGACCAGAAGCCGCTGATCAGGATTGCGCCGAAAACCGCCATATGGAAATAGAGCACGACGATTACCTGCATTTTGAACACCGGAAACAGATACCACTCCGCGGCAAAAAGCACCGAACTGATTCCGTAGCCCAGCGGTACGACGATGGCCGGGCCGAAACGACCCAGCAGGCGGGACATGATCAGTACCCCGATAAAGGAGAGAATCGCCGAGCCCATCACCACTTTGGGCAGTTGCGTGACATCGTAATAGTGCAGAAAAAGCCCATCGCGGGTCGCCTTTCCGGCGACCTGATGCGCAATCATCAAGGTTGCTGTCATCGATGCCAGAAAAGCGGCGGCTTTCTGGCGTTTCGTGGATAAAGATGCATTCATATAAAGTTAAGTCCATCAAACCAGACTAGGAGGCTGTCCGAGAATAGCGATCGTAGCGAGGGGTTATCCGCCAGATCGGTCTTTTCTTGGATAGCCTCCTAGGCAATGGTAACGTTTGCTCGGCCGTATAGCAATCGAGGGGCTGGCTCGATACAATAATCGTCATGCGCCATTGCATACCGTTATCATCCATTGCCGGCAGAGCGAGTTTTCACGATGACCAGCAACATCCATCATCCAGCGCGATCAAGGCGTGCCCCACTCATCATGGGAATCCTGAACGTGACGCCGGACAGCTTTTCCGACGGCGGGCGTTATTTTGCCCATGATAACGCATCGGCCAAGGCGGAAGAGATGGTCCGGGAAGGCGCCGATATCATCGATGTGGGTGGTGAATCGACGCGGCCGGGATCGGCCCCTGTCACTGTCCAAGACCAGTTACAGCGCATTCTTCCGGTGATCGAGGCGCTGCGCCGACGCTTGCCGGGGCATTGCCTGCTCAGCATCGATACCACATACAGCGAAGTCGCCCGGGCTGCGTTGGATGCCGGAGCGAATATGATCAACGACATAAGCGCCGGCCGGGACGATCCGGCACTGTTCGCGCTGGCTGCCGAGCGGTCCGTTCCGATCATTATAATGCACATGCAGGGCACTCCCAAGACAATGCAGGATGATCCACGCTATGAATCGGTCGTCGACGAGGTGCTGTCGTTTTTATTGTGGCGTGCAGCCGTAGCTGAAAGCAGCGGCATCCGGGCTGAGAACATCGTCATCGATCCGGGCATCGGCTTCGGAAAACGCAGGAACGACAATCTTCTTTTGATGGCCGCTCTGAAACGATTTGTCGACAGTGGTTATCCGGTCTTATTGGGAACCAGCCGCAAGCGATTCATGGGAGCCGTATGCAACGTCACCGAGCCTTCGGAACTGGTTGCGGCAACGACGGCAACGACCGCTTTGGGCGTCATGGCCGGTGTCCGCATCTTTCGTGTTCATGACGTCCGCGAGAACCGCCAGGCGGCGGATGTCGCCTATGCCATTCGGTCTGTCGGCGGGAGTGTTTCAACGCCCGCTTCGGGATGAGCAATTTTTACCGGGCGCGTGCTTCGACTATTTTTTCGACCAGGTAAGCGTAACCTTTATCGTTTGGATGCACCACGTCGGTGAACATCGACAGATCGCCGGTTTCCCGATACCATTTTTCCCAGTCATACAACCGAATATCGTGTGCAGCAGCTAATTCTCTCAGGATGTCGTTGAATCGCTTGATGTGATAAAAGATCTCGGCCGGCGTCAGGGCGATGAAGTTATCGGCGTCATTGCCAAATTTCGCCATGAAATGCTGCTCGTATTCCCTGGAATAGTTGTCGCGCAGGGGGGTGGCCAAAGTGACGACCGCCACCTTGGCGCCGCGCCCTCTGGCGAGCGCGATGATGCTCGCCATGTTGTTGCGGAAATTGTCGAACAATCTCGGTTTGATGACAGGCGTTGGCGGCAGACTTTCCAACCCATGTTCCCGCCAGTAAGCCTGCGTGTTTTCGATATCATTGTGCGCAGCGATCTTGAATTTGATATGGTTGTACAGGTAAATTCTCGATAATATCCTTTCCAGGCCGCCAGGAACCTGGCGCGCCAGCTCCCAATAGGTTCGATGCCTGTACATCTTGGGCATGCCATTGGCGTTGTTTTCTATATAGAGGCTTCCCCGGTCGTGGCGCATGACATTGATATCATTCCAACCGCCGTAGATAATGACTTCGTCCGCTTCGATGTCTCGCAACGACATATGAAGCTTCAACAGCATCTGCAAGCTATTGTAGCCGGGAACCCCTGCGTTATAGACTTCTACCGGTTTATCGAGTAGTTCACCTAAACGCTCTTCGAGCAGTGTCGGGTAGGAGGTCGCCTCTTTCGAGCTGGCGACGGAAAAAGTGCAGGAATCTCCTATTGCGATGATGTTGTACTGATTATCATCATGATGATCGCGCCCGGTTTTTCTGAGTCCATGAGCTCCGAGCCTTTCTCCCGGCACAATCTCGACGGAAGGGTCAAGAATATTTTGAAGATAAGGGTGGGGCAGATGACGTTCATCGGTCGGGAGCTCAAAATGATGCCAACGCAGATAGGCCTCGCCAACCAAGCCGATGAAGGCGAAGGTCAATAACCAGATGAGGGCGAAAACAAGGCTGCTTCGCACTTAGCAAGGAATCTGCATGGACGGTGCATCCCGCAGCGCCCGGGTGACAGCGCCGAGATCCGGCATGACCCAGGTTGGTTGATAACCGACCGTGTTCAACTCCTCTTCGGTGGAGACGCCGGACAGAACCAGGATGCTGCGAATACCGGTGCGCACGGCGCCAAGGATATCGGTTTCCAGGCGGTCGCCGATGGCAGCCGTCTCGGACGGGTCGGCGTCCAGCAGCGCGAGCGCCTGCTGGTAGATGATCGGTTCCGGCTTGCCGATGATGGTCGCCGTTGCGCCGGTCGCCGTTTCCAGTGCCGCCAGAATGGCACCGTTGCCGAGGATCAGGCCGCGTTCGGTCGGCAGCGTGGTATCGGCGTTGGTTCCGATGAATTGCGCTCCCGCTCCCAGATGGAGGGAAGCAGTGGCCAACTTGTCCCATGTCAGGGTTTCGTCCTTGCCGCAGACGACCATATCGGCGCAGGCGTTGTCGAGTTCGTATCGTCCCGTGAGGGTAAAACCGCGCTCGAGCAGCGGTCGCTGAAGTCCCTCTTCGCCGACTACGAAAATCCGGGTCGATGCCGGGTCGGCATGCTCGGCGAGATAGAGTGCCGTCGCCGTACCGGAGGTTAGAATGTCGCCGGGTGCGACCGCAACGCCCATGCGTGCGAGCTTGTTCACATATTGCTCCGGCGTCAGGCTGGCATTGTTCGTTGCCAGAATGAAACGGATTCGGTGATCACGCAGCGTTTGAAAAAAATCGGTCAATCCCGGCACCGGCTGTTCTCCATGCCATAGAACGCCGTCCATGTCGATGATCAGCGCACGGATGCCGGTGAGCGGTTGCATCAGAGTCGAGTGCTCTCCGGCATCAGGCCTGTTTCCATTTGATATTGCAGCCGACGCTCGGAATCTGCTCTTCGCCGATCGGTTTTCCCGCGAGCAGGCAATCCAGGGCATTGCGCAAATCCTCGCCGGTCGAAAGCACATCATTTTTGGGCGTCGATCCGTCGAGACGCCCGCGATAGACGCACGCCAGGTCGGCGTCGAACAGGTAGATGTCAGGCGTGCAGGCCGCCTGATAGGCCTTGGCGACTTCCTGGCTTTCATCATACAGATAAGCGGCAAACGGACGTCCCCACTGCGCCATCAGTTCCTTCATCTTGTCGGGCGCATCCTGCGGATAATGCTCAATCTCATTGGAGCTGATGGCGATGGTCTGAATGCCTTTCGGTGCGTAACTCTTGGCGATATCGATCAATTGATCTTTGACATGCATCACATAAGGGCAATGGTTGCACATGAAGAGCACCACCGTGCCTTTCCCGCCTTTGAGTTCCTGCAAGCTTTTGTTGGAGCTGATCACCGTATCGAGCAATTCGAAATCCGGTGCAATCGTGCCCAAAGGCATCATGTTGGAATGTGTTGCTGCCATGTTTTCCTCGGAAGTTGTTAGCGGTTCGTTTCAACGGCTGTTCGTGATAATCGCCTTTGATTATAAAGCCGCGCGCGTTTTAATGGTAGCTGCCGGTCATTCCCATGAGCCGGAAAGAGACGGCTTGCTGTCATGGCTCGGACCGGGCTTTTGTGATACCATCGCTGCTCATGCGTGCCTTGTGTGCTGCGCCGAAGCAGAGCGCAAGAACAACCAATCTGAACAGCCAAGCGTTTAAAATTAATGAGGATAGAAAATGACCGAAAATTGGATTGCTCCCTCCATTCTTTCAGCGGATTTCGCCCGGTTGGGCGAGGAAGTCGATACCGTTTTGGCCGCCGGTGCCGATGTTGTCCATTTCGATGTCATGGACAACCATTTCGTGCCTAACCTGACGATTGGACCGCTGGTGTGCGCAGCGTTGAGAAAGCACGGCGTCACCGCCCCGATCGATGTGCATCTGATGATCGAGCCGGTCGACCGGATCGTTCCCGACTTCGCCAAGGCCGGTGCCAGTTATATCACGTTTCATCCGGAGGCCTCCATCCACATCGATCGAACGCTGCAGATGATTCGCGATTGCGGCTGCAAATCCGGATTGGTGTTCAACCCGGGTACGCCGCTCGACTACCTCGATTATGTGATGGATAAACTGGATATGATTTTGCTGATGTCGGTCAATCCGGGTTTCGGCGGCCAGTCATTCATACCATCGGCATTGGTTAAACTGCGTGAAGTCAGAGACAGAATCGATGCGAGCGGGCTCGACATCCGTTTGGAAATCGACGGCGGCGTGAAGGTCGACAACATCCGGGCAATCAAGGAGGCGGGCGCCGATACCTTCGTTGCCGGGTCCGCTATTTTTAGCAAGGATGACTACAGACAAGTGATCGATGAGATGCGCTCGGAATTAGCCAGGGCAGGCTGACAAGCAAGATGCCTTGCGGTCTGGCTTTGATCGAGCCGGCCGGCAGGAGATGGCGAACGGTGGGCCGCCTCTGCGCGCCCACCATCCGGAACTTGGCCCTACCGTGTGATGATGCCGTCCGGCGAGCCGAGCAGAATGACGTCGGCCGGACGCAGAGCGAAAATGCCTACGGTAACGACGCCGGGGATATCGTTGATCGTCTTCTCCATGGCAATGGGCTCCATGATTTCCATATTGTGAACATCGATGATCTGATTGCCGTTGTCGGTGATAAAATTTTCGCGCCACTCGGGCTGACCGCCTAATTTGACCATCTCACGAGCGACATAACTTCTGGCCATCGGGATCACTTCGATCGGCAGCGGAAATGCGCCAAGAACATCGACCGCTTTCGACTCATCGGCGATGCAGACAAATTGCTTGCTGGCAGCGGCAATGATTTTTTCCCGGGTCAAGGCGCCGCCGCCCCCTTTGACCAGCTGTTTCTGTGGGCTGACCTCATCGGCGCCATCCACATAAACTTCGATATCCCCGACCGCATTCAGATCGAGTACCGGGATGCCAAGTTCTTTCAATCGTGCGGTGGTGCCATTCGAACTGGAGACAGTCCCTTCGATCTCAGACTTGAGATCAGCCAGGTAATTAATGAAATGGTTGACTGTCGATCCGGTGCCTACTCCGATGATGGAAATACCTTTGATATATTCCAGAGCGGCTTCGGCCGTTTTTCGTTTGTTGTCATCTTGTGTCTGTGTCATGATAATGCCTGAGTGTTGATTGACGGACAGGGGCGGTTTGGGGGAGGATTCTACCTTTTGCCGGTGCTTTTTTCAAGACGGGCAGGCGCAGCGCCGGGGACGATCAAAATGACAGGCAATTTCTGGTATAGTACCTCACGCGGTCTGATTACGCCCGCTTTTCAACGCCGGATCGGGCATTCCGAAAGCAATTTCTCTGGTGGGAGTTTTTCGACTGTCACGCTTGGGTGACCAACATGATCCATCATCCCGGGACAACAACTGGAACCCTTTGGAGTCACCGCAATGAAAAAGTTCATCAACAGCATCGATAGTCTGCTCGACGAAAGCCTCAGCGGCTTTGCGAAAGCCCATGCCGATATCGTCCAATTGCATGCGGAGCCGCACTTCGTCAGCCGGAAAACCCCCGCCAAGCCGGGAAAGGTTGCGCTGATTTCGGGTGGTGGCTCGGGGCATGAACCTTTGCACATCGGTTTTGTCGGTTCGGGGATGTTGGACGCCGCCTGCCCCGGCCAGATATTCACATCGCCTACGCCGGATCAAATGCTGGCCGCCGCGCAAGCTGTGGAGAGCGGTGGCGGGGTCTTATTCATTGTCAAGAATTATGCGGGCGATGTGATGAACTTCGAAATTGCCGCCGAGATGCTCGATTGTGCCAACGAAACCGTTTTTGTAAGCGATGACGTATCGCTCCCGAAAGATCACAGCACCGGGCGCCGCGGCGTGGCGGGAACCCTGGTGGTCGAGAAAATCGTCGGTGCGGCGGCGGAGAAGGGCGCCGATCTGGCAGCTTGCAAGGCACTCGGCGATCGAGTCAACGGCGCCATCGCGTCCATGGGTGTCGCATTGAGCAGCTGCACCGTGCCGGCGTTGGGCAAGCCGACGTTCGAGCTCGGCGATGATGAAATCGAAATGGGTGTCGGCATTCATGGCGAGCACGGGCGTGAAACGGTGAAACTGATGACCGCTGCCGAGATTGTGGAGCACCTGGCAGGCGTCATCGATGATGAGCTGAAGCCGCAAAAAGGGCAGCCGGTTTTATTACATGTGAACGGCTTCGGTGCGACGCCTTTGATGGAGCTCTATCTTATCTATGAGCTGGCCGCCCGCTTCTGGCAGAAGCGCGGGGTCGATATATGCCGTTCCCTGGTGGGCAATTACACGACCTCGCTCGATATGGCCGGCTGCTCGATCACCCTGAGTCTCCTCGATGACGCGTTGCTCAGTCTGTGGGATGCTCCTGTTCATACGGCATCGCTGCATGGTTGATGGCTGACGGGGTGGTCGACAGAATTCTTTGTTTTTCACGGGGTTAATTCAGTGGAACCGTACGACATCCATTTTTTGAGTTTGGACCATCACAGCCTGATTATTTCGGATGTCGAAAAGACGAAATTCTTTTACCAGAACATTCTTGGCCTGAAGCTCGATCCGAGTCGACCGAAACTGAGTGTGGAGGGGTTCTGGTTTAAAATCGGGGACGGGCGACAGGCGATCCATTGTCTTCAGCTGCCGAATCCTGATCCGGTTGAGAATCGTCCGGAGCATGGCGGCAGGGATCGTCATGTAGCGTTGAAGATCGCCCGCCTGGCGCCTTTGATCGAAAGTCTGGAGCGCCACAACGTTTTTTACACTAGAAGTAAATCCGGTCGACCAGCGATATTTTTCAGGGATCCTGACGGGAACGCGATCGAAGTGATCGAAGATTGATTTGTCCTGGGAGGCTTTCCGAGAATAGCGATCATAGCGAGGGCTCGGCCGCGGTAGATCCGTCTATTCTCGGACAGCCTCCTAGGCAGGCTTTCCGACAGATCTGGTGCCGCGCAAGGCCGTCACGGCGACGTCGAGCGTAGGGTGCGCTGTGCGCACCATGTCGGACGATCAACTGTTATCATAGTTTCCGGGAAATAACGAACATGCAGATACCTCTACAAATCACTTTTCGGGGATTTCCACATTCCGACGCCGTTGAGGCCAACATTTGTCGAAAGGCTGAAAAGCTGGATAAGTTTTATCGTCATATTATGAGCTGTCGCGTCGTGGTGGAAGCCAAACACCACCGTCATCATAAAGGCAACCTCTATCACGTACGCATCGACATAACGACACCGCGCAATGAGTTGGTGGTAAGCCGCGAGCATCATGATGAGCACGCGCACGAGGACGCGTACGTTGCAATTCGCGATGCGTTCAACGCCGCGATACGGCAGCTTGAAGATTACGCCCGAACCCAAAGGGGCGACGTAAAAACACATACAGGGCCAGCTCATGGCACGGTCACGGCGATAGTACCTGAACAAGACTTTGGTTTCATTCAAACGCCGGACGGCCGCGAAATCTATTTTCATAGAAACAGCGTGCTGGGTGCGGGATTCGATGCGCTCAAGCTTGGCAGCGAGGTCCGGTTTTCGGAAGAGGACGGCGACAAGGGCCCTCAGGCGAGTACCGTTCATGCGTAAGGCGACGCTGCGGAGCCAAATGGCGTTGCGGAGCGTCATGGGGAGATCGATGTGTGTGCTTCGGACTCATCAGAAGCGCCCCCTCTACAGCTCTGAAAAAAAGGACGCTCCATGGGACGGAGCGCCCATTATCGAGAGACTAAAGGTTTCAACGCGGCCCTTCGGTTGGGTCAAGACCGCCGCACCTTTATTCCGCGCATGTGCCGAACCGGCGCAACGCGGTTTTCGCCGGATAGTCCGTCTTCGGCGGCTTTACCGGCTTATCCGGCGGAGGGGACTTCGATCAACTTTCCGGTTTTTACGTCATATATATAGCCATATACAGGAATGTCGGCGGGCACCAGGGCGTGGGATTTTATTCGGGCAACATCTTCGGCGACACTTTCCGCCTGGTCTTTTATCGTCAACCAGTCGATATACTTCCCTTCGGTGGAACCCGGGCCATCGCCTGCATCATGCCATCCGCTTGCGTCAACGCTCGCGGTTTTCAAACTGCTGCACAGAAGATCGCGCATGATCTCATCGGTAAAGGTTTCCATACCACAGTCTGTATGGTGGATGACAAACCACTCACGGGTACCCAGCAGTTTGTAGGAAATCACCAGAGAACGAATCGCATCGTCGCTGGCTCGCCCCCCGGCATTTCGAATGATATGGGCGTCGCCTTCGGCGAGTCCTGCGTACTTTGCCGGATCCAATCTGGCATCCATGCAGGTGAGAATGGCAAACCGCCGACCCGGAGGCATCGGCAAATTGCCTTTGTCGCCGAAATCGGCCGCATAGGCGTTATTCGCTGTCAGTACTTCGTTAACAATTTCACTCATGAGTTCGCTCCTGGATGATGATCGGGTTGATGGTGATTGTTGCCCGAATGGGTTGTTCGAAATTGCACCCGTCAAAGCGGGTTCGCTGACGCGAAAAACCATGCTTTATAGATGCTTTTCTGAAAGGAAAGATTAAAGCTTCGCTTCTGAGTAATAAAGGCCTAATTCCTTTAAAGACTATAAACTTTTGGTTTGTAATTCCGGTCGGCTCAACAGCCGGTCTTCGAATCACCCATGGATTGCGGGAAATAGTTCAAAGCTGAATGATGACGTCATGTTCAATCGATGATATCTACAGGCGGGACGCTTTTCACGTGAGGATCGCTAGGAGGCTGTCCGAGAATAGCGATCGTCGCGAGGGCAAGACTGATCGAGTCAGATTGTTCGATCATTTGAGGCGAATAGTGGGCCTATTTAACGAGAATGATCGGAAAATCTGGCCGATCAGGCTTGTCCGCAGTAGATCAGTCTATTCTCGGACAGCCTCCTAGGGTGACCCGATGGTCAAGAAATTAGAGACGCTGCAGACGCTTATCGACCGGTTTTCCGGTTCCAGAAATCGGCCGGCGATCCTCGCGTTCCAGAGCGATAAACTGGAGCGTTGGTCCTATGCCGAGTTGGTTCAGTTTGTCGAGCGGTTGTCCACGGGACTCACCGATGCGGGGGTTCGTCACGGCGAAACAGTCGCCTTGATGGCGGGCAACCGGCCCGAATGGGTGATTGCGGCGCTTGCCGTTATCAACGCCGGTGCCGTATTGGTCCCGCTGGACGTGCAGCTGGTCGACGATGTGGTCGACCATGTGCTTGGAGACAGCGAAGCGCGTTTTGTCTTTACCACGAGAGAACAGGCCCAGCGGATTGAGCGCTTGGAGCGTGGGGGAGAACGCAGATTTATCCTGCTCGACGCCGCCCCCGAGGATGAACACAGCTGGCGAACGTTGCTCCCGGACAGAGCCAAGCCTCCGGAGCGGCTCGATTCGAACGAGACCGCCGTTTTGTTTTACACATCAGGCACGACCGGTCCGCCGAAAGGGGTGCCGTTGACTCACCGCAATTTCGTATTCGAGCTCAATGCATTGCTGCAAACGGATCTGGCCGTACAGGACAGTTCCGTTCTGGTGCCGTTGCCGCTGCACCATGTGTTTCCGTTCGTCGTGGGAATGCTCGCAGGCCTGGCATCCGGCTCCGTTCTCGTTTTCCCGCAGGCACTCACAGGCCCGCAGATCCTCCGTGCGCTGCGCGAAGGCGGCATCACGACGGTCATCGGCGTGCCGCGGCTTTACAGCGCTCTCTACTCAGGCATAGAAACACGGGCGACAACGACGGGCGGTGTTGCAGCTATGTCGTTCAAAGGCGTTCTTGGCCTGAGTACATGGCTTCGACAGCGATTGGGGTTGAAACTCGGCAGGCGGCTGCTCGGTCGCGTTCATCGACAGATTGGGCCGACAGTGCGGATTCTGGCCTCGGGAGGGGCGAAATTGGATACAGGTCTGGCCTGGAAGCTGGAAGGGCTGGGCTGGCGGGTCTGCAACGGTTACGGGCTGACCGAAACGGCGCCTATTCTGTGCGTCAACACGCTTGGCGAGGCACTCATCGGCAGCACCGGACGACCGCTCCCCGGCGTTCAAATCGCCATCGACCGTACCGATCGGAAATCAACAGGGGAGCAGTTGAATGGGGATCGCAGCTGGGAGGCTTATCAGGAAGGCGAGATTCTTGTCAAGGGACCCAATGTCTTCTCGGGCTACCGCCACCTGCCGGAAGAGACGAAAAAAGCCTTTACCGACGAGGGCTGGTTTCGCACCGGGGACCTGGGTTATTTCGACCGGGACGGGTTTCTGTATGTGACCGGCCGGGTCTCCACCGTCATCGTCACCGAAAGCGGCGAAAACATCCAACCCGATGCAGTGGAGGATGTATACCAGGAGCACCCCATGATTCGCGAAATCGGCCTGCTGGAACGCAGCCGCCGGCTGGTCGCGCTTATCGTACCGGAAATCGCCGAGATTCGTAGGCGCCGCTACACCGACATCACTGTCGCGGTACGAGACGCTATCCAGGAATGCTCTGGCAACCTGCCGACGTACCAGCGAATCGCCGATTATGCCATCACGCGCGATGCGCTGGCACGCACGGGTCTGGGCAAAATCCGCCGGCATCTGCTGCCGGATCGGTACAGAACGGCAAAAGAGATCCAACGATCACCGCCGCAGGCTTCCGTTCAGCCGATGTCACTGGCAGAGATGACACCGGAAGATCGCGCTTTGTTGGAGAATCCGGTTGCGAGTGAAGTTTGGAATTGGTTGACAACCCGTTTCTCGGATCACCGGCTCACCCCCGACACCAGCCCGCAGCTCGATTTGGGCGTCGACTCGCTCGAATGGTTGAACCTTTCACTGGAGATTCGCCGCTGTACCGGGGTCGAGTTGACCGAGGCGGCCATCAGCCGCATTGACACCATCCGCGATTTGTTGCAGGAGGTTGCCGAAGCGAGCGCCGCAGGTGAACTCGTGACCGAGGAAGAGTTCATCGAACACCCCGAAGCGATACTCAGCGATCGGCAAATGAGGTGGCTCGACCCGCCCGAACCGATCCGGTCGGCAATGGCCCGCGGCATGTTCGCCTGCAGCCGTTTCATCGTGTGCCGGCTGTTCCGTCTGCGGGTGAGGGGGGCGGAGAATATTCCGCGCCAAGGTCCGTTCGTGCTCGTGCCCAACCATCTCAGCTATCTCGACCCCCCGACCGTTGCCGCGGCGCTCGATGCCTCAGTTTTGCAGCAGACCTATTGGGCCAGCGCAATCGATGTGATCTCCGAAAACCCCATGGTCCGAGCGATCAGCTGGGTCGTGCAAATGATCCCGATCGATGCCGTCGGCAGCGGGGCCTCCAGTCTTGCGTTCGGCGCGGAGGTGTTGAAGCGTGGGCAAAACCTGATATGGTTCCCGGAAGGCCAACGCTCGGTCAGCGGTCGACTGCAGCAGTTCAAGCCCGGGCTCGGCATTCTCTTGAAGTATTTCGATGTTCCTGTGGTCCCGGTTTTTATTCAGGGTACCCATGAGGCGATGTCGCCGGGGCGTCTTCTGCCGCGCCTGAAACCGATCGTGATCGTGTTTGGTGAACCGGTGAATGCACACGATCTCGAGGCGCGGGGTCCGGGCAGAGAGCCGGGCGAGCGGATTATGAGGGCGCTGCACGACCGGGTGGCGGAACTTGCCATTCAGGTGCAGCCACGGTTTAGAATGGAGCGTTGAACCCAATGCTGATGACTTAAGCCCTCTCCAGCGGGAGAGGGTTGGGTGAGGGGGGCAACAAACAAGGAAACTCGGCCATTTGGATCCCCTCATCCCAATCTTCTCCCGGAGGGAGAAGGAGCACCCCATCTTACTTCAACAGCATTGAACCACCTTTTCGGGTTGCAATGGTTATGGAAACATTATGGGAAAAAAAGATTACCGGGCCGAGTAGAGCGCATGGACGGCTGTGTGCAGTGTTGTTGATCTCTGGACTGACAGCCGTCGCGCCGCTTTGCAGTGCCTTCGAGGAAGAAGCCCGCTCCGCCGGGGAAGTGCCGGTTGCGGCCGAACCCGTCAACTCGCCGCTGCGCACTCTGTTGGAGGCGGCGATGCTGCCGGGTTTGAAATGGCCGCGCTTTACCGATCATCGGCAGGATCTGAAACATCTGTATCAGATCCGAAACGACAAGCTGCTCTGGACAGTCGAAGGCAAACCGACCCAACAGGCTGTCGCCGCGGTCGAAAGTCTGGGAGAGGCGAACGATAAAGGATTGCTCACATCCGATTATGAGGTGCCGCTGCTGAAACGCTGGCTCGATCGGTTGACTGTCGGGGTTGATCCGATTGCCAGCCAACCCGCTCTGTTCGATGTGGCTTTGAGCTTGTCGTTGATGCGTTATCTGTCGAGCCTGCACGGCGGCAGGGTCAGTCCCTATCCGCCGCAGCCGTTCGATGTGGTCGACACCGTGGAACGGATGGCGCGCGGCGGCGATATCAGCCGTATGATCGCCTCGGTGGAGCCGGCTTCCCGTATCTATTCCGGCCTGCAGCGCGCTTTGATCCGGTACCGGGCACTGGCGGCAGAGGCAAGCTATGCTCCGGTAACAGTCACCGGCGTGCTGCGCCCGGGAATGCACCAGGCGAGCGTACCCGATCTGCGCCGCCTGTTGCACACTTTGGGCGACTTGCCGGCGGATGTGTCAGCCGTTGAGGACCCCGAGATCTATGATAGTCAATTGATCGATGCAGTGAAGCGGTTTCAGAAGCGGCACGGTTTGGCAGCAGATGGAATCGTCGGCAAAGCGACCATGGCGCAGCTGGGTATTCCGATCGCCCAACGGGTCGAACAGATTCGGTTGGGGCTCGAACGTTTTCGCTGGCTGCCGAATTCAGTGGCAAGATCTTTGCTGATTGCGAATATTCCCTCGTTCGAGTTGTATGGGTTTCGTGCCAGCGGACCTGTCGATGACCCGGAATTCGTGATGAAAGTGATCGTCGGCAAAGCCAGAAGGGGGCTTCGCACACCGGAGTTTCATGCCGATATGAAATACGTCATTTTCGGCCCTTATTGGAACGTGCCGGCTAGCATTACCAGGAACGAGATCGTCCCGATTCTTAGGCGCAATCCCGGTTATCTTTCCAGACAGGGAATGGAGATCGTGGATCGTTTTGGCGGCAAGGTCAAAAGGTATCCTCTCAACGCCGGTACCATCGCCCGTCTCCGTTCCGGGACGCTGAAAATTCGGCAACGGCCGGGGCCCCGAAATGCGTTGGGACGAGTGAAATTTTTGTATCCCAACCCGTATAGCGTGTATATGCATGACACGCCCGCGAAAAGACTGTTTCAGCCGGCACGGCGTGATTTCAGCCATGGTTGTATCCGGGTGGAAGATCCTTTTCGGCTTGCCGAGTTTGTGCTGCGCGATCAGTCGGGATGGACGAAAAAGAGAATTCAACAGGCGATGCGCAGTTCCAAATCGAAACGGGTGAATCTCAGGATGCCGGTACCGGTGTATGTGTTTTATTCGACCGTACTGGTCGATTGGCAGGGGAATACCCGATTCTTTGACGATATCTATGGCCTGGACGCGATCCTTCGGCGAAGGCTCGCAAAAGGCTACCCCTATTCGGGGTAAGGCAACAAAAAGGAGATTGGCGGGAAGATGCGGGATGAAAACCGCAATAATATTGCTTCAATCCACCCTGTCTCGGACGACCGGCTGCCTCGTGTTTTCAATCGACGAATGCCGGTGGTGCCGAAGAGAGGGTCCAAGCCCGTCGGCTGACTGGCCATTGATCTTCTGGTGTATGGAGAGGGGAGGAGGCAGCGAAGATGGAATATTAGGCAGTGCCTGCGGAATCGTAAGTCCTTCCTAATATTCCGGTTTCCGAAACTGGTGAAAATTAAGAGAGTTTCAGTTTAAAGCAGTTTGACCTTCTTCAGCCCTGCCACACCTGCTTCAAGAAGCTCGACCGCTTTATCCATTTCACCTTTTCCAGCCTTGATGTAGCCCAGCCTGATTTTTCCTTTAGGCCCCTGCAGCTGAGAGCCGGCTTGTGAGGAGACGATGCATTTCAAAGCCTCCAACGAGGCCTTGGCGCTCACTTTGGTCTCATTCGCATGACCCTTCTTGGCATGTTCGAGTGCCTCTTCAGCAAGCTTGACTCCTTCTTTCAGAAATTTTTCATTTGTGCCGCCGGTCGTTTCCGTACGGTCCGGACATTCTTCGGCAAGTACGGCACTGGGAACACCTACGATGCAGAAAAGAGCAGCGAAAAGCACGATCAATAACTTCATTTTCATAAAAACATCTCCTGTAAAAAGTAATACCATACGGGGATAAAACACCCGCACGCATGGTTAATTGCGCGGATTGCGCTACCATAACGATATAAAAAATATGGGATTTTGGATATCGCCAGGAGAGATCAGTCTACAGGAAACGCAGTGCACCTGCCATGAATATCGTGTGCCTCGGATCTCTTTGCCGCTCGGAGGACGTCGATGCCGACGCTCGGAATACCGCCGGGTCGATTGGATGTCGGTACCCATGCCAACAACGGTTTGGGCCTTTTCATCCATCGGGCAGCCGCCGCCCATTTCACAGCCACTCGACATATCATCGCCGCAGCAGACGGTGCTGGATTTGCCGTCCATCAGATCGCACGCAAACACCGCCTGTATCTGCGACAACAGGCCAGTGAGCAGGAACAGCAGCGCAAAGGTGCGCTGAAAAAGTGCAATCCGAAAGAATGTCATGGAAACGATTCTATCGTCCGGTTTGGCATCGTGCAAACGGGGGTATTATCAGAACAGATTGTGCGGCGGTTCGGGTTCTTTTTTTGTGAATATTTCAGAGCCAGTGTAAGCCGTTTAACTTTACTCTGATCCGGATTAATCCCGTGAGGATGGGTTGCCGGTGGAACAGGCGATCCGCGAGGGTGCCATGATTCGCTTCCGGCCGGTGCTGATGACCGCACTGGTCGCCGCTTTGGGTTTTGTTCCCATGGCTCTGGCCACCAGTGCCGGCGCGGAGGTGCAGCGTCCCCCCGCCACGGTGGTCATCGGCGGGATCATCTCCAGCACCCTGCTGACGCTGCTGGTGCTGCCTGTTCTGTATCAACTGTTTGCTTTTCTGGATCGGCCTTTTTCGGGAAAGCCATCAAGGGGTAATGTTGCGCCATACCATGAGCAAAAGAGGGATTCCTAACGACACGGCGAGAGCGCTGCACAGTACGCCGAGATAGTGGGCCGTGGTGAGTTCCGTCAGCGATGACGGCGGTATAAAGCCTACGACGAAGGCGGCTGCCGCGAAGGCAATGCCGACCAGACTGACGATGGCGATACCCACCTTACCCCCGGGAACCCGCCATGCCCTCGGACGGTTGGGCTGGGTGAAGCGGAGGCGCCAAGCCGAGGCGAACAACAGGATATACATCAACAGGTACAACTGCACGAGAAGCGCACTCAGCAGCCAGAACACGCTTCGCACCGTTGGTACGGCAATGAACAGTACGGATATCAGCGAGCCCACGATTGCCTGCCCCAAAAGCATCGACGGAACCGCCCCACGCGTTTCCCGCCCGAAACGTTTCGGCAGAAACCCCTCCCGTGCCGCCGTTGCCATCGCGATCGGGGTTCCTGACATCCATCCGGCAATTTCACCGATCGAATCGATCAGCAGGGCGATCGCAAACAGGGCGGGTACCCACTTGATGTGCCACACCGAATCGAACGCTGTGGCGATGGCTTGCACGATGCCGGCTGCGATGTTGAGCTCGCCGCGCGGGACGAGGACGGCAATTGCGAGTACGGTGGGAACGAGCAGAATGGTGGTCATGCCGATCGCGACCCAGGTGGCTCGGGGATAGGTGTGTCCTGGGTTTCGAATCTCTCCGACCCGGGTCCCCATCAATTCGATGCCGGCAAAGATCAAGATCGTGGAGATGGCGAAGGTCAGGTTGCCGGCCTTGCTTAGGTCCGGGACAAGGGCACTGACGTCGAAGGAGATGTTCGAAGGGTGTCCCTCAGACAGATAGATGACAGCGAAGGCAACGAGGGCAATTCCCGGTACAATCGTTCCCACCAGCGACCCGACGGTGCCGACCCAACCGGAGGAACGCAGTCCCATCCCGGTCATTGCGGTCGTAAACCAGATTGAGCCGAGCACGACGGCGACGATGTACACTTTGTTCTCGGCCCCTTCGCTCCAGCCGATGCCGAGCGCCAGCATGGCAGCGCTTCCAGTGAGAATGACCGTCCAAAAGATGACGTCCTGGAACCATTGCAGCCAAGTGGCAAAAAAACCGGCGTTCTTGCCGAACGCCTCGCTCGCCCAAAGGAATACCCCGCCGTCGCGGTCCCATCCGGTTGCGAGTTCCACCGCGATCATGCCGGCTGGCAGCAGGAATCCGACGACCGCCAGCAGCAGGAAAAAAACCGCGCCGAGGCCATACGTCGCCAATGGTGATAGGCCGTGCAGCGTCGTCGTGATGCCGAACATGAGCATCACCACGAAGAACAGACCGAGCGGCCGAGCCGATGCATCACGCGGAGGGGGGGCAGTTGCCGTGCGCTGCCTCAGGGAGGAGGAACTCAACCGCATTTTTTGGGATTCCTTGGACAGATAGATTGCCGGACTGAGGCAAGTGCAAGACCATCCTTTCCGCATGACATTGACAGCAAACGATGAAGCTGCCAGCGCAGCACTACTGCAAGAAACAGGTGCACTCCAATTACGTCGTTTGTCGTTGCGGTGGTTGCAGTGGCTTATGGGCTCTTTGGCTCACGACTTGCGAACAGAGCGACCGTGCTCGCGACCAGGGCGACGCCCATGAAGCTTGCAAAAACAATCTCGCCAAGGCTGCCGAGCAGGAAAATGGCGATGGTCGATGTAATGATGGCCCATACCTCCATTCCAAAGCCGCGTTCATGGAGTGCGACGAGATTGAACGCCAGCGTCAAAATCGCCAGCAGCACGCACCACCATGTTTCTTCTGCGAGCACATCGTCCGGCAGCAAACCAATGGCTTCCGCGGGCATGTCTCGAGCGACGCTCCAATAACCGATGATGATTCCAATCGTACACGCGGCGACCGCGATCAACGCGGCGATCTGTTTTGTTGTCATTAGGTTTCTCCTTGGTCAACGCGGAAAGTGATTTTTAGTCAATGAAAACCCTATGCCTCTTTCGTGCCGAAGCAGGGCCCAAAAGAACAGGCGGAACGTCGTTGTATTATACATAACATGATTTGACGTTTCGGCTATTCTTAAGCATCGTTGTTAGAAGCAAATAGAATTGTC
>DEII01000228.1 GCA_002352385.1 Methylococcaceae bacterium UBA2778 | reverse complement strand
TAACGTCACCCGGCTACCCGACATGTTCACGCCCCCCATCCCATTCAACCACACCGGTCGTCATCTGCTTTTTTGATCGGGGTTGGCTTTGATATTGTTTTGGCTTTGTCCGCCGCCGAGCTATGAAAGGATACGTATGAAAACGACAAAAAAACGCCTTCTGTTGTTATTGATCGCACTATTACTTCTGGCAGGGTGTTCGCATCACTACATACCCAGAACGACGACATTCGATTTTGAAGAAATCGATGAGTTCCTATCCAATTCTACTGTCAGTTTGATCAATGATCAGCCCTTTTCTGACGACGTATTGTTTTTGAGCCGTGGGACGCACGACTACTATGCCGATTTCAAGGCGTGGACGGAAAAAGCCATCGCGATCACTCAACGGGAAATCACCAGCCGGGGAATGAAGGTTGTCGAGGACGCGCCGAAATTTATGAAACTGTCTGTTATGACGGCAGAAGGTACGACGGGAATGTGGCAGGTCTATTGCGAAACGTCGCTCCGAGTGGAAACAGGAGATGGATACGTTAACGAATATGTTGCCAAAGCAGGGTCGCCGGCCAGTTTGCAACGTGCTGTAGACGGTGCTGTCATGCGTGTCGTTGCGGCAATGTTAAGAGATCGAAACATCATTCGGTATCTGCAAGCCAAATAACCATTGGATCGACATTCCCATCTTTTCTCCCGTTGTTTCTGGCTCTTCATTACCGGGCGTAACCCCGTACTTTATCAGTAGCGGTATGGACTGTAGCTTAATGTCAACAGGCTGCGAATCTCTTGTTCGAGTTTTCCTTTCGAGCGGCAGTGTGAACCGAATGCATCGAAGAACTTGCTTTCGTTCGGCGTCATTGTGAGCGTGTACTCTTTGGTGGTGTTGAACTGGACGCCCTGGGTCGTCGTTCGGCGTTCCAACACGTTCAGTGTAAATATGATCTGTACGTTGGCGTTGCTGGTCATATTGCCGCCACTGACCATGATGTTCACATCACTTTCCAAGTCGTTTTTGACAAAATAGGTATCCAGATGATTGTCGCGGTACTTCGAATAAGTATAATGACTCGACGCATTCGTTATCCGCTTGGGAATTTCTTCCTTTGTTATCCGTCGGGATCCGCAGTCGATATATTTGGCTGGATCTGAATCGATTTTTAGGGCGATATGATAGGAAGCCTTGTCTATCTTGTCGATTTTGAATTGCGATTTGGAAAGGTTGGCGACGATCGCATCCCATGTGCGCTCCTTGCCTTGATTGAACGAGTAGTGACTGTAATCCGGGATTGTGTAAGCTTTGGGCTCGGAGATGGAAATATGGGATTTTGGCGTGCCGCATCCCGAAATGGCAATGACAGCCAGAACTGAAAAAACTCTTTTCATGGGAAACCTCAAAGCAGAATTGGAAAAAAGACGCCTTAACCCTACCGCCAGTCAGCATATAGGAAATCCGCAGTCCGCTCAACTTGTCTGCAAGGTGGGCCAACGTCGGCTGCAGGTCACTCACCGAACCGGGGAATTTTCGATAAGATCTTGTGAAGTCGTTGAACACCGTTGGTATCCACAGGGCGTTGACGGGAATCTTCCGGAAGCAATGCGACGATCTCGCCAATGATCCGTATGGCCTGCCCCGGATCAAGGTGCGGAAAGCCTGCGTATTGCCTTCTTTCCCAATCCCCAAACTCGGCCAACGCATTGGTGCGTTGTTGAATGTGCGCACCATCAAAACCAAACCGAACACCCTCGCTTTTCTCATTCATTCGGATGATTGCAACAGAGCCGTTTTTGGGCGTTTCTTTAGGGTTTTGTCACTTTTCTCGCATGTCATTGGCTGCATCGACCGTCGCTCCTACTTTGACGCGGGTTCCGGCGAACATACCTGTTTGGTACAATGGAGCCGCTTTTCAAGGGCCTGTCCGGCTTGATAGTCGCGGACGGTAGGGGCGGAGCTACCGCCGCGCATCCGGCGGCGGCATCCATCGATCGCTTGGCTGTTCAACGCGCGGCCATCGATCGCCGGTCCGGTCACGAATCAATAACAACACAAGAAGGAAATCGTTATGGTCACACGCACCGTTCAGATCGCTCTGGGACTGTTCATTGCCGCATCGAGCAGTGTCAGTCTTGCGGCCGACACCCGCCTTCATCCCCTGGAGGCCTACTGGATCAAATACAGCCAGGAAGGGATGATGCAAAGCGGGGAGATCGTTCAGCAGTGCCGCAACTGGTGCAATGAGATGGCTGAAACAACCAAAACCACGATGTCCATGGGGGGCTTCAGCCAATCGACCAATCAAAAGAGCATCACCATTCGGGACACGATTTATAACGTTGACCTGGATAAAGGGACTGTGACCAAAACGGCCAACCCTATGTACGATTCACTGGTCCAGTCGTTGCAAAACAGCGGCAACGATCAGACCGCGATGATGCAGGCGTGGCTGAAGGCGCTCGGCTATCAGTCCACCGGCAATACCCGAACCGTCGCCGGAGAAACCTGCACCGATTACACCAGCGCCCAATTGATGGGCTCGACGACCTGTCTCACTGATGACGGCTTGGCGCTGTATACCGAGGTGGCTGTCGCGGGGATGCAGCCTATGGTCAGAAAAGCCGTGGAAGTCAGGCGCAACGACCCGGGCAAGGCAGAAGACTATGGGATCCCGAAAGGCAGCACGCCTGCAGCAGTGAAACAACCCGCGGGGATGCCCGACATGAAGCAGATCCAGGAGATGCTGAAAAATATGCCGCAAGTTCCCAGCCAATAAAGGAGCGCTAAAGAACCGGCAAAGGTTTGAACGGCGGCGAACTTGATTCAGCTTGTTCTGAGTAATTTTACGCTCACTTTTCTGGTGATTGGTTTGCTATGTTCCGTTGCAGACCTTTCGCTAAAGCCGAAGCCGTTAAATAAACAACAGATTATCGAAGCCCTCTTTTCCTACTTTCTTCTGTTCAGTTTTGGCATCAGCTTTTTCTACAATTTCGTCATGCACGTCTTTTTTGGAGAAATGGCGGCGGCATTCATTGGTTGGCAAAACAGCCCGTTTCAGTTCGAAGTGGGCTTCGCAAGCTTAGGTTTTGCAATCGTTGGCATCCTCGCATTTCGACAAAAAATAGGTTTTCGCGCAGCTGCAGTCATTGGACCGTCACTCTTTTTGTGGGCCGCTGCCGGTGGGCACACATACCAAATGATATCAAACCACAACTTCGCGCCTGGGAATGCTGGCGTTGTTTTTTTGACTGACATCATCCTTCCAATAATAGGTTTTCTTTTGCTTTATCAACAACACAAGCTCGAGAACGTGGATTCTTCAACAACGATCGAGCTATTCGGGACTAACAAGACAGATTAAATCTTTAGGAGTCTGTCCGAGAGTGCAAAGCCGCATTCTTTTCATACCATATCATGGCCATGTTTGAATGCCTTTGCACAAAAGAATGAATCAGAAAATTCGACAGCCCTCTCACCGGCTGCTTCATAGGGACGCTGCGCCTCGCATGGATAAACTGCTGGACGCTGCCTTGACCGCGCTGAGCCGTTGCGTCCTGAGGTACCCGATACTTTGGCTGTTGCTGGCCGTCACCGTCTGCGGCATCAGCCTGGAGTATACCCACACCCATTTGGGTATCAACACTGATACCACCAAGATTTTGTCCGATGAGCTGCCGTTTCAAAAGGACAGGCAGCGTCTGGAACGCACGTTTCCACAGGATGTCTCCACCATCCTGCTGGTGGTCGAGGCGCGAACCCCGGAGCAGGCGAGCGCTGCCGTCAAACAGTTGGGGGAGAGGCTCAGAGCCGAAAAAGAATCGATTCGATCGGTCTATATCCCGGGCGAAGGGGACTTTTTCGAGCGCGAGGCATTGCTGTTCCTGGAACCCGCTGCTCTTTACGAACTGGCCGTAAAACTGGCCGAAGCTCAACCTTTTATCGGCAGGCTCTCCGACAACAACAGCTTGGCAGAGCTGCTTGCCATTCTGGGACAGGCGATCGAGCAGGAGGCCGGCACGCTGCCGGTCGATCTCGATCCTTTGTTGGATCGGATCCAGACGGCGGTACAGGCGGTGCTCAACGGCGAAGCCTATCAACTGTCATGGCAGCAGCTGATGTTGGGTGATGGTGCGATGCTGAGTCCGACCCAGCGGTTCGTTCTGATCAAGCCGATATTCGATTTCAGTCTCATCATCCCGGCCGAGGAGGCATTGACAACGGTCCGCAAAGCCGCCGATCAGCTCCAGGCGTCGGTACCCGGCCTGCGCATCTGGATGACCGGAGAAGTGGCCATGGAGTATGACGAGCTCAACACCGTCCGCCACGATATGACCATTGCCGGCGCCGTATCCCTGACTCTGGTCTGCCTCTGCCTGGGTGTCGCTTTCCGTTCCCTGAGGCTGGTGGTCGCAACGCTGGCGGTATTGATCGCCGGGCTGATCCTATCGGCCGGTTTCGCCGCGCTGGCGATCGGCTACCTGAATCTCATATCGGTCGGCTTTGCGGTACTCTATATCGGTCTCGGCGTCGATTATGCGATTCATCTCTGCTTGGGCTATCGGGAGCGGATTCAGCGCAGCCTTTCACAAAAAGAGGCCTTGCTCGGCGCGATTCGAGCCGTCGGCCCTTCTCTTCTGCTCTGTGCGATCACCACTTCGATCGGCTTTTTCGCCTTTATTCCGACGGCCTATTCCGGGGTTTCGCAGCTGGGACTCATCTCGGGTGTGGGCATGTTCATCGGATTTTTCGTCACCTTGACGATGCTGCCGGCACTTTTGACTCTCCTGCCGTATCACGCCGGCCGCAGCACAAAACCCTTTCTACGACTCCCAGAATGGGTTTACCGTTTTCCACTGCGCCGTCGTCGTGAGATACGGTGGGGCGCTCTTACCTTGGCACTGATCGCCGTGGGCCTCCTGACACAGATCCAGTTCGATTTCAATCCGATGAACCTGCGCGATCCTTACAGCGAATCGGTGGTAACATTCAAAAAGCTCCTCGCAAGCAGGGAAACATCGCCTCTGACACTGGCCGTGCTGACCGACGATGAGGCCGGTGCCGCCACAACAGCCGCAAGGGTCGAAACGCTGGATACTGTCGATAAGGCCGTCACCATCCTCGACTTCATACCCGACCAACAGGATGAAAAGCTGACGATGATCGAAGAGCTGGCCTTGCTGCTCGGCCCCCAACAGAAGCCTTTTCCGGCGCCCAAGCTCAATTCAGTCGATGAACAGATCCGGGCGCTTAAACGGTTCATGTTGATACTCAACCGAGCCATAGAAAACAGACAGAAGACGGCATCGGAACCGATGATCCGGCTGAGCGACCGACTGCGCGATCTGTTGGAAACAGTGGAAATGTCACCGCCTGATGTCCAGGAACGTTTGTTGAATCGACTGCAGTCGAGCATTCTCGGGACACTGCCCGCCACCATGAACCGTCTGTACGCAGCCCTCGATGCAGCGCCGATCCACGGCATCGAAGATCTTCCGGAGGCATTGGTGGAACGCTGGGCAAGTAAGGAAGGAATCTTCCGAGTGCAGATCTTTCCCAAAAAGGATCTCAACGACATCGACAACTTAAGGGAATTCGTCACTCAGGTTCAGGCGGTCGAACCCTCCGTCACCGATCTGCCGGTGATCTATCTGGAATCCGCAAGAGCCGTCATTGCCGCCTTTCAGCAGGCGCTGATCAGTGCGGTCGTAGCAATTTTCGTCATTTTATTGATCGTGCTGCGCAGTCTCAAGGATACCTTCATCGTTCTGGTACCGCTGCTGCTGGCTTCATTGTTGACAGGCGCCGCCACGGTGCTCATGAACAGCCCGTTCAACTTCGCCAATGTAATCGCCCTGCCACTGTTGTTGGGGCTTGGCGTCGACAGCGGCATTCATATGATTCAACGGTTGCGACACGCACCTGAAAAGGTGCGGGAGCTGCTGCATACCAGCACCGCCAGAGGCGTTTTTTTCAGCTCGTTGACGACCTTCTGCAGTTTTGGCACCCTCGGCTTCATGGCCCACCTCGGTACCGCAAGCATGGGAAGCCTGCTCGCCGTCGGCGTCTTTTTCACTTTGGTTTGTACGTTGATCGTACTGCCGGCGCTGGCGGTGACCGAACACGGATGAAACCCAAAATCCCAGTGTGGGCATATGCTATCATCTCTTACCCGGAGCGTAATCAACAAAACAGATAGATCATGCTGCAAATCCACCAGATCCCGGTTTTGTCCGACAACTATATTTACCTGATCCACGACCCGGTATCGCAGGATAGTGCGGTTGTCGATCCCGCGGTTTCGGAGCCTGTTTTAGCCGCGCTCGCGGAAAGAGGGTGGCGGCTCACGCACATTCTGAACACCCATCATCACGGGGACCATGTCGGCGGCAACCTGGAACTGAAAGCGCGCACCGGCTGCACCATTGTCGGCGCGAAAAAAGATCGACACCGCATCCCCGGCATCGATGTGACCGTCGGAGAGGGTGATACCTTTCGATTCGGCACTGCCGAAGCACGCCTAGTCGAAGTGCCCGGACATACCCTTGGACATATCGCCTACTGGTTTGCCGAATCAGATGCTCTGTTTTGCGGTGACACCCTATTCGCCATGGGCTGCGGCCGCCTGTTCGAAGGCACGGCCGAGCAGATGTGGCATTCGCTGATGAAGCTGAAAGCGCTGCCGGGTAATGCCCGGGTCTTCTGCGCACACGAGTATACCGAAGCGAACGGCCGCTTCGCTCTTGTGGTCGAACCTGACAATCAGGCACTGATCGCCCGCATGGAAGTGGTGGTCGAACGCCGGAGGCAAGGCCGACCGACCGTGCCATCGAGCATGGCGGAGGAGTGGGCGACCAACCCGTTTCTGCGCAGCGACCAGCCGGCTCTCAAACGCGCTGTCGGGATGGAAAACCGGACGCCGGCCGACGTTTTTTCCGAACTGCGGCGGCGAAAGGATCGTTTTTGACAAGCGTTGCCTAATCGCTGGTTTCCAGCCGGCATTGCTTGATCGCCTGAATGCGTTTGCGGCGCAGCGCCTCGCCGATCTCCGCCCCCCGCAGTCCCTGCTCGATCAGCGGCTCGACGCCAACCGCCAGCGCGGCCTTCTGGGCGGCTCGAAACACTTCGGCTTGGGGATAGGGTCGTTCCTGCCGTCCTTTGCGACCGGTGAAATCGGCCTGACAGGCGATCAGAAAGAGCTCCAGGCTGTTTTTTTGGCGCAGCGCATCCAATGCGTACAAGGTATTCAGCAGGGTCGCCGGGCGCAATTCGAATGCGCGATGACAGCGGCCATGAAAGCGCATCACTTTTGCGGCCAGTTTGCGGTATTCCATGGGTACTCGAAACCGTTGACAAAGCGCATCGAGCGCTGTCAGTCCGGTCGTTTCGTGGCCGTGATGGTGCGGCCACTGATCTTTCGGCGTCAGTCCTTTGCCCAGATCATGGGTCAACGCCGCAAAACGTATCAGCGGATTCTCCGACAACCGCGCCGCCTGTTCCAGTACCATCAAGGTATGCACCCCGGTGTCGATTTCCGGGTGATGCTCGACCGGCTGCGGCACGCCGAACAACCGCTCGATCTCCGGAAACAGACGAGCCAGGGCGCCGCAGCCCCGCAGCACCTCGATGAATGCCGTCGGCGTTCGTTCAGCCAAAGCCCGAACCAACTCGGCCCACACCCTTTCCGCCACCAGCGCATCCACCTCGCCTTTGAGGACCATCCGCCGCATCAGTTCATTGGTTTCATCGGCGACCCGAAAGCCAAGATGGGCATAACGGGCGGCCAGACGCGCCACCCGCAGAATACGAACGGGATCTTCACAAAACGCCGGGGAGACATGGCGCAGCAGGCGCCTCTTCAAATCCTGAAGTCCATGGTAAGGGTCGATCAATCGACCGGAACTGTCGCGCGCCATGGCGTTGATGGTCAGGTCCCTGCGCAGCAGGTCTTCCTCCAGGGTCACATCGGTGCTCGCATCGATGCTAAAACCGTGGTAGCCTGGCGCTGTCTTCCGTTCGGTTCTGGCCAGTGCGTACTCCTCGTGTGTTTCAGGGTGCAGGAATACAGGGAAATCCTTGCCGACCGCGCGAAACCCACGGGCTTCCATCGCTTCCGGCGTCTCCCCGGTCACCACCCAGTCGCGCTCCTTGACCGGGAAACCGAGCAGTTGATCGCGCACCGCACCACCGACAAGAAATTTTTTCATGGCTGTTTACCCATCGAAATCCGCCTGTTCGCAGGATGATTTATTGCGGCATTATTTCCCCGTTTACCGTGCTATTGCAATGTTCTCCTAAAGGCTGGAGACTATGTCTGGAAACCAGGGATCGAGTGCCGCTGCGCGGCACGGTCTTTTTTTGAAAAATTTCGCGCGAAGCGCGCGCGCCTTCTAGTTTCTAGTCTCCAGCCAGAACCCATGTCACTCCACTTTATCCTCTACGTTGCCCTCGGCATATGCGCCGGGTTGTTGTCCGGCCTCTTCGGCATCGGCGGCGGCATCATTCTGGTACCTTTCCTGGTCTGGATGTTCACCTTGCAGGGCTTTCCACTGGAGATCGTCATGCTGGTGGCCGTCGCAACCTCGCTCGCCACCATCATCCTCACGTCACTCTCTTCAATTGCCGCTCATCATCGTAGAGGCACTGTCGACTGGTCGATTGTTTTTCGGCTGGCGCCGGGCATTCTGCTCGGCTCAATCGCCGGTTCACTGGTTGCCGACAGGCTGCCCGGAGAAACGCTGAAAACAGTTTTCGCCCTCTATCTGCTGATCGTATCGATACAGACGGGCATGCGGATCCAACCAAAGCCCGAGCCGGTCAGGCTTTCCACCTGGCTGACGTTCGGTGCCGGCGGGCTCATCGGAACTGTCTCCGCCATACTCGGGATCGGCGGCGGCACGCTGACCGTTCCATTACTGACCAAATGCCGGATTCCCATGCGCAATGCGGTTGCCATATCGGCAGCCTGCGGATTGCCGATCGCCGCAGCCGGCACCATCAGCTACGCGGTGCTGGGCTGGCAGGCAGGCCGACTTCCCGATGGCTGTCTTGGCTATATCTATCTGCCGGCCTTTATCGGCATTGTCGCCGGCAGCATGCCGTTCGCACCGTTGGGAGCCAGACTCGCCCATTTTCTGCCAACCGGCCGCCTGAAGCGGGCATTTGCCCTGTTTTTGCTGCTGCTCGCCATCAAACTGTTTTGGACCGGTTGAACGGGGAAAACTCGGCCAGGCATCTCAGACGTGGAAACTGGGAGTTGTTCGCGCTTCGTGCGGTTTTTTCAAGAAAACCGTGCCGCGCAGCGGCACTCGATCCCTGGTTTCCAGTCTCTAGTTTCCAGATCACACCGCGATCGGCGCTCTGATCGGCGGATGAGGATCATAGCCAATCAATTCGAAATCCTCGTAGCGATAGTCGAATATGGTGGGCGGCCGCCGCTTGATCGCCAGCTCAGGCAAGAACTTCGGCAGGCGCTTGAGTTGCTCGTATACGATCTCGTCGCACAGGTGATTATGATACAAATGCAGATCGCCGAACGTATGGATGAATTCACCGACTTCAAGGTCGCACTGCTGCGCCATCATATGGGTCAGCAGACTGTAGCCGGCGATATTGAACGGGACGCCCAGAAAGCAGTCGGCACTGCGCTGGTACAGCTGACAGGAGAGCCGGCCGTCTGCCACATAAAATTGGAACAGACAATGACAGGGTGCCAACGCCATCTTTCCACGCTTCACGTTTTCCTGTGGCGTGAGGGACTCATCGGGCAGCTCGGCCGGGTTCCAGGCCGAGACGATCAGGCGCCGGGACGAATGATTGTTCCTGATCTGCTCAACGAGCTGGGCGATCTGGTTGACCTCGGAGCCATCCGGCCCCGGAAACGCCACCCATTGGCGGCCGTAAATCGGACCCAACTGACCCTCTTCGGTTGCCCATTCATCCCAAATCGTGACGCCCCGGTCGCGCAGCCAGTTGTTGTCCGTGCTGCCATGCAAAAACCATAGCAGCTCGAGAATCACGCTTTTTAGATGAATTTTTTTTGTCGTCAGCAGCGGAAACCCGCGGCTCAGATCGAAACGGATCTGACGGCCGAACACCGAACGCGTACCGACGCTGGTGCGGTCAGTTTTGTCCGTGCCGTGCGTGATGATGTCCTGCAGCAGATCCAGATAGATTCTCATCGTCAGAACCTAAAGACTGGAAACCGAAGACCTGAAACCAGGGATCGAGTGCCGCTGCGCGGCACGGTTTTCTTGAAAAACTCCGCGCGAAGCGCCACAACTCCTAGTTTCCAGTTTCTAGACACTAGTCTCTAGCCCGATAGGCCATGATCATCATCGCCGCACCGATCAGGATCATCGGCATCGTCAACACCTGTCCCATCGTCACCCAACCGGATGCCAGATAACCGATGTGTGCATCCGGGAGGCGGACGAATTCGACCGAAAACCGAAAAACGCCATAAAGCATGATCCCCAGCCCCGTGACAGCCATGGTCGGGCGCGGCCGGCTGGAATAGATCCAGGTAATGAGAAACAGCACCAGCCCCTCGAGAAAAGCTTCATACAGCTGCGAGGGATGCCTCGGCAACGGTCCGGCGCCGGGAAAAACCATCGCCCAAGGCAGATCGCTGGTCTTGCCCCACAACTCACCATTGATGAAATTGCCGATGCGGCCGGCACCCAAGCCGATCGGTACCAGCGGCGTATTGAAATCGGTCACTTCGAAAAATCGGTGATGATACTTTCGTGCAAACAGCCAAGTGGCAACCAGTGCGCCGATCAGGCCGCCATGGAACGACATGCCGCCCTGCCATACCTTGAAAAGAAGCAACGGCTCGTCGACGAATGAGGAGAAATTATAAAAAATAACATAGCCGATGCGGCCGCCAACGATCAGGCCGACAGCGACATAAAAAATCAGATCATCCACCTGTTCGGGGGTGATGGGGCACTGTTCGGACCTCGCTCGCCATCGACCCAAGAGCCAGGCGCCGCCGATGCCGATGACATACATCAAGCCATACCAGTGCACTTTCAGCGGGCCGAGACTGATCGCAACCGGATCGATATTGGGATAAGCTACCATAACGCTCTTATTTCCTTTTGTCGTTCTGGAATGCGGGAACAGGAATTCGAACAAGGAGTTCATAGCTTCCGATCCCTGTTTCCTGAATCAAATATCCAGATTGGCTACAGCCAGCGCATTGCGTTCGATAAACTCCCTCCGAGGCTCCACGTGATCTCCCATCAAGGTGGTAAACACCTCATCGGCGGCAACGGCATCCTCGATCGTCACCTGCAACAGGCGCCTCGAATTGGCATCCAGCGTGGTCTCCCACAGTTGTTCCGGATTCATCTCTCCAAGGCCTTTATAGCGTTGAATGTGCTGTCCTTTCTTGACCTCTTTCATCATCCATGAAAACGCTTCTTTGAATTTGCTCACCGGCGACTGTTTTTCGCCCATCTTGATGACCGTGTCGCCGGCAAAAAGCTCATTGACTTGATCGCCGAAGCCGGCCAGCTGCTGATAATCGGGCGACAGAAAAAATTTTGGCCTCAACACGATGGATTTTCTGATTCCATGCCGCTCCTTATGAACTGTGGCCACGAAAGGCTCTTTACTGTCCGGTTGAACCGTCAGCTCGACTGAATAAACCACATCGGATTGGGATGTATTTTTCAAGCGTTCGTTCAAAGCATCGAACCACTTCTCGAGCGCCTCGCGATCGATAAAATCCTCCTCCTTCAGCTGCGGCATATCGACGAGCGTTTCCAAAAGACTCTCATCGTAGCGCCGTACCACTTTCTGAATGATACTCACGATCTTAAGGTAAGCCTTTGCCAGATTTTCCAAAGGGGCACCCTGAATTGGCGGGGCGCCCTCTGGAACCAAAGCGGCTTTATCCAATGCCAGCTGCAGCAGATACTCGTTCAGGCTCGCATCATCTTTGACATAATGTTCCTGCTTACCTTTTTTGACCTTGTAAAGCGGAGGCTGGGCGATATAAACATATCCCCGTTCGATGAGTTCGGGCATCTGCCGATAGAAAAATGTCAGCAGCAAAGTGCGAATGTGCGAACCATCGACATCCGCATCGGTCATGAT
>DEII01000231.1 GCA_002352385.1 Methylococcaceae bacterium UBA2778 | reverse complement strand
TTAACGAGAAGTTGCCTTTGTACGGTGCTAACCGTTTGATTCGTCGCCGGTGGAACTGGAAAAGCGTGCGGTGTACAATGACTGATTACTCGGGGGAAGCGTTGTTCTTCAGGTCTGCTGAGTAACGTAGTAATCATTCGCTGTTCACAAACGGTTCGTTTAGTCCCCCCCCTCTTTATAAAGGGGGGAGTGAATGGTTACGTTTGATTTGGAGTTTTCACAAGAAAGGGGAACCAATATGAACATTAAGTTATTTCTTATTGCGATGGTGCTTGCTGTTGCAGTGGCCGGCTGCGGCAAGAAGGAAGAATCGGGAGGCGAATCGGCGACCAGCGGTACCGAGCAAACCACTCAGCCGCCCGCCGCCGGCGTTGCGGAAAAAGTCGAAAAAGCTGCGACCGATTCCGCGGAGGTGATCAAAGGGAACGTGGAATCGATCGAGGCAAACATCGAAAAAGGCCAGGATCAATCGACCGTCACGCCGGAACAGCTGAAGGAGTCGGAAGCGGAAGAGGCACTGCCACAGCCGTCCGCAGGGCTCGTCGAGGAACAAGTGGAAGTTGTCGAGGAAAAGCCGGCTGAGGAAAAGCCATCTGAGGAAAAGCCGGCCGAAGAGAAATCCGGCGAATAGCAGCGAAGCTTTATCCGGTCACGATCGGACGCACATTCTCTGACCGAACCCCGCCGAGGCCGTTGCGCCGCGGCGGGGCATTCTGTCCTATTGTCCCTAGCGGGCCGCGGTTGCAGACCTCACTCGCCGAGGACCGTCATGAGCCGTAATAAAGCGCATTCATGCGGTCGTTGTAATCGACCAGATTCGACAATGTCAGGCCGAACGTTTTCAGCGGGGTATCGAAAGTACATTGGATCGCACCTGCCACGAACGCATGCACCGAACAGTCGAAGCGGCTCGGGTGGTCGCCCAAAATAAAATCGTCGTCATCCAGAATATCCGAGACGGCCTGCAGGTCCTGGCACCCCATTGCATAGATTTCTTTCGGAGTATGATGGCCGATTCCTTAATTAGAATTACCGTCGACCGTGGAGGCTGCGCCCATTCGATTGAACCGATCATAGTAACCATACAACAAGGGATCGCGTGAGCTTTTTCATCAATCGTCCTATTTTCGCATCGGCCATCGCTCTGATCATGATTTTGGCCGGGGGGATTTCGATGCTGGTGCTGCCTGTCGCGCAATATCCCGCTCTGGTTCCGCCGCAGGTGCAGGTATCCACACAGTACATCGGCGCCGGCGCCGATGTGGTCTCGAAAACGGTGACGACGCCCTTGGAGGAGCAGCTCAACGGAGCGGCGGGCATGATCTATATGTCGTCCAACAGCACCAACAATGGCGATTCGATCATCACTTTGACCTTCGATGTCGGCTACGATCAGGCGATCGGCCAGATGGAGGCGCTGACCCGAAGCAATCAGGCGCTTTCCGAACTGCCTTCGGAGGTGCAGCAGGTGGGGCTCACCATCGAGAAACAGTCGACCAGCATGATCGTGGTGGTCAATCTGATTTCGCCCAACGGGGCGTATGACGGCCGGTTTCTGCAGAACTATGCCGATATCCATGTGGTCGACCCGCTGGCCCGCATCGCCGGGGTGGCGAGTGTCAACAACTTCGGCTTGAGCAAGTATGCTATCAGGATCTGGCTCGATCCGGCCAAGCTGACCAACCTGGGTCTGACTGCGATGGATGTGCAGAACGCGGTTTTGGATCAGAATCAGCAGGTAGCTGCCGGCAAAATCGGTCAGGCCCCGGCCCCGGCCGGGCAGGTGTTTCAGTTTCAACTCAATGCGCTGGGCCGGCTCGATCAGGTTTCCCAGTTCGAAGAGATCATCGTCCGCGCCTATGCGAACGGTTCGGTGGTGCGAATCAAAGACATCGGCCGGGTCGAGCTGGGGGCGGAGGAGTACGATTGGGATACCCAGCTGAACGGCAAGCCGGCCGCGACGCTGGCGGTTTTCCAGCTGGCCGACGCCAATGCGCTGCAAATCAAGCAGGAGATCGAATCGACCATGGAACGGCTCGCCAGCCACTTTCCGGGCGATATGGAATGGACCATACGCTACGACACCACCAAGTTCATCACCGCATCGACCCATGAAGTGATCGTGACCCTGCTACAGGCGATTGCGCTGGTGATTCTGGTGGTGTTCGTGTTTCTGCAGAACGTTCGTAGCACGCTGATTCCGACCATCGCCATTCCCGTCTCATTGATCGGCACGTTCGCCTTCATGCTGGCGTTCGGGTTTTCGATCAATACGCTGAGTCTGCTCGGAATGGTTTTGGCGGTGGCGCTGGTCGTGGACGACGCGATCGTGGTGGTCGAAAACGTCAACCGGCATCTGGCTGCCGGAGAGACCGATTTGAAGGCGGTGACGGCCAAGGCGATGGCCGAAGTCCGGGGGCCGATCATCGCTACGACACTGGTACTGATGGCGGTGTTCGTTCCGGTCTCGTTCATTCCGGGGATGACCGGCCAGCTCTACAACCAGTTTGCGCTGACCATCGCGATCTCGGTCGGCCTCTCCGGATTCAATTCACTGACGCTCAGTCCGGCCTTGTGCGCCGTGCTCCTGCGTCCGGAATCGAACCACCGCAAGAATGCGTTTTTTCGTGCTTTCAATCGGGGGTTCGACAAACTGGCCTCGGGCTACGCTGCCAGCGTAAAAGTATTGTCCGGGCTATGGTTCGTGGTGCTGATGGCTTTCCTTGGGCTGTGTCTGCTGGCGGTGCTGCTGTTCTCGAAAGTACCCACGGCATTCGTGCCCGAAGAAGATCAGGGCTATTTCATGGTGATGGTGGAGCTGCCGGATGCGTCGACCATCGAGCGAACCAAAGCGGTGATCGGCCGGGTCAGGGAGATCATGCTTGGTGCACCGGGGGTCGACGATGCGCTGATGGTGGCCGGCTATAATATCGTCGACGCCATCAAACAGCCATACGCCGGGGTGGGTTGGGCGATACTGAAGCCTTGGGATGAGCGCAGCAGTGCGGAGACGCAGCTGCGGGCCATCATGGCGCATGTGCAGGCCAAGGTCAATGAGATCCCGGGCGCCAGGATCATGGTGGTGAATGCGCCCCCGATTCCCGGCTTGGGAGCCACCGGGGGCTTTACTTTCGAGCTGCAGGATCTCAATGCCGCCGGCACCGAGGCACTGGCCAAAGTCGCTTTTCATTTCATCGAACAGGCGCGCCGGCGCCCCGAACTGGCCAAGGTATACACCACGTTCAATCCGGAGGTTCCGCAACGCTTCCTGGAAGTGGACCGTACCAAGGCGAAAACGCGGGGCGTTTCGATCAGCGATATTTTCGATACGCTGCAGATCAATCTCGGTTCTCTGTATGTCAACGAGTTCAACAAATACGGCAAGATCTATCGCGTTTACCTGCAGGCGGAGGCGGACGCCCGCTACCAGGCCTCCGATATCGGCCGGCTCAAGGTGCGAAACGATCAAGGGGAGATGATCGAACTGAGTGCATTCGTGACGGTCAAGTCGATGACCGGGCCCTATGACATTCCCCATTATAACGAATACGATTCGGTGGCCATCAATGGCGGCGCCGCTCCCGGCTACAGCTCCGGCCAGGCGACCCAAGCGATGGAAGAGCTGGCGAAGAATCTGCCCGAAGGCTATGGCTATGAGTGGACCAACATCGTCTATCAGCAGCTCAAAGCCGGCAACCTGGCGACGCTGATCTTTGCCGTGTCGCTGATCTTTGTTTTCCTGGTGTTGGCGGCGCAGTATGAAAGCTGGTCGATGCCGATCATGATTCTGCTGGCCATCCCTTTCGGCCTGCTCGGTGCGGTGGGGACGCTGATGGCGCGCGACATGAATCTGGATGTGTATGGACAGATCGGGCTGGTGATGCTGATCGGCCTGGTGGCGAAAAACTCGATCCTGATCGTGGAGTTCGCCAAGGAGCGTCGCGAGCAGGGTGACAGCATCCTGGAAGCCGCAATGGCCGCCGCGCGCATACGCCTGCGGCCGATTCTGATGACCGCGCTGGCTTTCATCATCGGTCTGATGCCGCTGGCCATCGCGACGGGAGCGGGAGCGAACGCCAGGCGCTCGCTTGGTACTGCGGTGGTCGGGGGGCTCACGGTGGCCACCCTGCTGATTATCATGGTGCCGATCTTTTATTATGTCATTGAGAGGATGCGGGAGGGCTGGTCCACTCAGGCCGATGACCATAAGGTCGAGACAACGGACAGCGCAGGGGGTTGAAGAAATGCGAGGGGGAATGATCGGTAAGAAACAGAGTTCAATGAGACCAACGATGCGCATAAACAGGTTGAACGGGCCCATAGGGCTGCTGCTGATGGGTGTTCATCTAATGGTGCTGCTGTCGGCATGCAGTTCATCCGACAAACCGGCGGCACCGAAACCGCCGCTAGTCGAGGTGGCCGAAGTGAGACAGCAGAGTATTCCCATCGTGATGGAATTCCCGGGAACCCTCAAGGCGATCCGGGTCGTCGATATCATTCCGCGCGTTTCGGGTTATATTTTCAAACGCTATTTCACCGAAGGCGATTATGTGAAGGAAGGGCAGCCGCTCTATCTGATCGATCCACGTCCCTATCAGGCAAAGCTGGACGAGCTCACTGCGCAGCTGGAGCGCGGTCAGGCCAGTCTGGCTTTCTGGAAAAGTGAAAGCCAGCGCTATGCAATAATGGCGAAAGTGGGTGCGGCATCGAAGGAGAAAGCGGAGGGTACACGTGCCAGGTCGCTGGAGATGAAAGCAAAGACCGACGCCGACAAGGCCAGTATCGAGAATGCCAGACTCGATCTGAGCTTTACCCGGATTACCGCGCCCTTCGATGCGAAGATACAGCAGACCCGAGTCAATGTAGGCGCCTTGGTGCAGAAACAAAAGGATGTGCTGACCACCCTGGTGCAGACCGATCCGATCTATGTGATATTCAGTATCAGCCGCAACAAAATGTTCGACATCCAACTGCTGGAACGCCATCGTTCGGCGGCCGGCCGGAAAGAGGGGGTGGGGCAGCTGACGGTCGAAGTGCTGCTGCCGGACGGCAGCGTCTATCCGCACCGGGGAACGGTCGATTTCATCAGCGCTCAAGTCGACCCGTCGACCGGTTCCGTTCTCGTTCGGGCGATTGTTCCCAAAGTCCGGGAGCGGCCGATGAACATCGATTTGATTCCAGGGCAATATGCTCAGGTTCGGCTGTTTCTGGGCGAAGACCCGGATGCGCTGCTGATTCCCGGTCAGGCGCTGGTCGAAACTCAGGCCGGCACGCATGTCTTTGTCGTCGGCAAGGAGAACAAGGTCGAGAGCCGGGTGGTGGAGGTCGACACATCCTACAAGCAGCAGTGGGTGATTCGCAAAGGAGTGAAAAAAGGGGAACGGGTGATCACCGAGGGGATGCAGAAGGTCAAGCCGGGTATGGCGGTTCGGGTTGAGAAAGCGAAAACGGCAAGCTGAGCGGCGAGCGCCGAGTGGTGCGCCCTCAATGCGAATCTGTCACGATGAAACCGAAGCCGGTATAATAAGAAGTTTGCGATTCATCCTCACCGCCTGAACCTGCCTAACCGGGGGACGTGGGCGGCCGCCACGGCCCTCCTGGCGACTCTTCCTTTCCTAACATACGAACTGCTGCTTTTGACCTCAATGACAATGAAAACAAAACCAGTCCTGCTGATCATCTTCGACGGCTTCGGTCTCAATCCGAACCGGGCGCACAATGGCTGGGCCTTGGCCCGCACGCCGCATCTGGATCACTATTTTTCCGCCTGGCCGCACAGCGCACTGGAGGCGTCCGGGAGAGCGGTGGGTTTGCCGGACGGTCAATTCGGCAACTCCGAGGTCGGGCACCTGACCTTGGGTTCCGGGCGTATTCTGGAGCAGGATCTGATCCGGATCGCCGAGGCCCTCCAAGACGGCAGTCTCGCTGAAAAAACCGCTTGGCAGGAGATGCTTCAGGGTGCCAAACGCCTGCATCTGGTCGGCCTAGTATCGGATGGCGGCGTTCATTCTCATATCGAACACCTGATGGAGTTGCTGCCCCTGATCATCCAGGCCGGTGTCGAGCCAGTGATTCACCTGATCACGGATGGCCGGGATACTGCCCCGCGCTCCGCTCTGCTTTATGCGGATGCGCTGGAAAAGGAGCTGGAACGGTTGGGTGAGGGAGTGATCGCTACGGTCAGCGGCCGCTATTATGCCATGGATCGGGCAGCCAATTGGGACCGGACTCATAAAGCCTGGATGGCGTTGATGCTGGGGCAGGGGATGCCGGCGCAGAGCGCAAGGGAAGCGATCGAAGCGGCTTACCAGCGGGGCGAAAACGACGAATTCATGCAGCCGGCCGTTATCCAGGACTATCGGGGGATCGCAGCGGACGAGCCGGTGCTGTTTTTCAATTTCCGCAGCGACCGCGCACGGCAGATGGTCGCCGCCTTCGGTCTCGAAGATTTTGGAGAGTTCGACCGCGGCGGGACCGGTACCCGGCGGGTGGTGACGATGACCGAATACGACGCCCGTTTTCCTTTTCCCGTGCTGTTCCCGCCGATCATTCCGGAGCAGGTTCTGGCGGAGGTGATCAGCAACGCCGGCCTCAAACAGTTTCACTGTTCCGAAGGCGAGAAATATCCTCACGTCACCTACTTTTTCAATGGCGGCATCGAAATGCCCTATCCCGGTGAAGAACGACTCACCATACCGTCGCCGGATGTTGCAACTTACGATCTGCAGCCGGAGATGAGCGCACCGGAGGTTGCCGGCCGGGTGGTCGACGCCATCAACTGCGATGAGTACGCCTTTATTCTGGTCAACTTCGCCAACGGCGACATGGTCGGGCATACCGCGATTCGCGATGCGGTCATCAGCGCGGTCGAGACGCTCGACCTGCAGGGCCACCGGGTTATCGATGCCGCGCTTCAACGCGGCTGGCGTGTTCTGCTGACAGCGGATCACGGCAACTGCGACGAGATGGTGGATCCGATGACCGGGCAGCCGCATACACAGCATACCGCCTATCCGGTACCGTTCTTGCTGATGGGCGAAGGCGATGTGCGGTTGGGGACGGGGCAGGGATTGGCCGATGTGGCGCCGACCGTGCTCGATCTGCTCGGCTTGCCGCAGCCGGAGCAAATGACCGGACGCAGCCTGATTCTGAAAGGCTCGTCGTTGTCTTGATCCGGAATGGTGGGAGGAGGCCGGCTAGGGGTAATCCATGGGTAAAGAGGACGCCTTCATGAAATATGTAGGTTGGGCAAAGGCCGACAGGCCGTGCCCAACATTGGCCCCGCAACCGTTGGGCACGCTGTGCTTTGCCCAACCTACATGGCTCGTCGTTTTCTCGAGCCGGCTGGAGATCGGTTGACCGATGAGTGCTGCACGACGCTCTATCGAGGCGCTCGAGAAGTCATTCGAGCTGACCGACGAAGAACTCAAAGAGGTAAGGCGAGCGTTCCAGGAAGAGATGGAACGGGGGCTGTCGGACGAGCAGAGTTCGCTCAAAATGCTGCCGATATTCATCGATCGAGCCAGCGGCCGCGAGCGCGGCCGGTTTATCGCCCTGGATCTGGGCGGAACCAATTTCAGAGTACTGCGGGTCGATCTTCTTGGCGGCGGCAAAGTTCGCATCGATCCCATAGGGAAATATGTCATCCCGGAAGAGGCCATGCACGGCACCGGCGACGAACTGTTCGGCTTCATCGCCCGGTCGATCGAGCAGTTTCTCGGCGACAATCGGATCGCCGTCGATGAGAAGATCCACCTCGGCTTCACCTTTTCGTTTCCCATCGATCAGTCCGGTATTGCCGCCGGCACGCTGATCAAATGGACCAAGGGGTTCAGCGCTTCGGGCGTGGAGGGGGCCGATGTGGTAATGCTGCTGTCGAAGGCGTTACGGCAAGCGGGCCTGAGCAGCATCGAAATAACCGCACTGGCCAACGATACGGTGGGGACGCTCGAGGCAAAGTCGTATGAAGACCCCGACTGCGACGTCGGCATCATTTTCGGCACGGGAACCAATGCCTGCTATCGCGAAAAAATCTCCAACATCAAAAAGATGAAGCCCGCCGTGGAAAGCGGCGAGTACATGATCATCAATATCGAGTGGGGTGATTTCGGCACACTGCGTGTGACCGATTACGATTGCCAGCTCGATCGCTCGACAAACAACCCCGGCAGGCAGCGAATGGAGAAGATGATTTCCGGCATGTATTTGGGAGAGATCGCCCGGTTGATTCTTGATCGGATGATCGAGGATGGCTGCCTGTTTGTAAACAGCAGCGCCCGGCTGAGCGCCGGGGATTTCGAGACCAGGCATATATCCCTCGCCGAATCCGATCGATCAGACGACTTCACGAAAATCAAGGAGTGTCTGGAGGAGATGGGGCTGTTCGAGTCATCGTATGACGACCGTGTGGCCGTGGCTGCGGTGTGCCGCATCGTCTCCACGCGTGCCGCGCGCCTGGCTGCTGCGGCCATCTCGGCGATCGTCACCTGGATGGATCCTGGGCTTTCACGCAGACACACGATCGCCATCGACGGCTCACTTTACGAAAAACACCCGCACTTCAGGCAGCGCATCATCGACACCCTCAAAGGTCTGCACGCCGATGCCGCAGGAAAGATCGAGCTGACCCATGCCAAGGATGGGTCGGGCATCGGGGTTGCTGTCGCGGCGGCCGTCGCTGCGTCGACAGCTTGATCCGATAGCTTCGGGATCAATGTCTGCGCAAGGCAGTGATCATCCGGGATTAGGCATTATGCTCCCAGTCAGGTGATTCGCCGATGACCCACCAATTAACCTACGCACTTTCCGATCTGGACTCGTCCCACGTTGCGGTGGCTGATGGAAAAGGATCTTCGCTGGGCGAATTGATGCAGGCAGCGGTGCCGGTTCCGCCCGGTTTCGTTGTCGCCAGTGCCGCGTTCGAGAGGTTTATACGAGCCGGCGATCATCTGCGGTACGTCAACGAACTGGTGCACGAGCTTGACTTGGGTAGGATCGAGGCATCACAGACGGCTGCGGAAATTGCGAGGCTCCTGGGTCGCGTTCGAGTGCCGGACGAAGTGGCCAGCGCTGTCGAGGAGGCCGTCGCCGAGCTCGGAGCCCGACGCGTTTCGGTTCGCTCGAGTGCGACCTGCGAGGATAGCGGCACCAGCGCCTGGGCCGGACAGTTGGAGACCTATCTGGACGTTTCTTCTGAACACATCGTCGATCGAATCCGCGATTGCTGGATGTCGATGTTCAGCCCATCCGCCTTGACTTACGGCGCCGCCCACGGTTACGGCGCGGGCCAATTCGCGGTGGCCGTCGTCGTGCAGCAGATGGTCGCCAGCGACGTCTCGGGCATCGGATTTTCGGTTCATCCGGTCACCCAGGAGCCCAATATCCAGCTGGTCGAAGCCTGTCTTGGTCTCGGCGAAGCGATTGTTTCGGGCAGGATCGTTCCGGACCAGTATGTTGTCGAGCGGGGCAGCGACACGATTTTCGAGTGCACCGTCGGCGCACAGCGCGAAGGGCTGTTCGTCGAGAAGGACGAATCCAATGCGGTTTGGCGTGAATTGGATGATCGTGGCAGCAAACGGAAGCTCAACGATCCACAGGTAATCGAGTACGCCAAGCTGCTCTCACGCATTCAAGACCATTACGGCCACCCGGTTGATACTGAATGGGCACTCGAGGACGGACTGTTTCAGGTGTTGCAGGCCCGGCCTATTACGACGCTGGCCGAGGAGTATCGAGAGTCGGTGATCGAAGCCGCCGATGAATGGCAACCGGTGGTCCGCCGGCCGCAATCGCTCATCGAGGTTTCCATTTCGACACATTGGTTCGACTCCAGACATGCGGAAAAAAGCCTTGGAGTCTACGTTGACCGGGCGCTCGCAATTCAGGATGATGCCGGCATGGCGAATCTATTCTTTGCCCGGCAAGCCATGGACGCATGTCTTCAACGTGTGGTGGATCTGTTTCAACACGACCGGGCGCGACTTATCCAGATTCTTAAACAGGGACATGCGCTTTATCGCGATACAGAAGCTAGAATCGAACAGGGAGCCGAGGGGTTCCGTACCCTGGATGATGCCGCCGACTTTTTTGCCGACGTCGCCCAGCACACCACTGTCTTTCCGCACTGGGTCCTTATCGTCTGCGAACGGGACGGTATCGAAGACTCAGAGGTTCGCTCGCTGGCAGAGGAGCTTCGGGCGCGTACGCTCTATCCTTCGATCGAACGGCGGATCATCGATCCGATGGTCATCAGCGTGACGAAAGCCCTTGGCTTTTCGGCACCCGAGGAAGCACCCCACGTCGTAACCTGGAGCGAGTTACGCCGAGGGGCGCTCGATCGCGACACGTTGGAGTCACGATTGGAAGACGCTCGCGCAGGCCGCCGCTTCGTATTCCAGACAATCGATGGGGACGACCAGGTCCGTTTCGTGTCTCAAACCGGGTATCTGCTGATGCGCCTCGCGAAGCAACGACAGATCGTGCAGCGGTCGGATGACAACCAGCTGTACGGACAGGCGGCCTGGCCCGGCATATACCAGGGTCGTGCCCGCGTCGTGCTTAGCCCGGACGCCGTCGGCCAAACCTTCGAGGAAGGAGAAGTTCTGGTTTCGATTCAGTCGAGTCCTGCTTTGATGCCGCTTTTGAGGCGGTGCGGAGCGATTGTCACCGACGATGGAGGCATTGCCTGCCACGCGGCCATCATCGCCCGGGAACTGCGCAAGCCCACCCTGATCGGTACCAAATCGGCCACCTCGACCATCCATACGGGCGACGTGGTCGAGGTCGACACCTATGCGCAAGTCGTGCGTATTATCCAGCGGGCGGGAGCGAAATGAGCCGCATTCGACGCCCACGCTGGTCTATATCGGGGCCGGACTGGAGTTAGAACGCATCGCCCCTAAACGCTCAAGACGAGGACAGAAACATGCCACTTGAAGGAACACCCCTTAACAAACCAATCGATCTTTTTCAGGTTCTTCAATGCGGGCTTGAACGCAAACCGGATGCTCTCGCGCTGGTTTCCGACGAGACCCGCTGGACTTGGCGACAGCTTGATCAAACAAGCGACAACCTGGCGACCAATCTGCTGGGTATCGGGTTGAACGCCGGCGACCGGGTGGCCTCGCTCATGCCGAATCGCGCTGCCTTGGTAATACACTACCTGGCCTGCATCAAGGCAGGGTTCGTTGCGACACCGCTGAACTATCGCTATATGTCGCCGGAGATTGACTACGCATTGGGCCTCAGCAAGGCTTCGATTCTCTTTGCCCATGCAGAGCGTGCCGGAGATATCGCCGCCAGCCGGCTTGGCGGCCAACTGCCGCTTGGATTGATCGCTTATGGCGGATCCATGGGGGAAGCGACACGCTTTGAAGACCTGATCCGGACGCCGGAGCACCGGATCGAGCTGACTCCGCCGGACCGGAAGGCGCCCGCCTACATCTTTTTTACCTCCGGCAGCACCGGCAAACCGAAAGGCGTTACGCACAGCGCGGAAACCTTCGGCTGGATGCTGGCGACGACTATCGCCAGCCTGGACTTGACGCCGGATGATATCCTGCTGCCGGGCTCATCGATTTCGCACGTCGGGTCTTGCCGTTGGCGCGCGCGTCGATGTTGCTAGCACCTTCGATGGCGACGAACTGCTCCCGTTGTTGCGCAACACCCGCCCGACTGTTCTGATGATGCTTCCGGCGGCCCTTATTGCCTTGGTCCGGGACCATAACGCTCAGCCGGATGACTTTCACTCGATTCGGCTCTGCATCTCGGGAGGAGACAAGGTTTCCGCTGAGCTCGAGCGGGAATTCACCGACGTCGCCGGTTTTCCCATTGACGAAATCTACGGGATGACCGAGTTCGGTATCTCAAACGCCAATCCACCCTCCGGATTGAACAAATTGGGATCGGTGGGGTCGGCTTGCGCCGGCTACCAGCTTTCCATACGCGATGACGATCGCCGGGAATTGCCGATTGGCAAGAAGGGCCGTCTATGGGTGAAAGGTCCTTCCGAGATGATTGGCTATTGGGACAATCCACAGGCGACCAAGGACACGTTGGAGGATGGGTGGCTCGACACCGGTGACATCATGCGGGCCGATGAAGACGGTTATCTTTGGTTTTGCGGACGAAAGAAACAGATTATCGTACACGACGGTTCCAACATCTGCCCCCAGGAGGTCGAAGAGGCCTTGCTCGAACACCCGGCGGTGGACAACGTCGGCGTCGTCGGAGTCCACAACCTCATTCATGGTGAGAGAACGTACGCGCATACATTTCGCTGCGACCCGGCGTGACACGGCCCAGCAGCCAGGAGCTCATTCGGTTCGCCCGCGCTCGCATCGGCTACAAGGCGCCCGAAGAAATTGAAGTATTGGAGGACATGCCGTTGAACCCCACCGGAAAGGTCGACCGGGTCGCTCTGAAACGATTGGCCGCCGAGCGGCACGATGCCTCGATATGATCCAGGGTTGGATCATTTAGAGCCTCTAAACAGGGGATCAGCCCCGAATGGCACTTACTTAAGC
>DEII01000176.1:72882-107251 GCA_002352385.1 Methylococcaceae bacterium UBA2778 | reverse complement strand
GCAGCCATGTTAAATACCTCCAAACGTTTATATTCACTTCAAACCCTCATTTGTTTTCTTTGGTTTGAAGCTCTTGGAATGAGTCCCTAGAGCTGATTCCTCACCGACCATTACGGATACGGAATCACCTATTGTCCTTTAGGATTTGATCAGTCTATCACCTGAACAAAGCATGTCAAGCGCTTTTGGCTCACTCTTTCGCAATAATTGTTTTCCCATTCACCACCAATGAAACAATGCCTTTCGTTTTCACATATTTGCATGTAGCCTTGTCGAATTTTCCTTGCACGCCCGTCCAGGTGAGGCTGACAAAAGTCTCCTGATCGCTGGACGAGTCAGTGGGGGAGAAAATGTTTGTTTTGACCTCCTTCTCGACCGCTTCCCTGCATTTTTCATGGGCGTACTGATTCAGCATACTGCCGGAACGGAGAAATGCCTGCGCCATCTGCTCTTCGGGCGACTGCTCCGACATCCCGACGATGATGAACCCAATGATGATAACAACAACAAGGCCAGCAATGGCCTGAGTGACCGGACTCATAGATCCCCTCCTCCTAATCGGATATTTTGATCGTGTTAAAGATAGAGTAAAATGCAACGGTTAAGCACATGCGTCGACGACATGGCAAAGCGCAGGACAACAAAAAAGAGAACAAACGCTGCAATTGAATGTCATAGTTGACTACTGCGCTGTACCGCCCAACGCCCAATCAATAGGGTCGCCGCGCACAAGGTGCATTATAACGTAATAGCCCCACCGCGCACCAAGTTTAACCAACCCCCCAGAGGAACCCATGAAAAAATCTCAACTCTCATTTCTTTTACTGCTCGTATTCGTCGCCGGATTATATGTATTTCAGAACAAAGCCGTCACACCGTTCGTTCTGAAGATGGTCAACTCTGACCTGCTCGTGGAAGAAACCGATGACGTTCGCCAACCCGGCGTCGTTGACAACGAGAAAACCAGGCTGGCCCTGGCTCATTGCAATACCTATCTCCAGGAGCACTACGACCTCGACGATTCCACGCAAATATCGAAAACAGAGCATAACGCCTGGGCTCTGGGCGATTATTCCTACATGGTTCGGTCTCGGTTCGATCTCTTGAGTCCGTCCGAAGTGCAAAAGGACAAAAGATACATCTGCCAGATCAAGTACTTCGGCGGGGACGAAACCGATTATGGGAATTGGACCGTATCCGGATTCGACTACGAATAGGCGATCAACCCTTCTTTGAAGGGTAGCCGTATTCGCCATTTCAGAACAGATTCGTAACTTCTCGAAAAGCGGGGGGGCACTGCCTGAGCCCAGAGTAGAAGCTGGAGATACCGTCAAAAAACGTCCCCGGCACCCCCCCCGCCGGGGACGTTCCTGTTTAGGCCCGCTCGACGGCTGTGGCATGCCGGTTTTTTTAGAAGCGACATCACTCCCCATCAACCTTCTTTTCCAACTCGCTCAGCCGGGCCGCTAAAGTGCGCACCTGACCGAACAGGCGCGGCAACCGGGCCAGACAGGCCAACTCACGCATCACCTGATTTATCGGCCTGTTGGGCGCGCCCCAAACGATCTGGCCGCTTTTGATATCCTTCGACACACCAGTTCTGGCGGCTGCCGTCGCGCCATCGCCAATGGCAACATGGTCGGCAACACCAACCTGACCGGCCAGCGTCACCCGCTTTCCGAGGGTCACGCTCCCTGACAGCCCGACCTGGGAAACCAATATACTGTGCTCTCCAATATCATTATTATGTGCGATCTGAACCAGGTTATCGATCTTTGCGCCACGCCGAACCCGGGTCAATCCGAATGTTGCCCGATCGATGCACACATTGCATCCAATCTCCACATCATCGTCAATCTGAACCGTCCCCAACTGAGGAATTTTTTTTTGCCGGTCGCCAGACCAGACATAACCGAAGCCATCCCCGCCGATAACGGTGCCGGCGTGGATAACGACGCGATCGCCGATGACCACCTTCGGCATGAGCACAGCATTCGGACCGATCCTGCAATCGCACCCGATCGTCACGCCCCGACCGATATGAACACCTGACTCAATACTGGTTCCCGCCCCAATTCGCACATCGCTTCGAATGACCGCACATTCGGCGATCGCGACCCGCTCACCGAAGCTGACGTCTCGCTCCGCGATTACCGCCATCGGGTGGATGCCGAAGCTGACACGTTCTTCCGACTCATCGAAAAGCATCATAACCGCAATGAACGCCCGGCGAGGATCGTCGACACGCAGCCAGTTGCTGCTCCCAGCCTCGGGGAAACCGACAGGCACGATCAAGGCGGATGCATCGCTCCGGCGGGCGCGCTCCAGATAGCGTTCGCTCTCGGCAAAGGAGATCTCGCCGCTGCCAGCCAATTCCAACGAATTGACGCCAGAAATCATTGTATCGGCATCGCCCTCCAACCGGCCGCCCACATGCCGCTGTATCTCAAATAAGCTCAGTGCCATCGATTCACCCCTACTCGTCAGCCGCCACGTTTTCCAAAACCAGCTTTTTCGAATAGGCCGCACGCAACCAAGCGCCAATACTCTCGGTTGCGCGCAACAGATGCGGCGCTCCTCCCAATGCCACTGCATCCACCAAACAATACCAAGCAGCGACTCCGCTGGGTGGGTTGCCCTGAGGAAGCCCCAATACCGGGTCGATCACGACCCAGCGCCAAGTGCCATAGTAGGTGCCTATTACCTCCAGCCAGGTCGTTATAAAAAACGCTGCCAGATAGACCAGGGGAGACCGCCCCAAAAACACGAACACGAAAAAAACGCAGAACAACAGCGCGCCGACGGCATCGCCTCGCTCCGCCAGGGTTACGCCCCAAAGCGACCAGGTACTTCCCACCGTCAGAACGAAAACGGTGATGTGCTTCCGATAGCGTTGGAAAAAACCGGAACGCGCCAACGCAACCGCCGTCAGATAAACCATGCCATGCCCGGGCGGCACATAGGCCGGCACATTCTCGAAGCGGTAGATATAGCCCCCCATAAAAGGAGAAGCGAAATGCTCTCCAATGGTCGCGAATATAATAGCGATTACGACCTGCACCCGAACAGCAGGCGTCTCTCCCAACAAGAGCGCAATCAGCAAGGTCCAGGCACAAATACCAAGGGCATATTGGCGCTCCAATGTCGCATCGGCATCCAGATACAGGCAAAGCGCAACAGAGAGAAACGTCACGCTCGCGACAACAAGATCTCGAGGACAAACTCTGAAGAATTGCCGCATCCACACCGACAAGGAGCTGAAAACGAGTGCCCGACGGGCACCCAGCCAGGAAACAACCATTTCCAGGCAGGACATGATAAAAAAGGACTCGACAAGAAGAAAGGCAAAAAACAGCGAGACGCCGACGATGCTTGCCTCTCCGGCATAATTCACATCCCAGATGGACCAGGTCGTACTCAGCAACAACACCAAAGCGGCCAGCCCCCAACGAAAACGGCGCAGCGACGCCGAGCGCCAGAGTGACACAAGCGCCAGGTATATCAACCCGTAATGGGGCGGGTCGAAAGCCGATACCGCAGCAAAACCCGAACTGCCGCCATCAATCACTGCCGGAACGAAAGACTGGCCGACCGTTGCGCAAAAAACCGCCAGTGCGACTTGAAAGCGAACCGCATTCGTTTCATTGAGCAGCAAACCGATCAACACGATCCAGGCAAAGACACCAAGAGCCGTTTGAATCGCCGGAGCCAGATCAACGCCCAACACGAAACGCAATCCAATGCAAGCCAAGGTCATAAACACAATAAAGTGATTGCGTGAAACGTATTTCATCACTGCCACGCCTGCAGGCCGATGCTTTAACATGAGTGACTCATTCCCTTGTGATTGAATAAGCGCAGTTTAACATCAACCATCGCCTAATTAAATGCAAAGACAACAACCGCATAACGCAAGGCCTTGCCTATTACGATCGCAACCAACGATCTTAGGAAAGGCAATTTCAACCAGCCGCCGGCAAAGCACAACCCATCACCGACAATCGGCAGCCATGAGAACAGTAAAATAGGGACACCCCACCGACGAACACTGGCAACGGCTTTTTCGCTGCGCGGCCGGTCAACAGTCTCCGTCCGCCAACCGATCGCGGCGAGACCGCCCAACAGCCATGTTGTCAAAGCACCTAATGTATTGCCTGCTGTTGCAATCATGAGCAGCAGGCCGGGTGGCATTTCAGCCTGCGCGACCAGAAAAGCTAGAACTGCCTCGGACCCTCCGGGCGCGATCGTTGCGGAAACAAACGCGCTGACAAACAGCCCCCACGCACCTACTGAAGAATCAATCGTGTCCACGTTTTTTTGGCGAAGAGGACCGGAAGCACGTACAGGCTTCCATTGTCGGGAGAACGAAAAACTAAGAAAAGGGCCAAATTATCCTGCTCGGTTGGACGACGCGCGGAGGCGGCGAGATTGGGAGGAGATTAGAACTAAAGCAAGGAATCGAAGCCCGTTATCCGGGCAGACAACGCAACAGGCGAAGCTCAAAAGCCGGAAACAAACCCACTGCGTTGACGAACGAACGAAGAACTCGATACCTTCCTCCCGACAGGAAGGTATCGACAAGAAGAAATTACTTCCCAGGCGGATACTTCCTGGTTTGTGAGTAAAGCAACTGAATCAACCAGTGGATCCACTGCAATCCCTTTGTCACCAAGGTCCTGGCCAATCCGTAGATATGACTTGCAATCTCCGCAGCTGTCATTCCCTTAAAATAGTTGGCCAGAAAAGGCGCAGCCAGCAACCCGAAGGCCAAACCGATCACCAGCATACCGGAGACCAAGGAACCAGACACTTCAGCCTGCGGCGCCGCAGGCTTCGCTTTCTCTATTGCCTGCGGCTGCGGTGCCGCCGCTGCCTTCTGCTCTTCCAGCCCCTCATAGGAATCCGAGAAAGCAAACGGCGTCAGACCGGGAATACTGGGCAGGTCGGTGCTTCCTTTGCCGACGACCAACTGCGCTTTCATGCCTTTCTCCATGTGCTGCGCGATATCACAGTGAACCAGATAGGTCTCGTCTTTCGCCGGCAGAATGATCGTGCCTGATATCTTGCCCGGCCCGGTCACTTCCAGATGAAACATACCACTTTTGTATAGATATTTCGGCAGGCCGTGCATCATCCATTGATGCCGCACGTTATCCTCATTGATGAAATGGATCGTCAATCGCGTGCACGGCTTCATATGCCACTGCTGCTTGTCAAAAGCAAACATCCGCCCCGGGAACGGCTTGGCGAACTTATGCCCTGCATGAACCGTGATCTCGACATCATCAGATATTTCATCGCAGCTGCCGGGGAGAGCATCGACATTTTGTCCCATGACCATACCGCCCCCCATGTCCATCAAATGGCCACCGCCATGGTCCATCAACATCGCATCATGATCGACGATTTCACCCGTTGCCGCAAAGCTGAGTCCGCTGCCCGCAAGTGCCAATACAACAACAAACAGTACATACTTAGCCATTTTCACCCCCTTTCGACCCCTTGATGAGGGCAACCGCTTGATAGGCAATTTTTTCCACGCGCTGCCTGTGTACGATCAACAGATAGATGACTATGCCAAGCAGCAGTCCGACGACAAAATTCCGGAAGGCATTCCCACTCTGCGGCACGGCAACAGCAGCACCTTTCGCTTGAGTTGTTTCAGCAGCTGTTTCCTGCTCAACCAACCCTCCGAGGCTGTTCCATTCATCAGCATCCTGCCACACCGGAAATTTTCTTTGGTGAAACGCCTTTGTAAAATAGCGCGTAATATCGATGCCCTGAACTTTCGGCAGCCCATCCTCGGTAAGGTAGGACTTGTACACGATCGCACCGACGTTGCCTCCTAAATTCATTCCGTCATTCGTAATGCCTTTTTCCCTATGATCATGGTAGACCCAAACGCCCTCGCCGTAGGCATGCAGGCCGTCATTGACCGTGCTCAGCTTCAGATCATTCCTTTGAGCGGGCGCCAAGGCATAGGTATCACGGGTAATTTGGGCCGATTCATTATGCTCGACGCCATCGTAATGGGTGATCGTCGCTTTGTGTCCATGTGTATGCAACACCAGGTGCTCGCCCGAACTGTTGAAGACCCTGAGCTTCGTATTCTGATTCGGCTCGACCGTAATCAACGATTCGCGCAGCGTATAGGGGAAGGAGCGTCCGTTCAACGTGAAGTAATCTTCAGTCGAATCGGTGATGTCATACACTTGGTTCATCTGGTTTGCGATCAGGCGGGGATCATTGGAGTCCTGAATGATGCTGTGCAGCTCTTTATCCATCGCATGATAGTGCAGATCGTATTCCTGATCATAATCCTCCAGCACCGCGACTGATGGATGACGAACGTGCCCGGCGCCGATGTTCAGCGTCTGAACCCAATTGTTGGGGCGATTCTCCTCGACAATGAACATGCCGACCAATCCCATTGCAAGGTGAACGTGGGTCTGCACGTGGCAATGGTAGGCCATGGTTCCTGCATGCCGCGGCTTGATTTCATAGGTTCGGCTCTCACCGGGCATAACGAACGACTCGCTGGTCTGTGGAACACCGTCATTGCCGTCTCCCCCGCCATCGACAAAAGGATGGTCGACACCATGCAAATGGATCGTATGAGGAAAATAGTGCGTGTTTTCCAGGACGATCCATACAACGTCGCCCTCCTCGACACGGATAACCGGCGACGGTGCACGCAGCAATGGATTCGCTTCGATGCTGGCAAAACTCTTGGTTGACATGCCTCGGGTCTTGGGCGCAAACACCCACATGCCGGGTTGGATACCCGGCGCAATGTCAAAAGTCGGAACGACACCCTCGAAGTCCGGGGAATGACCGTTCAGCTCGATGACCTCCAGCTTGATGATGATGTGATCGGGGTCGCCGTCACCGTCGACGTCATTTTCTTTGGTGACCGTATCGGCGGCCAGAAATGTATCCATCAAAGTGCTCATGGCCACATTGTTGGTTCCCTTGACCAGCGCGGCGATCGTTGCCGGGTCATCCGGACTGCAGCGGCGCGATTCCTGAATTTTCACACCTTCAATTTCCTGCTCGGGCCGTGCGGCAGCCAAATCCGTGTCACAAACCGGCTCGACTTCTCCCATGTCAACCCGCACGCTGTCGGGAAGATCCACTTGCGACATCACCGCAGGCGATGCGAAAAACAGGCCGAATATGGCAGCGTTTAAAAGGAGGCCTAAAGAACGTATACGCATCTTTATTACCTAGATATTGTTATTTGTGATTTTTCAACCTTGAACACCCCCACTCCTTTCCCACTGCGCGGGTCAAAGAGTGGGGAAAAGGCTTCACGGGGCTAAACTGAACACTCCCGCACCTTCATTCAGCAGCTTCTCCACCGCCGCCGCCTAACATGCTGTTCACTTTTTTCTTGAAAGCAGGACTCAGAAAATAAAGGCCGACCAGGGCACCAATTACCACGAGTGCAATGATCAGAGTGGTATTGCCACCCACGACCCCGCCACCGCCAACAGTAAACGGGATGTGCGCATCCGTCCTTTTGCCTTCATTGACCAGCGTCACATGCGCCAGATATTTGCCCGGGCCGTGCTTGTTGAAATCGATGACGGCATTGATCGAACCGGTTTTATGCGCCTTGGGTTCCTGATAATAAATCCGCGTCCCTTCCGGTTCTTTGGTGATCTCGAATTCCACGGTCATCTTCCGCAGTTTCTTGCCTTCATAATCGAACACAAGGTTCGTCTTGCCGACGTTGGGAATCGAATTGCAATATTCTCTATCGGCCGTCAGCTGGGGTGTATAGCCGGTGAAATGCACCCAGTAACCAGCCACCGGTATCCGGCATGTGTCGACATCGACAGCCGCTCCGCCGTGCGCCCAGATGGCGCGGGTCGGCAAGACAGCCGCCATCAAAGCGAACAATGCAAAAAGTCCACTTTTCACTATTTTTTTCATCTCGTTCCCCTCTTCTTTATTACGTTCATTTTTGTCGATCTATCAAATCGGCCCCGAAGGATAAACCGATCGGAGCGAACACTCTTCCTCTCCAACGTATACCGCTCATGGGAATCGATTCGTCGCCGATACGATGCGGAAAGAGACGTTGAGTTGGAACCCCCACTCTAGCACATCGACCAGACCGAAGAAAGAGCAAATTAATACCCCCGGCAGGAAATTTCTCAGCGGCCAAATCCCTAGCAACGTACTAAGATTTAACGAATTTACCGACTTTTCACCAAACAAACCGAACTCATAAGCGAGCCAGCCACCAACAACATAGCAGCACCAACTTTACAGCTGTTCATTATAATATAATGTTTTCCTAATTTAGGTCAAGCATCTACCTCTCCACCCAGCAATTCTCATCATCGCTTGTTGGCGGCCTATCGTAGGTTGTGGTTGAGGCACGAAACCCAACATACCAGCATCGGTACGAGTCTAACTGTTGGGTTTCACTGCCGCTCTACCCAACCTACGCCGAATTAATCGGCCACATTTAGAATTGCTACTCTGCACCTCGACGCCAAATACCGAATTGCTCATTGCTGAGCAGCCCCGAATTCAGTAAACCCGCCATTCCCCTCGCCCGAGCAAGCACACGCTCATCACAAACCAGCCATTGTGTTGCTAAAGTGTCGGGTCAAGCGGTATCCTTGACCTTTGAGAAGGGCCTCACAGTTTTTCCTGCTTTCTCTCGACAGGTGTTTGTGCTCGTACACAATGGTGGTCGGCTTGAGCTGGTTAAAATCAATCTGCTTGAGTATTTCGAAATCGTAGCCTTCGGTATCGACCAGCAGCAGATCGACCTTTTCGACATGGTGCGCCTTCAGCAGCGAAGCAAAAGAGCGACATTGGACTTTTTCGTTGACGATATGCTGCTCGATATCCGGTATCGCCCACTTGTGCTTCAGTAACACATCGAGATAAAAAGAACCCAGCCCTTTGCTCCACGCCGGCAGATGATCCTGCCCCTCCTTGATTCGGTAAAACTCTCTCACCTCATCTTTATCGGAAATCGCAACGTTCTCAAAGATCAGGTTCTCATTCCTCCGGTAATTGTTCTTCAAACGGTCAAAGTAATACCTGACCGGCTCCACCAGTATTCCGCTCCACTTGCTTTCAACCACGTGCCGATAAAGAGGATCATGAATCACACCGTCGTTGGCTCCAACCTGGATAAAAAAGAGATCATCCGAACATGAGGCCGATCGCTCCAGAACCTTGTCGAATGCGGTCCATTTCGGCAGGCACAACAAACGATCGAACGCTTTCACGCAGGAAGAGAAAAGCTTTTTTTTATTCATCATCGCAAAAGACACCTTTGGAGCAATTCGTTTCCTTGCCAGCAACTGCCCGCACATCAGGCAGGCAAACCGATGACGGAAGAGCCCGTGCAGGAGATGCATCGCCCGCATACAGATCAAGACTAAACTGGAACGAGGCAAACAGATCGAGTATTATTTGATCGCTTTCAAAACACTGATATCCTGTATGGTTGTTTGCCGTGATGTCATTTGCCATCACGACAACGACTCAACATAGTTTAAGGCGGTCGAAAGACGCCCGCACATCGCACATCGCACATTATAATGATGAGGATAAAAACAAAAAAACCATGAAGCAACCATCTCTTGCCGTCATCGGCACAGGCGCCGCAGGCATGGCCTGCGGCCATTTCCTGCATGACAAATTCGACCTGACCTTCTACGAGCAGAACGATTGCATCGGCGGCCACGCAAACACCGCAACCATTCAGGATGGCGACGAAACGGTGTACAGCGACACCGCCTTCGTCATTTTCAATGACGACAACTACCCCCTGTTCAACCGCCTGCTCAAGGAGTTGGAGGTAGCAACCATCCGCTCCCCGATGAGTTTCAGCTTCAAGATCATCCCGGCCGGCTGGGAGTATAACACCAAGGGGATGACCTACCTGCCGACCAACCTTAAAAACCTGCTCGACCGGCGGTTCCGAAAAATGCTGAGCGAAACCGGCCGCTTCTATAAAGAGGCCACGGAAATCTACCAGGAAGAAAAATATCACAACTACAGCATCGCGGAATATGTGAAAGAGAAGGGCTACAGTGACGATTTCCTCAATAATTACCTGATCCCCATCATCGCGGTGGTGTGGTCCATCCCCGACCGGGACATGCTCGATTACCCGGCACTGACGATGATCGAGTTTCTCGACAACCACGGCGCATTCCAGGGTATTTTTGGGCGTAAACGGTGGAGCACCGTCGCCAAAGGCAGCCGGTCATACCGGGATAAGTTGATTGCGCCCTTCAAGGAGAAGATCCGTACCGGCTGTGCAGCAACACAGATCACGAGGAAAGGCGATCAAGTCGAAGTCACTGACAACACAGGCCAAACGGGCGCATTTGACCATGTCATCGTCGCCTGCCACGCAGACCAGGCGCTGCGCATTCTGGCGGAGCCAACCGCCCAGGAACAGGAACTGCTCGGTCAGTTCCGGTACAGCACGTCAACCGTCATTCTTCATACCGACTCGAGCATCATGCCAAAAAAGCGAAGCTTATGGGCCGGTTGGAATTATCTGGTTGACAAAGACGCCAGCGGGACCATCAAATCCTCCTTCAGCTACTATATGAACAAACTGCAGAAGGTGTCGGAGAAGAAAGACTATTTTGTCACCGTCAATGACAGAGGCTGGGTCGACCCGGCGAAAATCCTGCGCACCTACGAGTACGAACACCCTATTTTCGACCGTCACGCCATTGAAGCCCAACCCAAGCTGCACAGGCTGAATGAAAACGGACGGATCTATTTTTGTGGTTCGTACTTCAAATACGGCTTTCATGAAGACGCGTTCCGCTCGGGCGTGGAAGTCTGCCGCGCCATCACCGGTGAAAAAATCTGGGAAGATTAACGATGTGCTTTTCAGCCGAAGCCAGTTTTATTTCGAGCGCAATTCTGACCGCCGGCGGCGCTGCAACACTCAAACAGGTCAAACAGCGCAATGAGCTCCCATTGGCGATGATACCGTTCTTCTTTGCCTTTCACCAGTTCATCGAGGGTTGTTTATGGCTCACCCATGACTACGTCAGCCCGCCCTGGCTGGTTTCACTGCTGGCGCATGCCTTTCCTCTAGTCGCTTACAGTCTGTGGCCCACGCTGGTACCATATGCCGTTTATCGAGTGGAAACAGGGCCGGCGCGGAAAAAACTACTCGTGATTTGCCGAATTATCGGCATCGGAGTCAGTATATTCTTTCTTTTCCATATCCTCCAGGGACCAGTCACCGCCAAGTTCATCAACCAAAGCATTCATTATGACTTTTATTTTTCACCGTGGGTCTTGAGCCAATGGCTATACGGCTTTTCCATTATCGTGGCCACACTGCTCTCCAGCCATAGGATCATCAACCTTTTCGGCGTTGGCCTGGTCATCAGCTACAACGTAGCCAAGCAATTGTATCTCGCCACCTATCCGTCCGTATTTTGCTTTTTCGCAGCAATTTTGAGCTTGGCCATTTACCTGCAGATCCGTTATGGCGCGCGAAGCAGGCAGCTCCAGCATCGCCCATCAGCCTCCGCTCCTGGGACGGAACGCGAAACGGTTGCGCTTTCAGGAAGCCGAAGACAGGAGACAGAATACAGAGGGTAGAAGACACTTTTATGCTTTTCCGCACCGTCGCTAATCGGCGGCTGCCCCAGTATCGACCAATGCCCGAGCCCGGCGCTCCAGCGCTTCCAACCTGTTATAGAGCTCATCCATCAAGGCGCGAATCTGGTCCTTCCGAACGTCCGGGGGCACCGGAATCGGCTGCCCCATCGACAAGCCGACCCGACTAAAAAAAAGAGGTACCTCCATCCGATCCCAGCGCTGCGCCATTACCCATTTCCGCTGCGCGCTGGTCGATGCGGGAACCAGAGAATAGTCCAACTCCGCCGCCAATCGAATCGCACCCTGCTTCACCTGCCGGCAAGGGCCCAGCGGACCATCCACCGCTATGACGCCGGCCGTATGTTCGGCCAGGGCGTCCCGCATAAGCTGATAGGACTGTTTTCGCCCCATGTCGGGAATTTGAACGCAATCCAGGCCGAAATGGCGGCAAATCTCCGAAATCACCTGCCCGCGGGCGGACCGGCTGGTAAAGACGCAGGCCGACTCGCCCCGCTGCTCGATCCATAACCACCGGCACAACGCAAAGACCGGGAGGTATTTGCCATGCCAGAAGCAAAGCATCATTTTCGCCCCTTGCGCCCGCTCGCGATCAATCGCCTCGAACCCTTCGCAGCGTTTTCTCCAGGTCGCGCAAAGAAGGCGCAGCACGCTCGCCCACAGCCACCCCATTATCCGCGCGCGGCGCGGAGTTTTCAGTCGGGCATCGCCGCTCTGCTCAAGCGGGCCTTCTTTCAGCCGGCAGGCTGCCATCACTCCTCACCGTATGCGGTATGGACACTCAGCCTCATCGAAATGTCGTGCTCGCCGCGCAACGGCAGGCAGAGCGTCCCCGCCGCTTTTGCAATGTTGCTGACAATGCGCCATTCCGACTGGAGCCCCCGGCGCGCTCCGGCCCACGGCTTGCTATTCGAGCGTTTTTTCATATCGGCCTGCTCGATCATCTCACCATAGAGTTTGACAGCCTTAGCCGCGGTATGGCTGATATCAAACGCAGCGGCCGTCAAACGCGCCTGACCGACAATACGCCTTTTTTCAGCGGCATCAAGCTGCGAAATCCACAGCAGCGCGTCGGCAAAAAGCGCTGCATCATCATACGGCAGCAACCTTCCGTTGTAACCGTCACTCACGACTTCCCGCACGCCGGAAGCATCGACGGAGACGACCGGCACACCCCCCGCCATGGCTTCGGCAAGCACCATGCCCTGCGTTTCGGTATGCGAGGTAAACGCGAATACATCCATCGCCTTGTAAGCGCCGGCCAATTCTCTGTTCTGCAGCAGTCCGGCCGAACGCAGACGGCGACTCAATCCCCGCGCTTCGAACAACGCCTGAATCTCTTTCTGCATCGGACCGGAGCCGACCAGAAGAAAGTACGCCTGTTCGTGCCGCTGCAGAAATTCAATCGAAGCCTTTGCCAAAAATTCCAGGTTTTTTTCGGTGGCCATTCTGCCGACATGCCCGACAACAAAAGCATCGGTCGGAATGCGCCACACCTTCCGAAAAGCCTTCCCGTCACCAGCGATAAACTTTTCGGTCTCCACACCGGTGGGAATGACGGTTGTATCGGTCCTGACGCCTCTTTTCCGCAACAGGGCAGCGACGGTTTCGCTCGGCGCAATCACGGCGTCACAGAAGTTGCAGTAACCAGTCACCAGACTCATCACATAACGCTTGAGCCGCAACGAATCTCCCGGAATATAATGCGTGTATTTCTCATACATGGTGTGGTGCGTGAAGATCAGGGGGATCTGCCACGCCGCCGCCACCCGTAATGCGGTACCGCCCAAGGCAAACGGGTGGTGGGCATGCACCACATCGGGCTGAAAGCGTCTCAATGCCTCACCCAATCGTCCCGGCACGGGCATCGGCAAAGAAAATTCGCTGCCGTTGAAATGCTGAATTGCCGGAAACCGAATGACATCGGCCTCACTGCGCGGAGTATCCTTGTACAAAGGCGCCGCGACGAGTACCCGGTGCCCCTGCCGCCGATATTCGTCGGCAAAGCTCTGCACACTGCGGGCGACCCCTCCCACGTATGGCATGAAGGTGTTGGTCAGCATCAGAATATTCATACCGCGTGTTACCTTCTCTGCGTCAGTTTCATTATTAAAATTATTGTCTGCTCGTTGATCATGATGGGTCGATCGTTGGAGATCCGCTCCCGATCGGCCAATCAGGCCATTCCCGGACAGCTTCCCGGTCGAGGCCCGTACAGCAGCAGAACCAACCGCACACTGCCGCGCAGCCCCGGCACGAAAACAGCCTCCACGGGACATCGACAGCAAAAGGCATAAAAACGTTATTGTTTTTTTATCGAAGGCCAAATTTACCTAAAATTCCGTTCGTTTTCCAGTCCGGCCTTCCAATCGAGCCTCGGCGACGCACACTGACGCGCCACTTTTTTAGACAACGCGATCAAACTGTGAACCATCGATGACACGAAGACCGACCACTGTGCACGAAGTCCTGATCGATTACAAGAACAGCCTCCCTTAACACCGAACACGCAGGAAACGGAACAGTATTATAACAATTATCGATTTTCCATCGGTTGAAAAGTGTTGCTGAACTTCACTATAATCTCATTATTTTGTTAGGGGGTTTCAAATGTTATTTTGGACATTGCACCGGGTGTTTGCCTGCTACGCGCTCCTGCTCTATTCAGCGATTTTCATCGGACTCGACTTCCAGAAAGCACAATCCCTCATACTCCAGCCGCTGATTTGGGTGCTGATCATCGTGCAAATCGCCCGACACTCCGCTCTCGGCATGACGCTGGGGTTTCATCGATATTATTCACACGCCGCCTACAAAGCCAAACGCTGGTACGAATTTTTCATTGCCTATTGCTGTGCTGCATCCAATCAGGGCGCGATGACCTGGTGGGCGGGAAACCACCGATACCACCACAGCCACTGCGACGACGACAAGGATCCGCATTCGCCAATTTCGCACTCGTTCTTGTACTCATGGCTCGGCTGGGGCTACGACCCCAAACACGCGCACCGAACCATCAAACTAAAGTATCCGGAAATTCGATGGATGGACAAGTGGTGCTTTCTGGCGCCATGGCTGGAATGGGCGCTGTTCTGGCTGGTCTCCGACTCGTTGGCCTTCGCCACTCTCGCTTCTCTGGCTCCAGCCGCCTTGTCGCCGATCGGCACCCTGTTTTTCAATAGCCTCTCTCATGGTGGGGAGCCCGATGAAGAAGGGTGCTGCGCCAGAAAATACAACCAACTATCCGCCTACTTACTGGGCGAGCACGATCACAAGGACCACCATATTCACCCGAACAAAGCCAGGCGTCCCGGCCCGGACCTGCCCTATTGGCTGGTATTATGGCCCATGGCACGGCTGGGGTTCATATGGGATCTTCATGATTAGGCTTTCGTGCTCAGACGTCATTCACAAGCCGAGGTCTGGCCTCAGATAAGCCAGGGTATTCCCCATGTGCTTCGACACTGTGTAATGCTGTTCCTGCAGCAGGCGCTCGCAATCCACTTTTCGCTGCACACTCAGATATTGATGCTCGAACAAAAGAATCTTTGGCTTCAATGCTTCGAAGTCGATCTGCTTGATGATGTGGTAATCATGCCCTTCGGTATCGATGACCAATAAATCGATTTTGTTCACGGAATGCCTGTGCAGCAGCGATGCCAATGTCAGACAGCTGACCTGTTCCGTCACGACATAATCCTCTATGTTTGGAATCGCCCACCTGTGGGTCAACAGGACATCCAAATGAAACGTACCGAGCCCCTGACACCAGGCGGGTAAAAAGTCCAGCCCTTCCTGGATCCGGTAAAAGTTTCTTGTCTCTTGTTTATCGGACAAAGCCGCATTTTCAAAAACGAGTTGCGGATTGTTCCGGTAGTTCGCCTTCAACTTTTCAAAATAACAACGGACCGGCTCGACCAATAGGCCATCCCAGCGATAGCAGTTGACATACTTATGAATCGGGTCGTATATCACACCGTCATTCGCTCCGATCTGCACGAAAAAGAAGCCATTTGAACTTTCCGCCGCCCGGGTGAGCACTTTGTCGAGCTTTCGCCACTTGGGCAAGCGGCACAGCCGGTCGAAGATCCTGACAAGAAAAATGCGCATCTTCAGCGCAGAATCGATCTGTATGGGCATTGTTCCACCGTTTGTCGATGAACCGGCGAACATTATAGCCGGTTGCCACAAAGGAAAAACCTGAACAACGGCAAATCACCGCCGCTGGACGCCCGTCGCGCCGGCGGTGGGCGGCAACAAACCACTTGCCGGATTGCGCTCCGGACACCAAACAAGTTGAAAAAATCCGTTGAATTTTCTATCCTCATCGGGCCAAGGTTATGCGGGAACATTCCGCCCAAACGAAAAAGAGCATCCGTTCATGAGAAAAAAAAGAATAGCCATCATAGGAGCGGGCGACTGCGCAAGCGCCCTGATCCAAGGCATCCATCACTATCATGACAAGACCCCCGACCAGGCAATCGGTCTCAAGCATTGGCGCCTCAACGGGTACACGCCCTCCGACATCGACGCACGAAAAGTCAGCAAGGACGTTTCAGAAGCCATTTTCGCAAACCCCGACTGCACGCCGATTTTCTGCGAAAATATACCCCCGTCCGGCGTCACCGTCCACAGGGGACGCGTGCTCGACGGCTATTCCACGCATATGAACGATTATGACCCGGGTCACAGCTTCGTACTGTCCGATCAGCCGGGGTTGCAATCGATGCCATTCGGTGTGCCAAGCTTGCGCTGGAAGAGGGTTGGAGAGGCGTCTTGGTAGGCCCCGTCGGCCTATTTCTGCAAACATCCGCCGCAGCAGTACAGCGATGACGAAGCATTCACGATGATGAAACAGTTCATCAAGGAGCACACCGGCCAATCCCAGACGCTGTCGACAATCGCTTCAAGAAGAGCCACTTGAGCCCTGCAGCCCCAGCCGTTGACCAGGCCGGAACATAAACCAGAACCGAGCAGTCGCATGATCAAGGTACCAGTTTTCTACTACCACTCCATCGGAAACCTGGAACCGGAAACCCTGGCTGTCGATCGATTCCGGGAACACCTGAATCTGATCAAAGAACTGGGCTTTCACACCATCACATTTTCAGAACTGCGACAGATCCCTAGCTCCGACCAAAAAAGGTATGTCGTACTCACGTTCGACGACGGCCTGCTGGATAATTTTGACAATGCGCTTCCGGTTCTTCAGGACTACGGCGCCAAAGCCACTTTTTTCGTAATACCGGGCTTCGACGACATCACTCGATGGGTCAATCCGAAGACCCGCCAATGGAGCGACGAAAAACGCAGCGACTTTTCCATTCCCTTCCCGAGCATGCAGCCGCACCACCGACGCGAGCTCATACGAAGCGGTATGGAAATCGGCTGCCACAGCATGACTCACCCCAAGCTCAACAAAATTCCCCGTACCGCCCTGCACTCCGAAATTGTCGATTCGAAAAAACAGCTCGAAGACGAGTTGGACGTTGAAATCTCATCGTTCTGCTACCCCAAAGGCCGCTACGACCGGCGCGTTCTAGAGTGCGTGGAACAAGCCGGTTACACGGGGGCCTGTACGACCATGCCCGGATTTTACCGGCCTGACGGCAAGCCGCTGGAGTGCGGCCGGTTTCTGATCGAAAGCTGTGCTCAGTTCAACAAAATTCTGCGCTGGTCATCCACAGTACACCATCCTTCCGAACTGCTGTTTGATGCCATCCGCCCTTTTTTAAGGATCAAGAATCGTTGCCTATAGTTCGATGATCTCCATCACACATCCAGATCAAGCTTATTGGGCAGCGAATACAACGTCGGCCGGGTGATTTCCAGCAGTTCCGCCGCCTTGAACACATTATACCGCCCGATTCGGCTAAACTGAAGTTCCTGGAGAGGTCTGTATATCGAGTTTCGGGAGCATGTCTTGGGTAACTGTTCCTGCCTAGGAGGCCGTCGGACTCAAAGCAACTGGAATTTTTAACCAATTGATATTAAAATATATTCACTTTAATGAATCGCAAACAGCAATAAGTAATATGCCGTTATTTCAATGTGTTAAAGATGTGTATTTTCACAGTCCGACAGCCTCCTAGTGATTTTAATCGAAGATGATGTCCCTTATCACGCAATCATTCTGATCCCCTCTCCCTGAGGAAGAGGGAACTTGTGGGATCACTGACCGCTCGCGGCCCTTTTTCATTGACAGAGGCTGGCTGATGATAAGGGGGAGTGAACGGATACGCCTTGTGGTGGCTTACCAATTCATGCTACCCGGAATGATTGAGAAGTTACATAAAATGGCATCAAGCCAATAACGCACCGAGGAGACCTAATGGCAGAAACGACCATTTCGGTTGGAGGATACATCGCTACGCGCTTGCAGGAACTTGGGATCAAAGAATATTTCGCGATTCCAGGCGATTACAACCTGACCCTGCTCGACGAGCTTCTCGAATTCTCCAACATGAAGCAACTGTATTGCTGCAACGAACTCAACGCAGGCTATGCGGCTGACGGCTATGCCAGAGCCAAAGGATTGGCGGCTGTATTTGTCACCTATAGCGTCGGCGGCCTCAGCATCCTCAATGCTGCGGCGGGTGCCTACGCGGAGGAACTGCCGGTTGTTTTCGTTTCCGGCGCACCCAACACGAATGCAGCGGCAAAACATCATTTGCTGCATCATACGCTCGGAACGATCGATTTCGATTATGTCAGAGAAATGTTCGCCAAGGTGACCGTCGAGGCGGTCACCGTCAGGAGGCAGGATGAAGCGGCCGGGCAGATCGATCATGCAATGGGACAGGCCTTGCTGCACAAGAAGCCCGTATATATTGAAATCGCCTGCAACATCGCCGGACTGCCGATCACGGCACCCACCTGCCCACTGGTCGTTCCGAAGTTTGAAACCTGCCCGCAGGCATTGGACCGTGCTGTCTCCCATGCGCTGGAACTACTCGGCAAGGCGGTCAAACCGGTGATCGTAGCTGGCCCGAAAATTCGGGCCTGGAATAGCATAGAAAGTTTTCAGAAGCTGGTCGATGCCAGCGGCTACGCGATGGCCAATATGCCAAGCGCCAAAGGCTTTGTGGACGAAACACATGCACAGTACATGGGAACCTACTGGGGATCCGTCAGCTCACCGGGCTGCGGCGAGATCGTTGAATCATCCGATGCCTACATTTTCGCAGGCCCGATATTCACCGACTACACCACCGTCGGCTACAATCTGCTTTTGAAACCGCACAACCTGATTTCGGTCCATCCGCAATCCGTCATGATTGCAGAGGCAATTTACAACCAGGTGCAACTGAGCGACTTTTTGACCGCTCTTGCAGAAAAAGTCATCAGAAATGGCGCTTCCCTGATTGCCTACAACCGCATTCGGGGGGAAGCACCACCACCGGCGGAGCCGGACAGCAGCTCTGAAATCACGACCCGCTATCTGTTTTCGCAAATTGAAGGGATGCTGGATCAAAACAGTTCATTGATTACCGAAACAGGCGATTCCTGGTTCAACGGCATGCACATGAAACTACCGAAAGGGTGTCGGTTCGAAATTCAGATGCAATATGGCTCGATCGGCTGGTCCGTTGGAGCGACGCTGGGCTACCAAACCGCTGTAGCTGGACGGCGGCGCGCCATTGCTCTGATCGGTGACGGCTCTTTTCAGATGACAGCGCAGGAAATTTCAACAATGATTCGCTACAGGCTCAATCCGATCATTTTCCTGTTCAATAATGGCGGGTATACTATCGAAGTGGAAATTCACGATGGCCCCTACAATGTCATCAATAATTGGAATTATTCAGGACTCATCGAGATCTTCAACAGCGACTGTAGTACCCGGTGCCTTGCCTTGAAGGTTCGTACTGCGGGCGAAATAAAGGAAGCCATCGCACAAGCACAGGCTTTCGATGGGTTATGTTTGATCGAAGTGCTGATCGACCGGGATGACTGCAACAAGAATCTACTGAAGTGGGGCAGCTATGTCGCCATGGCCAATGGCGAAGCACCATTGAGATTCTGAAGCCCCATGCAAATAGAGATAGCCGCAATCGTGTCATCCACTGCGCAACAAACGCCCCCTACGCGCCGCGTCAGAGCGCCCAACCTTCACCCAGGAACTTCAACTTTATAGAATCGAACTGATGAGAACATTCAACGGCACATTGAGATTATCGGGTTTGGCGGGACTGTTTGTCGTCTTTGCGGTTTTGTCGGCGTCCTGTTCGGACAGTGATCAAAAGGGTGGCAACAAGCGACCGACAGCCGCTCAAACGCAATTCGACCATGCCCACGGCCGCGAAGTGAGCGATCTGGAAAAGCACAAGTTCGAGCACGATTTTGCCGAACAGTGCATCGAAAGAGAAATCGCCCGATCAGCCGGCAAAGAGGCCGACAGAGCACGCTTCGCCGAGCCCTGCATGTGCATCGCCGGATATATGATGAAGGACTTGACGGCAAAAGAGGCGCAGAAGTTCTTGAAAGAGCACAAGAATACGCAATCACTGCAGATCCGGTTCGAAAATGCTGCCTATCACTGCCTCCAACAAAAGGCTCAGCCTAAAGCACCGACGATTTTCCAGCGCCGATAACCGAATCGCACTTTCTCAATCGTGTGAATACGGCTGATTGCCCGCGCGCGGGTTCCCAACAAGTGCCCGATACCCCTTTTACCGAACCGATCGGATAAAATGATCATGCCCCTGTTTCGTGCCTTTTCCCCACTGTTCATGTTCGCCGGTGCGCTGGTGTTCCTTTTTGGCATCGACCTCTCCCCGGCATGGTCGGCGGAAGCCGCAGAACCCGTTTCCAACCAGTCTGCGGCGATCAATCCTTTTTCCTTCATTTTGCTGGAACTCGGCCTGATCGTGATCGTCGCGCTGATTGCGCACACCCTGTCGCGACGCTACCGGCTTCCCGTGGTTTTGGCTGAATTGGCCATCGGCGTAGCGATCGGCAATCTTCTGTACTGGCTCAACTGGTCCTCCCTGTTTTTCCTGATCATGCATATCGGCGACGCGGGCGAACTGTTCAAGATCGTCTGGAATTCGAACGTGTCGGTGGCGGAGGCTGCCGGCCGAATCTTTACGCCGGCGGAATTGGGCGAAGGGCAGGTAGGTGGTGAACTTGTGCGCGCCCTTTCCCAAGGCGAATCGCCGGAGTTGGTGCTAATGGGGATTGCCCTCTGGCTCTTCTCCAACCTCGGCGTCGTTCTGTTGCTGTTCAAGCTCGGACTCGAGACGCGGGTGAAAGAGCTCGTCAAAGCGGAGCCCATCGCTTTTCTGGTGTCGTTGGCCGGGGCCGCCGCGCCTTTCCTGCTGGGGCTCCTGGTAAGCAGCTGGCTGCTGTCCGAATCGTCCACATCCGTTCACATATTTGTTGCTGCCGCATTGTGTACGACCAGCGCGTCGATCAGCACACAAATGTTTTCGAACCTGAACAGACAGCACAGCGCCGAAGCCCGACTCGCTCTCGACGCAGCCTTTATCGATGATGTCATCGGTGTCTTCCTCCTGGCCATCATGGCTGCTGTCGCTCTCGACAACAAAACCGAAGCATCCGAGATTCTCGGCTTGATCGTTTCAGCCGTGCTGTTTCTAGCCGCCACTGCCCTCTTCGTGATGCAGTTGTTCAAACGGCTGCCGGCATTCGAGCAGGCCGATGAGCCTCATGTCAAATTACTCATTCCTGTGGCCATCGTGTTCTTGATAAGCTGGCTGTCCGATCTCGCTAACCTGGGTGCGATTGCCGGCGCTTTCATTGCAGGCTTGATACTCACCGGACAACGCAACTCAAAAGAGATGATCAAGCAACTGATCACACCTTTGGAAAAAATCTTCGCACCAATCTTCTTTGTCTTCGTCGGCATGCAGGTCAATCTCATGCTGTTCCTCGATCCGGAAATCATCTGGCTGACAACCTTGTTGGCGGCAGCAGCCGTCCTGGGCAAGATGGCCGCAGGATTCGTTGCGCGCCGCACGTTCGATCCCCGCATCGTAGGGTTGGGGCTGGTCCCCAGAGGCGAAGCAGTCCTCATTTTCATCAGTGTCGGCAAGGTGTTGGGTATCGTGAGCGATTCGCTCTTCTCGGTCATCGTGATGATGGTCATCATTACGAACGTTATGTCGCCCTGGGCTTTGAAACGCGTCTTCGGTCGCTGACAGGCAAAGGTTCGCGTACTCGTGGGGAAAACCCGTAAAGCGTCAATTCAATCGACCAAGGTTGCTCTCGGCAATCTTTTTCAGGGTTTCCCCCTTCATGTCATCCTCTCCAACGCGAGCGGGATAAGTCGAATCGGAGGCATCATTTTCAATGACCTTCCGATACATTGCCCGAGCCAGCTCCTCCCTTCCGGTGCGCGCGTAGATCACGCCGAGGTTGAGCATGGCGTAGGGATTATCCGGATTCACCTCGAACGCCGCCTTGAACTGCTGCTCGGCCTCACCCACATTCCCGTTGACGAGGCTGTTGTAGCCTTGATTGACGAGGCGCGCGTCCTCTTTCAGGAAGATACAGGCGGAAATTCCAAGAAAAAACAAGGCAATCAAGATTATACGAACCCTTTTCATCATCCTCACCTGAACAGATGCGTATGGCAGTCGTGGCGGCCCCGCACGGCGCAAACGTCGTCGAACGAACACGCCATCGTTTCACGGGGGGGAAGAAATTACCTATGCACGCGACAACCGAATTTGGACATCGACAAGCATACCCATCGTGGATCGTCTAAGCTATTGTATAAGGGGGCAAACGCACGCCCTCCAATATCAGGGACCACCGGCCAACAGCCACGAAGGACGAACACCAATTTGTTGTACAATAATACGAACAGGACAGCACGAGGCAATCACCAAATGATGACTCCGTTTACGAATAGAAGCAGAAGCCGGTTGTGGTTGAGTGTCCTACTCCTACTAGGAGTACTAGGACTCGCTGCGATTCCGCGTGCTGAAGCGGAAGAGCGCCAAAAAGACGAAATCATAGATCTACTCGGGAGCGAAACCCGGCCGGCCCAATCGTTGCTGCCGGCGGAAATCTCCGTGCAGTCCGAGTTCGCACCCGGGGCAGGCGTCCAGATCGGCAAAGTGCAGTTGCGGGAGGGTAATCCGGTCGTGATTCATCACGGGGAATCGGTGGCCTACCCGCTCAAGAAAGACTTCTCTATTTTTATCGGCGATACGATAATTACAGAACAAGACACTCGCGTCAATCTGATTATGGATGACAAGAGCGTCCTCGCTATTGCACCCTATTCGAAGCTGATCATCGACGAATCGGTCTACGATCCCGACACGAAGACCCGGTTTTCCACGCTTCGCCTTCTGTTCGGCCGAATCAGAAGCATTGTCGCCAAGATTGAAGGCGAACCGAACTACTGGATACAAACCCCTACAGCGGTGGCCGGCGTTCGCGGTTCCGACTTCGGCGTGGCGACCACCGGGCAAGGGTCTGCCTTCGTGACCACCGCAGAGACCACAATCGAAGTGGACAAGGCAGCGATCACACCGTGTATGGTTGCCGGCAGGAGCAGCGGAATCGATGCGGCATCGGGCGCATACCCCGTCCCCTGCGAAACGGCGGCTGGGCTGGTCGAATCGATTGGTCCCAACCTAGGCGCGTTGGCTGTTTTGGGAATGCCACCTGAATTTGATTAATTCGAAGGACATGTTTTTCGCCGGTGATGTAGCGGGGCGCCTGATTGGGATGAATTTTTTACGCCTGCTTGTTTCCATCGCTTGTTCTCTTTCTCTGCTGACACTATCGTCTTGCGCAGGAACAACAGGAGCGAACAAACCACTCGAAGCGGCCGAGTTCAACCAATATACCGATAGCCCCATCCCCGCAGAAGCATCCGTTTGGCTGCTTGCAGGAAAACAGACTCGACCAGGTCCGACTATTGCCGATGCTGCAAACCGGATCGCCGGACGCAACCGGCGAGAGCGTCTGTATCAGGCCGTGGATTATGTCTGGAACCACTTCCGCTATGAACGAGGGTTGAACAGCGCAATGCTGTCCCGGACAGCGGAAGAACTGTTCAAGGAGAAAACGCTGGGAGGCTGCGCCGATTATGCGCTCGCTCAAGTCGCTCTTTTTCGGGCGGTCGGCATCCCGGCGCAAGTGGTGTTGACAGCCAACGTGGCATGGATGCAAAGCTACAAGAAAAATGATTTAGTCATGACGACCGGCCATGTTTTCATTGAGGTTTATCTGGAAAACAGGTGGTACCTGGTCGATCCCACCTACCGCTTTTTGTACCCCCATTACGATCGGACGTCGAAGAGTTATCCCAGGGGAGAATATTTCGTTATGCGCGGGAACGACTACTGGGAACTCGGTCTGTTCGATGTGCCGACCTTGGTCGACATTTTTTACGCTCATGCCCTTAGGTTCCACCGAGAGCGGTATCAAGAACCCGCCTATGCCATCGACGGCTTATTAGCGCTTTGATCCGAGGGCTCCTTCGATGCTGACAGGCAAATAACGAACGAGGCGGTCAATGAGGCCCCCTATCTTGAAGTCACCCGACATCGCAGGCGACTGATCAACCCATGGCGACCCGTTTTTCCTGGCTTGTGAATGGTCGATTCCTGCCGCAGACGATCGGCGCCCTGCTGGCCGCCATCATGATCATCCTCAGTATATGGAATCCCGGCTTCCTGCAGAACCTGCGTCTAAAGGCTTTTGATGGTCTTATGCGCCAATTCCCCGCGGCTAAAAGCGACACCCCGATCTATATCGTTGATATTGATTCCAAGAGTCTTCGCAGCCACGGTCAGTGGCCTTGGCCACGCACCATCATGGCCCGGCTCGTCAACAAAATCAGCGCGGGCCACCCCAAAGTCATCGGCTTCGACATCGTTTTTGCGGAACCTGATCGTACGGCCCCCCGGCGAGTGATCGATTTCCTTGCATCAGATCAAACACCCGAGGCGGTTTCAGCGTACCTCGACATGTTGCCGGATCCCGACCAGGCGCTGGCCAGAGCGCTCGCTGACGGCCCCACTGTACTCGGTCATGTGTTTGTTGATTCATCCGCAGGCAAAACCAACCAACCTCGAAATGTCAGCGGCCGGTTTGCCATAATCGGCCCCTCCCCTCAGGCCTGGGTTTTTCGATTCAGTAACGTGGATGTCAATTTGCCCCTGTTCGAGCACGCTTCGAGCGGCAGCGGTTTTTTCAATGTCCTCCCGGACATAGACGGTATCGTCCGCAACGAGCCCCTGCTTATCAACTATCAGAACACGCTATATCCAAGCCTGGTGCTGGAAATGCTGCGGCTCGGCTCCGGAGCCTCCACTGGGCTGATCCGTTCCGGCCCGAACGGGATCGAAGCGGTACAAATCGGTTCGTATGCGATCCCGACCGATGAACACGGCCAATTCACGGTGCGATTCACCGGCCCTCCCGGCTCATTTCGATATATCTCGGCGGACGACGTCCTCACAGGTGGGGTCGATCCGGTGATTTTTCGTGACAGTTATGTGTTGATCGGAACCTCTGCACCGGGACTCCTTGATATCCGCGCCACCCCTACTTCGCAAGCTTTTCCGGGAGTGGAAATTCATGCCAACGCTTTGAACACCGTTCTCACCGGGACTTATCTGGAGAAACCGGCGTGGGCGCAGGGGGCCGAAGTGCTCTTCCTGCTCATGATCAGCATTCTTTTGATCCTGTTGCTGCCCAGAATCGGGGCAGCGACCAGCGGGCTGGTGCTGTTTCTCCTCATGGTGGGGATAGCGTACTTTTCATACTGGAGCTACGTATACAACAATCTTATCGTCGACTTCATCTATCCGTCGCTGACAGCTGTGGTGCTTTTCACCACCCTCACCTTCATGAACTACCTGCAGGAAGAACAACGTTCCAAAAAGATCCGCGGTGCTTTTTCTCAGTATCTGTCGCCAATCCTGGTCAACCGGCTCTTGAAAAACCCTAAGTTGCTGACTTTAAGCGGGGAGGAACGCTGCATGTCGATCCTTTTTTCGGACATCCGCGGGTTCACCTCGATTTCGGAAACGATGGCACCTCAAGAGCTTTGCCGCTTTATCAACCAATACCTCACCCCGATGACAGAAGTGATCATGGAACACCAGGGCACAGTGGACAAATTCATCGGGGATGCAATCATGGCTTTCTGGAATGCCCCCCTGGACGATTCGGCGCACGCCGGAAACAGTTGTCACGCCGCCCTGGCGATGCAGAGAAAACTCAAAGAATTGAATCACTTCTGGCGGCAACAGGGAATGTCCCCGATCAAAATCGGCGTCGGCATTCATTCCGGCATGGTGCGTGTCGGCAACATGGGCTCGGAACATCGGTTCGACTATACGGTGATGGGCGATGCGGTGAATCTTGCTTCCCGCTTGGAGGGCATCACCAAGCTTTATGGCTCGAACATCGTCGTGAGCGATGCCACATACGGCATGTTGAAGGAAGGTGACCTTGTTTTCCGGGAACTTGACCATGTTCGGGTCAAAGGCAAAGATGAAGCGGTCACAATTTTCGAACTCGTGGACGAAAAGCGGAACCTGGACGAGGGAAGCCTAGACGAACTGGCTCGACACACACACGCCCTGAATTCCTACTATCGAGGCGATTTTGAATCAGCGCTGACGGAATTCGGCGATCTGGCGCGATTGCGGCCCGCTTTGCCCTTGTATCGCATCTATGCAGAGCGATGCCGACACTTTCTTGACAACCCGCCCGGAGCCAATTGGGACGGGGTCACATCGATGGCAACAAAATAGAGCCGCAGACGATTGATCGGTTCGGAACGCGCGAGTACCACGCGGTGGCATGCTTCAAAAACAACAGGGAGGCGTTTCGCGAGTGCCTGGGAAGCTTTCGAGAATAGTAAGATTGTTATTCTCGGACAGCCTACTAGTCACCACTGAGCGGCTTTCGTCTTAATAAGAACTGGAGCTCCTCCTGGCTTGGACCACCTCCGCCACTGGTGCCGGCAACAATTCCCGCAACCGTTCCTCCCACAACCACGGCACCAACTCCCGCAACGACCGGCACACTAAGCCCGCCGAGGAAGCCCCCGGTCGCTGCAACGCCTGCGGACTCAGGCATTGCTACATTGACCGGCTTGATCATCCGTATGCCGGCGACGCCCCCATGACAGGGGCTTTGGCGGTTGAGCACAAACAAGGTGTTTGCCCCCAATTCCGTAACACACCCGTCCGCATGCCGCACCACTGCTTTTGCCTTGTTCAACACCAAAATCCGTGCTTTGAGCGTGATCGGCATACCGGAGTATGCAGTCACATACATCTTGCCCTCGTTGACTCTGACATGCCCTTCGACCAGTGTCAGAATTCCCCCGGCATCGACCGGCTGAGCGACACTTTGCACCGCGGTGCATGCTGCGACAACTGCCAACACACAAAGAAACAGGTATCTCATAAATCGTCATCCATTATCGTAAAGAACGCCAATCGTTATTGTTTACAAACCTCATTATACATTATAGTTTACAAAGTCGTTCTGATATGCACATGATAAAGAACTGCGTCGCCATAGCAGCGAGTACTATACAATAGCAACATGCCTTCACCAGCGCAAACTCCGAACAGTATCGAACCAGGCACTGACACAGCCATGACCAAATCCAATATTTACGAGTTAGTTGAACCTCAGCTGACGGACTCCCCGCTGGACAGCTACCTCAGCCTGCTAAGCGAGATCATACACTCTTTTTCGTCGTCGCTGAAATTGGAACACACTTTGCGTACGACGATTTGCCAGGTGCTGGACTATTTGGAAGGTGAAGCAGCATCGGTGTTTTTACTGGAAAATGACGACCAGGAACTCTTCTGTAAGGTATGCGTCGGGCCGGTTGACATTAGTGGATTAAGAATACCCGCCACCTCCGGCATTGTCGGCAGGGCCGTCATTGAACGCCGCACGCAGATGATCCGTGACACCAGAAAAGAAAAGGATTTCTTCGATGCGGTGGACGAACAGACCGGATTCGAAACGCGCTCGATTCTGTGTGCGCCGCTGCTGATCGAAGGCACCTGCATCGGGGCTTTGGAAGTAATCAACAAAAGAGGCACTCCTCCCCTATTCAATGAACAGGACCAGTCTGTCCTTAATGTGCTTGCCGGTTTGGCGTCGCTCGCTATTCACAACGCGCGGATGGCCGAATCGCTCGTGGAACAGGAACGAATGCAAAAAGAGCTTGAAATGGCGCGTGAGATCCAGGAAGGACTGTTGCCGGACCAGGCTCCGGATTCGTTTCCGCTGCACGGAATCAATATCCCCGCCCGCGAGGTGTCCGGCGATTTTCTTGACTGGTACCCACTGAGTGACGGACAAATTTTCTTCACGCTCGGTGATGTTTCCGGCAAAGGGATGAATGCCGCTTTGCTTATGGCAACAACCGTGAGTCTGCTGCATTGTTTGGGGAAGACGACTGACAGTCTGCCCAAGATGATGGCGCAGGTAAACAATGAAATCTGTGAATCTGCACGGCGCGGCATGTTCGTCACAGCAATTGCCGGAATTTATCATCCCCGCACCCAAACTGTACAATGGGTCAATGCAGGACATCAGCCACCGTTGTTTCACCACTCCAACGGCAGTTTTGAAGAAATACCGGCGGACACGCCCCCCCTAGGCATCATCCCAAACCTTTCGTTTGACCGATCCGAACAAACGATCAACAACGGAACGCTTTATCTGTTTACCGATGGCGTCACAGAGAGCAAGGACGGGAACGGAAAACCCATCGATGTCGGCGGCGTTATCGATTTTATAAAGGCCTCGCAGCAAATGCCGGCCCGGCAACGGCTGCAACACATAGTCGATCGCGTTACCAGTTACAGTACGCAGCAACATGACGATGTCACGATGCTCTTGATTGAATCAAGATCCGCGTAACGCCTCCCTTCCCGGGCCTGCAGCCGCTGTGGAGCCCGAACCTGCATTATAAAACACTCCTTTGCGGCCCTATTCAATGCCGTGGCACCAGTATCACGCCGCCCACAACCCTAACATGCACTGCCTGCTGCCGCGCTGTCAATCAAGATATCGACACCCGTCAGACCATATACCGAGCTGACCGGCAGCGATTCGCCCGACCGCCACCGCTGTACCGCCTCCTTCTTATTTGAGCCTGTAATAAGAACCAGAACGTCCCTTGCGTTGCTGAGCGACGCACGACTCAGGGTGACACGCTCCGGCGGAGGTTTGGGGGCTTCATGAACCGCGTGGACGAGCTCCCGTTCGTTATAGATGAGGCCAGGAAACAGGCTGGCCGTGTGGCCGTCTTCCCCCATTCCAAGCAGCACCATATCAAAAGGACGCGCATCCTTGATCACAGCCCGGTACGCCTGTGCGGCAGCCTCGGCACCCCTTTCCCCCGGGATAGGGTGAACGTTTTTCTTGAGCACATCCACATGCTCGAGCCAAGCACTCAACACCATCGTGCTGTTGCGCTCCGGGTAATCGCTCGGCAGGCAGCGCTCGTCGCCAAAATAGATATGCCATCTCGACCAGTCCGTATCGGCATCGACCAACAACCGGTAGGCTTGTTCCGGCGTATGGCCGCCGGCCAGCACGATTTTGAACCTGCCGCGCCGAGCGATTGCCGAGCGGGAGGCAGCCAATATCCGCTTGGTCGCTTCACGCGCGACATCGGCTGCGTCCTCACAACACTTCCAGCGAATCAGTTTGGGGAGATCAGACATGAGCGGGTTCCCTGACGGTAAGAAATCGAGCCGTTGCTATCATTCGATGGTGCAATTATAGCACGACGCACGGGCCTGCCTCGCGGCGGCAATGCACCGATCAATTCAATGCATAGAGCGGCAAGCAGTGAAGGGCACTAAAGTTCGGCGGGCTTTAACGGCGGTCCGATGCCATATCACCTCTCAACTGCATGCATGCGCCGTTATCATCCTGGTTCTCCACACCGACCAGCGACAACAAATACCCCAGTGCATGCTTGGACACTTTGAAGGGTTGGAAAATCAATTCTCCATAGCTTTTGACGGCTTTTTCGAGCGGAATCGAAGTCGTCTCCGCCTCCCCTAACGATCCACTGATTTTTATTGGCAGCCCGGTCGGCAACAGCGTTTTTTTCGGCTGCGTATAGACAATCATATCGACCGTCTCGGCTGCGAGATTTATGGTGGCCTTGCCGGAAGCCGCCAGGGTCGGCGTGTCCAGATAGAATATATCGCTGACAGCGACTCCATCCTTGACTTCGAACCGCGCAACCGCACAGTTCACTTTTTCCTGCTGGTCGGTCGTATAGGTGAACAACCATCGCAGGAGATTGAGGCTGATCAGATCGAGCTTCGCGCTGGCGATCTCGCCGTTTTCCATGACGATCCCGAATTGACCATTCATGCGGGAAGCCAACTCGTGCGGCGAGCGGCCGAAACTGGTCAGATCGGCCGACAGATAGAGCTCCCCATCCCGTGAAGAGCCTCCGTTGCGAGCCAGAGCGGGTCGAAGATCGGTATGGTTTTGTCTGATGCGAAACGCCACGCGGGGCTCCCCCGAGGTGCGGATGTCGGTCGAAACAACCAGCGGCTTATTGCTGCCCGTCCGATTCAGCAGCTTGGGGAGCCGGCCCTGATTGACCGTTATTGCGAACGTCACTGCTCCCAGTCGTTCGCTGTATCCCTGCACCCCATCGGCCTCGATCGTGAGACCGAGATCGATCATCCGCAGGGCATCGAACGGCAGCGGTGTGCGACTGAACAATCGTTCCTTGGACCCGCCCGGGTCACTGCGCTTCCGAGCAGCACCGGCCTTCCCGAAAAAATCGGCCCGATGCAGCACCGGAGTACGAACAGTACCGGAAAGCGCGCGATGTTTTCCCTTGAGCTCAGTGGCCAAATCGCTCGACATCTTTGTCTTTCCAAGTGTGATATCACCCCGAAACCGCCCCTGCTCGAAACCCGGCGTCAGCCGGCCTGAAATCGCAATCGGACCGAGCGCCGGCAGATCGATGTCCAATACCGGATTGACGACGCTCAACGCTTTCATCGAGATGTCGGTTTGAAAGAGCCTGTCCGGGAATCGCTGAACCTGGCGAGCGTCAAACTGGAACCAATTGGGTTTTCCGCCGGCGATAGCCAGGCTTTGAGCATCGAAACCGTGGCTCCCGTCGACCAGGATCAGATGGACCTTCATCGGCCCCAGATCAGGCATGGGCCGTTTCAGAAAATAAGCCAGCACGCTCGCTGTCGAGGTTTCGAACACCGCCCTGAACGCGCTCACTCCATGGGTGGTGCGATCTTCGATCGTCCCGGTCGCCTGCAGTATGGGTTTGACGCGCGTACCGATCAAAAGGCGCAGATTGTCGAGCATCAAGCCGCCACTCCTGTCTGTGAGTTGCGCGGTGACCTCGACAGGCCCTTGATCGGGCAGCGATCGATTGACAAGAGTCGACAGCGTCTGCAACGTCGGGGCCCGTGCCGTCAGTTGGAAATCAAGCTGCCGAGCCGTACGCTTTGGCGCGAGACTCAATCGGCCGATCGTCCCCTGCGCGCTCACATTCAATCCCTCTTTCGACCCTGCGGCGACATTGACCCGGTTCAGCGCAAGCGCATCCGTGCTGCCGGTCAGTTCGAAGGTTGCTTTGACAGGCCCGAAATCGGGAATCTTCGGCCCGCCCAGCGTCGCAGCAAAGGTGGACGATCGATCAGCGTGCATTCGGCCGGAGAGAGCAATTCCAGAGACCGGCTGACCTCCCCCAAGTGGAATCCGTTCCACTGTCCCTTCAATGGTCAACCGGACCGGCCGCTGTTGCTTGGTTTTCACGACGATATTGCTCAACGACAAGACGCGTCCGACGCCGCGAATCATTGCCCGCGCATCGATGGCGCCCAATTCCGGCAGGCTGTCGCCGAGCAGCGGCGCCAAAGCGCCGGTTGTCGTTGCCGACAAACGAATGCTGCCGTTGGACTGCTTGACCGGGTCGGGTGCGGCCACATCGCCGAGCTGCATGCTACCGCCGACATCGATCGTCAGCCTATTGGGCTCGCCGGCATGCACCGTGACGCGATCGAGTCTCGATTGCAGCCTTGATCCCTGCCAATGGGCGTTCATCGTGACCGGCCCGATTTCAGGAAAAGAGTAGTCGAACAGGCGCTGCAGCGCACGGCTGTTGTCCGCCTCGAGGGACAAGTCGAAATCGAGCCCGGAGTTCGGAATCTTCGGGTCTATCGGCATCCTGCCGATCCGTCCGCGTAAGCCGAATCGCAGGGAATCGTCACCGGTGTGCAGATCGATATCTTCCAACGCCAGATCATTTTCGCTGGGCGCGGTCAACCGCGCTGAAAATCGAACGGCCCCCATTTCCGGAAAAAACTTCGGAATGAACGGCCTTGCAGACTCGGTGCTCAGCGAAGCAAAGCGAAGATTCAGGTCCATCTCCCTGAAAGGCTGCGGGGCCTTGAAATCCCCCGCTATGCCTGTCTGCCCATCGATCTGCAGCGACAGCCCTTTCGGACCGGACAATGCCGCGTGGAGGTCCCGAACCATCCATAAGCGATTGACTCGGCTAATGTTTCCCGCCACTTCCAGTCTGTCGATCGGTGGCAGACCATCGGGCAGCGCCCAAACCAGAATCGCCCGATCATCGACCGAACCTGAAAAGCGAATAGCGGCCCCTGCCCCGCTTAGCAGATGTTGCACCGAACCGGCCGCATGCAGCGCCACAGCACCCGCTCGTGACAAATCGACCCGCAGTTCGCTCAGGCTGGGTGCTTGGAAATTACCGGTAAGCCGCGCTGTCCCGGTGAAGCGGCCCAGTTCCGGGACGCGGTACCGGAACATACGCAGCACGCGAGCCAGGTTGGCGATTTCGGCGCTTAGACGCACATCCATACCACGCCCTTGCGTCAGCTCCTCCACGGTGCCATCAACCGTCAATCGGCCATTCTTGAAGCGCAACGTCATATCCAGCGGATAGGGGCGCGACGGCCGCACCAGCTCGTCAAGATTTCCAGCCCGCCCTTCGAGCTGGTAGCGATAGCCATCGATTTGACCCGCGCCTTCGATGAACAACAAACCACTGGTCGAATCGGGCGCAATGCTCAAATCCTGGATCGATATCTTAATGGCATCACCCGCATCCGGCTTATGGTAGCGGAAAGCGACATTGTGGAGGGATGCGTATTCAATGACCGGAACCAAAAAAAAGATGTCAGGCGAGGCATCCGGATCGCCGATGGTCATTGGCAGATCGATGACAGCGCCGCTGATCGCCAGCCGCTTGACCCAGAGAATTTCGTCCAACAGCGGCAGAAGTTTGAACTGAATCTCGAACCGGTCGATGCGTGCTTCACTACCTCCTGCTGCGGGGATAAAACGAATATCAGACGCCGCTATCGATGGCGCCAACGACGGTTCAACCGAGAAACCCCCTTTAATGATCAAGGTTCCGCCGGTGATTCGGTGAACGGCGTGCATCAAGGCATAGCGATAGTCTTCATTGTCATAGGTTGCTAGAATGAACGACAGCAATGCCGCAAGGCCGATGAAAAACAGCAGCAACAAACCTGCGATGAGTTTTATCCAGCGCATTCGGAGCCCGATACAAGGAAACAGTGGCAGCTTGACAGCGATGATTGGATAACGACATCATACCGGAAGGATTCGGCGCTGTCAGAGCAGAATTCACCCTTCGATCAGGCAGTTCAGGGCGCCACCTCTCCGCCGCCCGGGCCCATGACGGATTCGACGCAAAACGGCAACTCCTAGGAGGCTGTCCGAGAATCAACCTGGTTGTTGACTGCTTGAGAACCTGTGCACAACTGTTTTGGCCTTGCCTCTCCTTCAAGGCTTATCAAGGTTGCTCCGACTTCTATGGCAATTTATGCGATCGGCGATGTACAAGGGTGCTTCGCCCCACTACAGAAACTTTTGAAGGTGATTGAGTTCGCCCCTTCTCAGGATCGGCTCTGGTTTACCGGCGATCTAGTGAACCGCGGTCCTCAGTCGCTGGAAACGCTGCGCTACATAAAAGGGCTCGGCGATGCAGCCGTGACCGTTCTCGGCAACCATGACCTCCATCTGCTTGCCGTTGCTTTCAATCATACGACGCCGCGAAAAAAGGATACTTTGGACGCCATTCTCAAAGCACCGGACAGAGATGAGCTGCTCGGCTGGCTGCGCCATCGACCGCTGCTCCATTACGACGAGCACTACTGCCTGGTTCATGCCGGACTTCCGCCGCAGTGGGACCTTGATCAAGCCAGACACTGCGCATCCGAAGTGGAGACTCTCCTGCGCGGGGCTGAAGCCGGTCGATTCTTTGCGCATATGTACGGCGACACCCCCAACAAATGGTCGAATCAGCTCAAAGAATGGGGGCGGATGCGTTTCATCACGAATTGCTTTACCCGTATGCGCTATTGCCGCATCGACGGCACACTCGACCTGCGCTATAAGGGGGCGCCGGGCACTCAACCGAAGCATCTCATTCCCTGGTTTGAGGTACCGAACAGAAAAAGTGCCTCCCTGAACATTGTTTTCGGACATTGGTCAACACTGGGTTTTCGTGCGAAAAACGGTGTGTTTGCGTTGGATACCGGCTGCCTTTGGGGCGGCCAGCTGACAGCTTTGCGACTGGACAACAAGAAGCTGCACCGAACATCTCTTGACTGCCCATGCGCCAAGGCGCCTGAATGACACTAGGAGGCTGTCCGAGAATAGACTGATCTACTGCGGCCGAGCCTGATTGGCTAGATTTCCCGATCATTTTTGTTAA
>DEII01000176.1:28676-72785 GCA_002352385.1 Methylococcaceae bacterium UBA2778 | reverse complement strand
CTCAATCAGTCTCGCCCTCGCTACGATCGCTATTCTCGGACAGCCTCCCAGCGAAGACAACCTCTGCGCCCCGCCCAATAAAGCACGCAACCCGCCCCGCACCGCGTGCCAACGCGGCTTGCAGGATGCGCCGTGTGCGCCATTTCGGACTTCCGGTTGACTGATCCAAAGCAGCAGCTACGCTTGATATAGGGCTTTCGGAAATCGGTCCGAAAAGGTTAAAGATTCTTTATGAAACGCTACATTTTCAGGTTCACTCTTTTGGCTCTCCTTTCCTGCGATGCTGCTGCGGATTTCGTATACCGTTGGCAAGACGAGAGCGGGCATGTTCATTATTCCGATCAGGTACCTCCGGAGCAATCCAAATACCGGCGTGAACGACTCAACCGGCACGGCCGCACAGTCGAAGTGCTGGAAAGAGCCAAGACGCCGGCAGAAATCGAGCAGGAAGAACAATTGAGAAGGCTGCGTGCGGAACAACGCCGCCTGCTGGCGGAGCAGCGCGCGTATGACAGTGCCTTGCTACGCACGTTCCGCAGCGAAGAAGACATGACGGCGGCATTACAAAGCAAGCTGAACACGATTGATGTCTTGATAAAGATTGCCGAAGCTAACCAGTCAAGGCTGAAAGCACAATTGGAGATCCAGGAAAAGCGAGCGGCGGCACTGGATCGAGATGGTAAAATAATTCCGAAAAAACTGATCGACAGCATCCGCGCGACGCAAAGGCAAATCGCTGATAACCGCAAAAATATTGACGCCCACAACCAGGAAAAACAGCGCCTGCGCGACAAGTTCGAGCGGGATATCAGGCGCTTCAGAGCATTGACCGGTGCAAACACAGCCGATAACGGAGTGCCGAAGCACCGAAAAACCAACGCCGAGAGCGATCAGGCAAAAGAGAAAAGCATCGGTCTGATCCATTGCGCCGATGCGGCGCACTGCGATAAAGCCTGGGAAGTGGCCAGAAGTTATGTCGAGCGATACGCGACAACAGAGCTGCAGATTGACACCGATCATATATTGATGACCGCCGGTCCCCGCAGCGAAACGGACATCAGCCTGACTGTTTCCAAAATCCCCGGGGAAGCATCGGGTGGTCGGTTGTTTCTCAATGCGCGCTGCAAAGAGTCCGCTTTGGGGCGGGAACTGTGTGCAAGCGCAAAAGTGCATCGCATACGCGCCGGGTTCCGGCCGTTTATCGAGGCCGTCCTCGACTCACCGTCTTAGCAACAGTGTGCCGATGCCCTGATCCGTGAACAACTCGAGCAGGACCGCGTGTTCGGTGCGCCCATCGATAATATGGGCACTGGATACACCGCTCTTGAGCGCTCCCACCGCGCAGCGGATCTTTGGCAGCATACCTCCCCGGACGGTTCCATTGGCGATCAGCTCTTCCACCTCCACCAGCGCAAGGCCGGTCAGCAGTTCTCCATGACGATTCAATATCCCTGATGTATTCGTCAGCAGAATGAGCTTCTCGGCACGCAAAATTTCCGCCATTTTACCCGCGACGAGATCCGCATTGATGTTGTAGGATCGTCCATCCGACCCCACACCGATCGGCGCAATGACCGGAATAAAATCACCATGGCCCAGCATGTCTACGACCGCCGGGTCGATGCTGCTCACTTCCCCGACATGACCTAAATCGATGATCTCCGGAGCATCCGTTTCGGCGGATCGCTGCTCGATGACGATCGGTTTGGCCCGAATCAGATCCCCATCCTTGCCGGTAAGGCCGACCGCCCGGCCGCCATGCTGATTGATCAGATTGACGATCTCCTTGTTGACCAGTCCGCCCAGAACCATTTCCACGACATCCATGGTTTCGCTGTCGGTGACGCGCATGCCATCGATGAATTGGCTGGTCTTGCCGAGCTTGCGCAGGACGGTGCCGATTTGAGGACCACCCCCGTGCACGATCACCGGATTGATTCCCACCAGTTTCATCAGAACGATATCGCGCGCGAAACTGCTTTTCAGCGATTCGTCGACCATCGCGTTGCCCCCGTATTTGATCACGATGGTTTTGCCTGAAAAACGTTGAATATAAGGCAGTGCTTCGATTAAGACATGCGCGATAGACAATGCGGACGTTTTTTTTATCGGTATTTGTTTATCCATATCAGAAGGGACATTCAATCTCGGGTTTGATCGATTTTAGGAGTGTTTTAAATTGCTGCTGAACTCTCGCCAAGGCTTCTTCATTGTCCGCCTCGAACCTTAATACAAGGTCAGGCATTGTGTTGGAGGCCCGTACCAAGCCCCACCCGTCAGAAAAGTCAACCCGCACCCCATCGATATCGGTCACTTTCACATTCGCAAAGTTCGCCCGATCGTTCAACGCCTTCATAAACGCTTTCATAAGAGTATCGGGTTCGCCCTCTTCAAGTAGAATCCGAAGTTCGGGGGTATTGATACTGTCAGGAACAGCGGCAAATACCGCATGACCGGATCGGGGGTCGAGGGAAAGAATTTCAATCAGCCTGGCGCTGGCGTAAAGCGCATCATCAAACCCAAACCACCGGTCCTTGAAAAAGATATGGCCTGTCATCTCGCCCCCAAGCATGGCGTTGGTCTCTTTCCTCCTGGCTTCAATAAAGGGATAGCCCGTTTTCGACATCACCGGCCGGCCACCGTGCTTGACGATTTCGGTTGCCAGGTGCCGCGAGCATTCGACGTCATAAACAATGTCGGAACCGGGATGCCGAGAGAGTACATCCGCGGCAAACAGCATGAGCAGCCGATCCGGCCAAATGATTTTCCCTTCGTTGTCCACAACGCCGAGTCGGTCTCCATCGCCATCAATTGCAATTCCAACATCAGCGTCTTCGGCCTTGACAGCATCGATCAGGGCCTTAAGGTTTTCCGGTTGGCCGGGATCCGTGTTATGGTTCGGGAAGCGCCCAGCGACATCGCCGTACAGTTCAACCACATCACAACCCAATGCTTGCAGTACATCGGGCGCCAAAATGCCGGCCACACCGTTACCGGCGTCGACAACGACTTTCATGGGACGGCTGATTTGAATGTCATCGCCGATGGCATCGATATAATCGGACATCAGATCCATTTTTTCAAGTGTTCCATTTCCCTTCCGTAACCTGCCCTCCTTAATCCGCCGGTGTATTTTCTGTAATTCCTCTCCAAAAAGGGCGCTGCCACCCATTACGATTTTGAGGCCATTGTATTCGCGCGGATTGTGGCTTCCTGTGATCACGACGCCCGTATCGCTGTCGAGACGGTGAGTGGCGAAATAGAGAACAGGGGTAGGCACCATACCAAGGTCGATCACATCACAACCGCTCTTTTGCAGCCCCCGCGCCAACGCTTCACTGAACTCGCCGCTGGAGAGCCGCCCATCCCGCGCGATAATGACACGCTGCTGCCCACGCTCATGCGCTTCGCTGCCGACTGCCTGGCCAATGATGTCGATCGTTTCGCTCACGAGGGATTCACCCACGCGTCCTCTGATATCGTAAGCGCGAAAAATTTCGGCCGGGACGTCAGGAAGGCGCTCTTCGGTTTTCAGCTCGATTCCCGACGTTGCCAAATGAAAATCAGCCGGCTCCGAAACCGCACCGTCACCTTCTTTGGTTTTCTTGACGACGCCATCCAGTACGTTTTGTGTCGCTTGTTGCGTCAACTGAAACAGTTTTCTAATCGTACCGTCGAAGTCTTTGATTTTCAGGGGGTAAACGCCTCGTTTTCGCCCCTTGAAGAGATCCTGCACAGCCTGAACGATTGCTTCCTGGTCGCTGCGGAAAATCCGTACGCTGCGGCGATAACCAAAGAAAGAGACAAGGAGCAACAAACCAGCGGAAACGCTCATGACGCCGACAACCATCAAGCGGTCCCGGCTGTGCGCAGGCGCCGGCCAGTATCTGACGGTCCAGCTGGTCCCGGAAACCGGCACATTACCGCTGGTCCGCTCCTCCATCAAGTTATTATCACCCCAGGAGCCGATACTCAGTGGTCCCTGCCTGAGTTGAACCGCCGCCCCCGGCAGACCCAAGGATGCGAGGGCCTCTTCGAGAGGGCTCAGAGAAAAGCTGCCGAGAATGACTCCAACCACCTGCTCGCCGACCATAATACGATGCGCGATCGCCAGATGCTCATGCTCTGAGCCATAGGAATGAACGGCCGGAAATGGATCGGACAGCGCAGCCTGGTGTATCATTTCCAGATCAGCATAGCCCATATGGGGTGATTGGGCCTGCTCCGGAGCATCGATATCCGGTTTCAGCACGCGCAGGCGCAAAATGCCGGGCAAATGCTGCCGCAGTCGCTCGGCCTCAACCTTCAATTGCGCCGCATCACCGCTCTCAAGCAACTCCGCCAGTTCCGGCCTCTGCGCAATGACTTCCAGGGTCTTGATAAGCTGATCCAGTCGGGCATGGATGTTTTGGGCGACAGCCCGAGCCGCCGTTTGGATCATGTGGCGTCGAAAGCGCTCGGATTGATCCGCAAGGATAAAATAATAGGCGGCATTGGATAACAGCATGATAACCAACGCGGTCGACGCCGCCACGATGAAGAATCTTGCCAAACTCATTATTTGCTTCTCGGCAAGTCATAGCCGCAGGTCGTTTTACACATTTCGGAAACATATACAAGCACGCGGCAACCAATAGCCCCCGGCAACGATCAACCGAACAAACGCGGAAAGCGGGATAAACACAGCGGCCCCGGCATGTATCTGTTCTGCTGCCTCCCGATTAACGTGCTTTCTGTTGTTGCGAACTCGCCAACAGCCAACGGGTGATCGGGCGCGTTTGTTCAGATACGTCCTGTATGCCCAAACCCACCGAGCCCACGATCGGTTTTTTCTTCAAACGTTTCCACGAGCTCGAGTTCAGCCTGTACAACGGGTACAAACATCATCTGGCAAATCCTTTCGCCGGGGTGGACGGTATACGGCTTTGCTCCCGCGTTCCACAGGGCGACTTTTACTTCGTTTTGATAATCACTGTCGATGATTCCAATGAGATTGGCTAGCACTAGGCGATGTTTCACACCAAGCCCGGATCGCGGCGCAAGCACAGCCATCAGCGCACTGTCGCGGATACTGATGGCAATACCGCTGCCAATCAGCCTGGTCTCATCGGGCTGAATCGTCAGCGGCTCGGCGATGCAGGCTCTCAAATCCATACCGGCCGAACCGGCCGTCGCGTACGTCGGCAATGGTATCTCTCTGCCGATCATTGGATTGACGATTTTTGTCTCGATCTTCTGGGTCATAAGGATTTTGGCATCTTACCTCTTATTCGCATGAAACCGTTCTCCAATCAGCGCGATGAGCTGCTTTGCCACGACCCGCTTAGGAGCCATCGGCAACAGCCTCTGCCCGTTCGGCCAGAAAACAGTCAAGGCATTTTCATCATGATCGAAACCACCGTCAGGCCGGCCGACCCAATTGGCGGCGATCATGTCCAATGCTTTGTTCTGCAACTTGCGTTGTGCGTATTCTTCCAGATTATCTGTCTCGGCGGCAAATCCGACGGTGAAAGGCCCATCGTCCAACTGCGCGACACCAGCCAGAATGTCGTCGGTTTTTTCCAAAATCAGCTGTGGCCGCCCAGCCTCTTTTTTGATTTTTTTGGTCTGCGCGGCCACCGGGCGATAATCCGCCACTGCGGCCGCGCCGATAAAAATCGCTTGCGAAGCCACCCTTTCCATGACAGCCTGGTACATTTCCCGAGCACTTTCCACCTTCACAATCGCCTTGATATCGGGCGCCGACAAGGAGACCGGCCCGCTCACCAGAGTCACTTCGGCACCGGCTTCGGCGGCCGCTTCTGCAACTGCATAGCCCATTTTTCCAGAACTGCGGTTGCTGATATAGCGGACCGGGTCAATCGCCTCCCGCGTCGGTCCGGCGGTCACAAGAACGGAAACGCCATTGAGAATCCCACCGCTAAAGGCGGCCGCAAGAGCGGCGCAGATATCAGCCGGCTCCATCATTCGCCCCAACCCGGTCTCGCCACAGGCCTGAGCGCCCTCCATAGGGCCAAGGATCTTTATCCCACGATTGCGGAGGCATTGAACGTTGTTCTGAGTGGCGGAATTGTGCCACATCACCCGGTTCATGGCGGGCGCCAAAACGATCGGTGCCTCGGCTGCCAGACAGACCGCAGTCAACAGCTCGTCCGCAATACCTATTCTTAGTTTAGCAATAAAATCGGCCGTTGCCGGGGCAATCAGAATGCGATCGGCCCAGCGAGCGAGATCGATATGTCCCATCGCCGCTTCCGCATGAGCGTCCAGCAATTCGAGAGAGACAGGCTGCCCCGAGAGTGCCTGAAAAGTGAGCGGCGCGACAAAGGCAGTGGCGCTGCGGGTCATGACGACCTTGACACCCACATCTTCCGCTCGTAATAAACGCGCCAGTTCGGCGGCTTTATAGGCGGCAATGCCACCGCTGACACCCAGCAGGATACGTTTGTTTGCCAGCGGACTCATGTTTCGATTCCTTTTTCCCGGTGGGCGCAAAATTCACCCCGCGCGCCTATGGACAGGTGGCCAAGGCCGTCTATGATTAAATGCAGAAGCGAACACAAAACGCTCTCCGTTCGTCCCTGCATTCTGGTGACGAAGCCTTCCATACCTTCGCGAACAGCAATAGCACCTATGCCCATCACCGACTGGCCGTCCGACGAGAGACCGCGGGAAAAGCTGCTTCGGCGCGGACCGCAAGCCCTCTCCGACGCCGAGCTTCTCGCGATCTTTCTGCGTACCGGCGTCAAAGGTAAAACAGCCGTCGATCTCGCCCGGGAAGTCTTGAAAGATTTCGGCTCTCTGCGTACTCTGCTGGAGGCAGATCTGGAACACTTCAGCCAATGCCACGGCCTCGGCATGGCAAAATTTACGCTGTTGCAGGCGGTATTGGAAATGGCGAGACGCCATTTTCTCGAGAAGCTCAAACGAGGCAGCGCATTGACCCAACCCGACACCACACGTGCCTATCTAACGGCTCAATTGCGCGACTATCCGCATGAGGTGTTCGCCTGTCTTTTCCTGGATAATCGACACCGCGTTATCGAGTTCGAGAAACTGTTTCGCGGAACGATCGATGGCGCCAGCGTCTACCCGAGGGAAGTCACCAAACACGCTTTATCGGTCAACGCAACGGCTGTCATATTCGCCCATAATCACCCCTCCGGCGTTGCCGAACCAAGCCAGGCGGATAAACAGATCACCCAAAAATTGAAGCAGGCGCTTGCTCTGTTCGATATACGCGTGCTCGACCATTTTATTGTCGGTGACGGCGAAGCCTATTCATTTGCCGAGCATGGGTTGATTTGACCAGACCGACAGGCACCAACACCGCTCGGCATTGAGGCTGCGACCATCACAAGTTATACCTGCGACAGAATGACCACTTCATAGCCAACGAGAAAGAGATAAAACCCAAACAATCCAGACAGCACCTGCCGCATAGGAAACAGTTTCAACACTTTGAAGTTGATATGCAGCAAGGCGAACAACAAACCAGCGCTGGTCAGCGCATATTTGCCGATAAAAAATGCCTGTGGGCTGATGTCGAGCAGTCGGTCCATCAATGGATTCAGCTCCGTACCGCCTCGAGCCAATATCTGCAGCGTTAATCCGGCATCCGCAACGCAAAGCGCTAAAATCGAAAAGAAAAGCACCAAGACCTTGGCATCATAATGATCGGTGTAATACGGCGTCGCTTTATCGTCCCGACGCCGCGGTTCTTTGCGTCTCGCGGCCAAGATAGAGTAAACGAATGTTCGCCACCCAAGCGCCCTGCGGTCCGATGCCGCACGCCGCCGTATACCCGCCGCCGATTGCGGCTGGTGCGGGTCGTGATACGTCGTTGCTCTTTTCATCAGCTTTGCTCCGGAACCGCGGATATGAAGTTCAATCGGCAATTCTAAATGTGGCAAATTGACTCTGCGCAGGCAGGTCATAAAAAGCCATAATGAGAATTGCTAAAGTTCAATTCAACGCCTTGCTATTACCAATGGTTGGCAGTTGAAGCAGTCAATTCATTTATTCTCCGCCGGCCTGTCGAGCCGGTCCCGACAATCCGTTCCTGTAAGTCCAACGATCACGCAGTTGGCGTTCGCCCCAGCAAGCGCTCCTCCGCCTCCCGATATTTAGCGGTGCTTTTTGCAATGACCTCCGGCGGCAGTTTTGGCCCCGGATGGGTTTTATCCCAATCCAGGCTCTCCAAATAATCACGCACGAACTGTTTATCGAAACTCGGAGGACTGATGCCGGGCCGATACTGCTCCACCGGCCAGAAGCGGGACGAATCCGGGGTCAGCAATTCATCGATCAGATATAAGGCACCCGCCTCATCCAGTCCGAACTCGAACTTGGTATCAGCAATGATTATACCACGCTGCCGGGCAAACTCGGCCGCTTCGGTATAGAGCCGAAGGCTGACAGTGCGAACTTTTTCGGCAAGATCCGGGCCTAATAGATCGACCGTGTTCTCAAACGGTATGTTTTCATCGTGCTCTCCGGCTTCGGCTTTGGTCGAGGGCGTATAGATGGCTTCTGGCAGCTGCTCGGCCTGCTGCAGGCCTTGTGCCAGATCAATGCCACACACAGCGCCGGTTTTCTGATACTCTCTCCATCCGGAGCCGATGAGATAACCTCGCACAATCGCTTCGACAGGCAACGGTTTTAATTTTTTAACGACCATCGCACGTCCTTCGATCTGCGCGCGCTCATCTTCGTCGGGAACGGCCTGTTCGAGTGACATTGCGGAAAGATGGTTTGCAATGACACCCTTTAATTTTGCAAACCAGAATTTCGAAAGCGAGGTGAGCACACGCCCTTTACCTGGAATCGCATCAGGCAGAACGACATCGAAAGCGGATATTCGGTCTGTCGTAACGATCAGCAAATGGTGATCGTCAACATCATAGATGTCGCGCACTTTACCGCTGGAACGATGCCGGACGCATTTCAGGCGGGTTTCATATAAAATCGTGGGAACAGTCATAAACCTCGAATTTCGCTTCATCAAAAAGGCACAATGGTGTCACTTTACCCATTTTTTTTGCACGCATCAATCACTCACTGGACTTCAACATGCGCTGGCTCGGCAAAGTTCTCGGCGGATCGTTCGGCTTTCTGATAGGAGGGCCGCTTGGTGCAATCGTCGGCACGGCGTTCGGCTACCAACTCGACAAGGGCATGGAGCATTCCACTCGCCCCGCTTTCCAGCACGACGAGGGACGAGTGCAGATGGCTTTTTTTACCGCCACCTTTTCGGTGATGGGGCATATCGCGAAAGCGGATGGAAGAGTGTCGCGCGCAGAAATCGAACTGGCTGAATCGGTAATGGCCAACATGGATCTTTCCGATGATTTGCGTCGGAGAGCGAAGCATTTGTTTACCGAAGGCAAGAGCAATGCGTTTCCACTCGATGAGACGCTCGACCGGTTCCGACACGAATGCCACAGGCGAACACCGCTGATTCGAATGTTCATAGAGATCCAACTCAGAGCCGCGCTTGCCAATGGCGGCATTCACGCCGGCGAGGAACAATTGCTTCTGCGGATCTGCAATCGGCTCAGGTTTTCACGCTTTGAATTTCAGAGTCTGAAGAGGCTATTGCTGGCACAGCAGCGATTTTCGAGTGCCGGATCAGGAGGCAGGCGGCGTACTTATACCACCACACGCCGGAGCTCCAACCTGGATGACGCCTATGCGATGCTCGGTTTGACACCCGCCGCGAGTGACACCGATATCACTCGCGCTTACCGCCGGTTGATCAGCCAGAATCATCCGGATAAGCTGATCGCTAAAGGATTGCCGGAGGAGATGATGAAAATAGCCACACAAAAAACTCAACAGATTCGCAAGGCTTACGAGCTGATTCGCTCATCCCGCAACAATCGACGCTAGGAGAAAAAACATGCCGTCATTTGATGTAATTTCTGAAGTCAACATGCATGAGGCCACCAATGCAGTGGATCAGGCAAACCGTGAAGTTTCAACGCGCTTCGATTTCAAGGGCAGCGGTGCCCGCTTCGAGCACAATGATGCGGTGATTACGCTGCATGCAGAGAGTGAATTTCAACTCCAGCAAATGCTCGATATCTTGCAGAACAAGCTGACGAAACGGGAGGTGGACATCGCCTGTTTGAAGATCGATGAACCGCGCGCATCCGGCAGACAGGCCATGCAAACGGCCACGCTTCGACAAGGGCTGGACACACCCCTGGCAAAGAAAATCGTCAAATTGGTCAAGGATTCCAAACTGAAGGTGCAATGCGCCATTCAGGGTGAGAAGGTCCGTGTCACCGGTAAAAAACGCGATGATCTACAGCAGGTCATGGCGCTTTTGCGCAAAGCCGAACTGGAAATGCCGATTCAGTTCGATAATTTCAGGGATTGAACCGGAACCGCCGAGCGTAATCCATCAATGAAATTATCACTGATCGCCGCCATGGCAAAAAACCGCGTCATCGGCGCCAATAATCGACTGCCTTGGCAGCTGCCGGCTGACCTGCGCAATTTCCGGCGCGTGACCATGGGGAAGCCGATCGTGATGGGGCGAAAAACATTCGACTCCATCGGCCGCCCGCTCCCCGGCAGAACCAATATCGTCATCACCCGAAACCGGGATTACCAGCCTGAAGGGTGCGTGATTTTCCACTCCATCGATGCGGCGCTGCTGCGTCTGCGCCGCCATGACGAGGTGATGGTGATCGGCGGCGCATCCTTCTATGAGCAACTGCTTCCCGTTGCTGACAGACTCTATTTGACACTGATCGACCAGGATTTTGCCGGCGATACGTTTTTTCCCCAGTTCGATGCTTCCCAGTGGCTTCAAATCGAGTGTCAGGATTTCCCTGCGGACGGCGCAACGGCCTCGTATCGCTTTTTGATTTTGGAAAAGCCCGATCGATGCCGATAGGCGGAGGCACAGCGGCTACCATCCATCCAACTTCAAGGCGCACTGAACTGACCGAAGAGCCGCTGGACAGGCGTCGGCACACCGCCCGGCAGTGGCTTTCGGTGCCCGCACCATTGCAGCCGTAACTTGCAATTCGTGGATGCCCGGCGCGCGGCACGCAGAATGAGCGGATGAATATCGAGGTGATAATGACTGAATGTGTGACGAAATGCAGGAACAGAGGCAATCGGCTCTGCATCCAGGCCATAGGTCGATTTCAGGAAAGCCGGAGGATTGTCCTCCGGCCGGCATTGGGGAAATATCCATAAGCCCTGCCAAACGCCATGCCGAAGATCATTACGAATCAGCAACAGTTCGCCTTCGCCGTTTTTTACAACCAGGAATCGTGCAGCGCGAACCGGTTTGGAACGGGCCGGCCGTGACTGCGGAAAGTCAGCGACCGCATCCTGGCGCAAAGCCTCACAGTCGCTGGTTAGAGGGCATGTATGGCACGCAGGCTCGGTGCGTGTACACAAGGTTGCGCCGAAATCCATAACGGCTTGAGTGAATGCGCGCGGCGCGTAATCCGGCGTGATGGCATCCGAACGCGCCCACAGTTGCCTTTGAACCGAACCCTCCCCCGGCCACCCACGGACAGCAAACAGACGGGCCAGGACCCTCTTCACATTGCCGTCGAGAATCGGCGCCCGTTGTTCGTAACCGATGGAGAGGATCGCAGCAGCCGTGGACCGGCCGAGTCCGGGCAAGGATTGCAACGCCTGCAAATTGCACGGCAGCTGGCCACCATAGCGTTCCACTACGATGCGTGCAGCCTGCATCAGATTGCGGGCGCGCGAATAGTAGCCCAAACCGGACCAGTGCGCCAACACATCATCCTCCGCCGCAGCCGCAAGTGCCAGCGGTGTCGGGAAACTGGTCAGGAAGCGCTCGAAGAAGGGGATAACCTTGGCGACCTGAGTCTGCTGCAGCATCACCTCGGAAATCCATACTTTATACGGCGTGATTACCTGCTGCCAAGGTAAATCACACCGCCCATGCTTCCCTGCCCAGACCAGAATTTTTTCTCCGATCTCTATTGAATGGCGGTCACGCGGGCATTCCACTGCGACCACTGCGATCAGAAAATTCCGACCCTGACACGATCCCTGACCGGCCGGGCGAGTTCCAAACGACTGCGTTCAGCCGGGGGGGCTGTCAATGCCGAGGATGCGGTCGTCAGCCTCCCGGTCGGGCGCCGTGGAACAACCAGATCGTGCAGCGGCGCAGCAATTTTCTCCAGCCATTTGCCACCGTCGTTGTGTTCGGTCAGGCCGACAATGACGTATTTGTGCCCGTTGTGCTCGACCAGAGCGCTGTCGGAATGCCAATGCCGCCAGGAACCTGATTTACGATAGATGGCGGCACCAGGATAGGAGCGCTCCAGACCTTTGACAAATTTATGATGGATCCCGGGATGCGAAAGAATCTGTTTCATTTGTCGGGTGAGAGGCGGCGACACGAGCTGTTCCGTCTCGAGCATATAATAGAACTTGGCGACCTGCATAGCTGTCGCGCCGTGCGAGTAGTTATGCAGCGGATCACGCCTCCAAGCCGGCGCTTTGCCGTATAATTTACCGCACCAGAGCCCACCGTTGACGGAAGGGTCGTAAAGTTTGTAGCGGGGCGATTGAAGAATGTCCGCGACCCGTTCCTCACCAACCCGACTAAGCATTTCGGATGCCGCCTGATTGGAAGAGACGCGGATCATTTTGGTCAGCGTGAAGCGCGTTGCCGGATCCAGTCTCATACCGCCTTTTTCGATCTCCACGAAAGCGCCGAGTAAAATAGCGATTTTGGGAAGACTGGCCGCGTAAAACATTTTATCGCCGTTGACGGCGGCCGTTCTGGGATGCAATGGATCGGTAATATCCACCAACGCCAAGCCGATCTGTTTCCGTTTGACTGCATCCGCCAGGCCGGTATGCGCCAGAGTCCATTCCAGTTCCTTTTGCAGCGCAGGATCGAAATGGTCGCGCAACGCAGGATATTGCGGCTTTGCGCCGGCCGAAGCCGCGGTGAAAAAGGCAGCCAACAGGGTAATCAAACAGATAAAAAAACGTGCCGGAGTCATCATGAGCGATTTTCCTCCTCGAAGATTGAGGTGCGATACTGTATATTTGAGTATGGCCTATTTTCTTGTTGCCGAAAGCACACTCATATAGCGTGCCTGTTGTACTTAAGGCTTATCACAACGCGATGCAGGCAGCAACGATCTCGAATTACGGTAAGGTTTGGTTGGTAATATACTAAAAAAGAAAAGCTTTTTAAAGCTTTTTTCTGAAGAAAAACCATTGCGGCCCCGAATGCTGTTGCCTTAAGGCACATTAAGTGACTGGAATATATTGGATTATTCAACTTTCTACCAGGTGTGGAAATTATTGTTTGTACCATTAAAACAACAGGCAGCCGTCTAACGAAGCGACCCAACCGCCACCTCGACTTTGTCCAGAATGGCCCCGCTTTTCACAAGCCCCAGCATGGTTTCAATGTCGTCAGCGAGAACCCGGTCTTTCTCGAGATGCGGCACGACATCCCGAATCACGCGGTAGGCCGCAAAGGAGCCTTGCCCCGGTTTCATGTTGGTAAAAAGATCCATCGCCTGAACAGCGCACAAGAGCTCGATCGCAATGACGCATTGGCTATTGTTCACGACTTCCCTGCACTTTCGAGCCGCGATAGAGCTCATCGAAACGTGATCTTCTTTGTTGGCTGACGTGGGAATGGAGTCCACGGATGCAGGATGGGACAGCACTTTATTTTCGGAAACCAGGGAAGCCGCTGTATATTGCGCAATCATGAATCCCGAATTGATGCCGCCATCGGCGACGAGAAAGGCCGGCAGCCCACTCAGCCCTGGGTTCACCAAACGTTCGATTCGACGCTCCGAAATGTTGGCCAGCTCCGAAACAGCCATGCACAGAAAGTCCAGAGCGAGGGCCAGCGGTTGGCCGTGGAAATTGCCGCCCAGCAAAAACTCCCCGGAGTCAGGAAAAATCAGAGGGTTATTGGTGGAAGAGTTGATCTCAGTCTCGACAACACCTCGTGCGTATGCAATGGCATCCTTGCTTGCACCGTGGACCTGCGGGGAACATCGCAAGGTGTATGCGTCCTGAACCCGTGAACAGTCCCTATGGGAAGAAACAATCTCGCTGTTTCGCGTGATCCGCGCCATATTGGCGGCGGCGGCAGCCTGCCCCGGATGAGGCCGCACCTGGTGAATCCTGGGGTCGAACTCCGTTCGACTGCCCAGGAGCACCTCGAGACTCATGGAGGCCGCAACATCGGCCAGTTTGCAAAGCATCAAGGCATCATAGAGCGCCAAACCACCTATGCCGCAGCTGACTTGAGTGCCATTGACCAGCGCAAGCCCCTCCCCCGCTTCGAGGCGAAGCGGCGTAAAGCCGCATCGCCGCAAAGCCTCTGCACCATCGAGCCTGCTCCCTTGATAAAAGGCCTCTCCCAAACCGATCAGCACCAGGGAAAGATGCGCCAGTGGCGCCAGATCACCACTGGCTCCAACAGATCCCTTTTCCGGAACAACGGGACAGACTCCGTGATTCAAGAGATCGATAAGCAACTGTACCGTTGCGAGGCGAACGCCGGAATGTCCCCGGGCAAAATCCTTGACTCGAAGAGCCATTACGGCTCGAACGCTCTCATTAGCCAGGATATCGCCGACGCCTGCCGCATGACTCATCAGGATGTTTTCCTGCAGACGCCTGGCGTCTTTTCGGGGGATGGTTTTGTCGCTCAGCGCGCCAAATCCTGTTGTGACTCCATAGATAACCCTGCCGTCCTGAAGCCACGCCTCGATCAGTTTGCGGGCCTTGACGATCCGTTCTTCCGCCTCGCAGGTCAAACCAACCACGGCTTCCGATCGGGCGATGGCTGCCAGTTCGTCCAAGGTCATCCCGTCGATATCGAACAGAACCTCCTTCATAAAATATCGCGCGAGAGCTCCATCGTCTCCATCGTCGCCGGGGCAACACAGCGATCCATCGCCTCGATCACAAGCTGAGCCACGCGAACATTCCGAAACTCATTGACTGCCAGCCGATAAGCCACGTTGATCCGCCGACTTCCCACCCAAGACTCCGGACGTTCCACGAAAAAGGCAATGGCATCGATCACGCCGCTGATCCCGGGCAGTCCAAGCACGAATTTAACATGCTTTTCGCCCACCACCCGGGCGTGAACCACATCGAACTTCCCCTCGAAAACCGGCTCCGGGAACCCCTGCCCCCAAGGCCCGGCACGACCGAGTTGCTCAGCAAAATCAAGCCCCAATACCCTCTCATCGAGCCGACCGTCGGTATAAATCGCCCGATCCACATCGACGCCCTCCAGACGCGCTTTGACCGCGGCATCGAATGCCAGAGCAAACACCGGATAATCAGCCAATCGCAGACTCATGCCAGCCGCCATGGCATGGCCGCCGAACTTGTTCAACAGCTCCGGATGAGCCGCCGCCACTTCGCTCAAGACATCGCGGATATGAACCTCGGGTATGGAACGTGCCGAACCTTTGATCTCGCCGTCACCAGCAGGGGCAAAAGCAATCACCGGCCGCTGCAGGCGATCTTTGATGCGTGAGGCGACGATTCCGATCACTCCCTGGTGCCAACTGTCGTCGAACAGGCAAACACCGGACATCGCATGCTCTTTACCCGGCGATTCCAATTCATTCAAGAGCGCCAGCGCTTCAGCTTTCATCTGTTCTTCGATCTGTCGCCGTTCCCGATTCATGGCATCCAGCTCCGCCACCAAGGTCCGGGCCCGTTCAATCTCCTCCGAGAGAAGACATTCGATACCTAAAGACATGTCATCGAGCCGCCCGGCTGCATTCAACCGTGGTCCGACTGCAAAGCCGAGATCCGATGCAACAATTGAATCGTGGGCGCGATTGGCGACTTCAAGGATAGCAGCCAAGCCGACATGCAGCTGTCCGGAGCGAATCCGCAGCAGTCCCTGATGAACCAGAATCCGGTTGATCCGATCCAGCGGCACCACGTCGGCCACGGTCCCCAGAGCAACCAAATCCAGCAGTTGGCCGAGATTCGGCTCCTTGATGCCCCGATGGCCGAACCATCCGGCTTCCCGCAGGCGGGCTCGAAGCGCCATCAGCACATAAAACATCACGCCCACACCGGCCAATGCCTTGCCCGGAAACCGATCACCGGGAACATTGGGATTGACGATGGCATCCGCGTCCGGCAGGCGTTCGCCGGGCAGGTGATGGTCGGTGATCAATACCTGCAAACCACGCTCATGTGCGGCGGTGACGCCTTCGATACTGCTGATGCCGTTGTCGACCGTGATAATCATATCCGGGTTCCGCTCGCTGGCAAGCGCAACGATTTCCGGCGTCAGACCATAGCCGTATCGAAACCGATCAGGAACCACGTAGGAGACGTGCTCCGCCCCGAACATCTGCAACCCCAGCTTTGCCACCGCGCAACTGGTGGCGCCGTCGGCGTCATAATCAGCGATAATCATAATACGCCGGTTGCTTCGAATAGCCTCCATAAGCCGCCGGACCATGACCTCCATCCCGGAAAGCAGCCAAGGGGACGGCAGTCTGGCCAGGGAGTAATCCAGCTCATCCTCCGACCGGACATTACGCGCCAGATAGATGCGGCGCAGAACCGGGTGGACCCCCTTCAGACACTCGGCATCATGCTCGTCGAACAGCCGGCGGACGATTTTTCGATTCATTTCCGGCATAACTGGAATCCGGGATCAGGAAACGGAAAATAGACGCATCGGTTCCAACCCCTGGCCCCCGAGTCCTGTTTCCAGGCGCACCCTACAGACCATCCAGAATGGCGGATTTCACCGAATCCAAAGTTGCCTCGACAGTGACCGGCTTTAGTTTGCATTGCTGGATCGCAGTATCAGTATCCTTCAATCCGTTGCCGGTCAGCGTACAGACAATCGTGCTGCCCTCTGGAATCTTTCCTGATTGAATGTCATGCAACGCGCCGGCCAGAGAAGCGGCGGATGCCGGCTCACAAAAGATTCCTTCCTTTTCCGCCAGCAGTTTTTGGGCTTTGAGTATCGTTTCATCACTGAATGCGTCAAACCAACCGCCCGACTCTTTCTGTGCAGCCCACGCTTTGTCCCAGGACTGTGGATGACCGATGCGTATCGCCGTCGCCACCGTTTCCGGGTGATCGACCATTTCGCCTTTGATGAATGGCGCAGCCCCTTCCGCCTGATAGCCCGCCATGACCGGGCGCGTAGCGACCACTGCTTCATGCTCAGCGCCGGCACTTGAATATTCCTTGTAGCCTTTCCAATAGGCAGTGATATTGCCGGCGTTGCCCACCGGCAGACAGTGATAGTCGGGTGCACAACCCAATTCATCGATGATTTCGAAAGCCGCTGTCTTTTGTCCCTCGATGCGGTAAGGGTTGATCGAATTGACGATCGTAACAGGCGCCTCCTCCGCCACCTCTTTGACCAGCTGCATGCCCGCATCGAAATTGCCTCTGATCTGGATGATCACTGCGCCATACATCATGGTCTGTGCCAATTTCCCCAGCGCAATCTTGCCTTCGGGGATAAGCACAAAAGCGGTAATGCCTGAACGGACCGCATAGGCCGCCGCAGAAGCCGACGTGTTCCCGGTAGATGCACAGATAATCGCTTGCCCCCCCTCCTCCACCGCCTTCGTAACCGCCATGGTCATACCACGGTCCTTGAAGGACCCGGTCGGATTCAAGCCCTCGTACTTGACATAGATATCGACATCTTTCTCGGTCGATTCAGGAATGCGCTGAAGTCGAATCAGCGGTGTACCGCCTTCCCCGAGGCTGACAGGGCGCGTCTTTTCGCTGACCGGCAGACGACTCCGATAGCGATCGATCAATCCAGTGTATCTCTTGTTGGACATAGTGTTCTTTCCCCCTTTGTTTATCGCAGGGCTTCCATACGAATTCGCTTGATCAACCCGTTCACGGTCGGGAGCTTCTCCATTTCCGTCACCGCGTTATTCATTTCCCGCTCGAAAACCCGGTGCGTCAGCATGATCACCGGCAAATGACTTTCACCCTCCAAAGGCTCTTTCTGAATCAGCGCTTCAATGCTGATATTATGATTGGCGAGAATGCGTGCGATATCGGCCAACACGCCAGGTCGATCTTCCGCGCTCAACCGCAAATAATAGGATGTCTCGACCTCGTCCATGGGCAACACCGGAATATCGGACAGCGCATCGGCCTGAAATGCCAGATGCGGCACCCGGTTTTCCGGATCGCTGGTCAGTGTACGCGCCACATCGATGATATCAGCCACGACCGCCGACGCGGTCGGTTCGGCTCCTGCCCCCGCGCCATAATAAAGGGTGGGGCCGACCGCGTCGCCTTTCACCACGATTGCATTCATCACACCATTCACGTTGGCTATCAGACGGCGTTCGGGAATCAACGTAGGATGCACCCGCAACTCGATGCCTTTGGAGGTTCGCCGCGCGACGCCTAAGTGTTTGATCCGATACCCGAGCTCTTCCGCGTAAGCAACGTCACTGCGCGTGATGCGGCTGATGCCTTCTTTGTAAACCTTGTCAAATTGAAGCGGAATGCCAAAGGCAATGGATGCCAGGATCGTCAGCTTATGAGCCGCATCGATGCCTTCCACATCGAACGTCGGATCCACCTCGGCATACCCAAGGTCCTGCGCTTCGCTCAGGACCTCGGCAAAATCCCTACCCTTTTCGCGCATTTCGGTCAGGATAAAATTGCCGGTTCCGTTGATGATGCCTGCCAGCCACTCGAGATGGTTGCCGCTCAGGCCTTCGCGTATCGCCTTGATGATCGGAATGCCTCCAGCCACGGCCGCTTCAAAAGCCACCATGACTCCCTGCCTGCTGGCGAGTGAAAAAATCTCATTCCCATGCAATGCAATCAACGCCTTGTTTGCAGTAACAACGTGCTTCCCCTGCTTGATCGCCTGGACCACCAGCTCTTCGGCAGGCGATTCGCCGCCAATCAGCTCAACAACGATATCGATATCCGGGTCCGAAACAATGGCGAAAGGATCGGTCGTCAGTTCAATATCCTTGGTATCACATATTCTGTCCCGGCGAAAATCGCGCGCCGACGCTTTGGTAATTACGATCGAACGGCCCGCCCGCCGAGCGATTTCACCGGCGTTGCGCCGCAAAACGTTGACCGTGCCGCCGCCGACGGTCCCTAAACCGATCACACCAACTCGTACTGGGTTCATGAATGCTCCTAAAGCAAAAAACGGGAGGGATTATACCGCCTTGTCCCGGCGCAGCATATTGCGAATGCCCCGCACGGCCTGGCGGGTACGATGTTCGTTTTCGATCAGGCTGAACCGAACGTGATCGTCACCGTACTGACCAAAGCCGATACCCGGCGAAACGGCCACTTTGGCATCCAACAAAAGCTTCTTGGCAAACTCGAGAGAGCCCATCTCTCGATAACCATCCGGAATAGGCGCCCACACAAACATGGTCGCTTTCGGCTTTTCCACCGCCCAACCGCAGGCATTCAATCCATCGCACAGCACATCTCTGCGCTTGCGGTAAGTTTCGCAAATCTCCGCCACGCACGCTTGCGGCCCTTCCAGAGCGGTGATCGCCGCGACCTGAATGGGGGTAAACGTACCGTAATCAAGGTAGGACTTGATACGAGCCAATGCCTCCACCAGCACTCGGTTGCCACACATGAAACCTACCCGCCAACCCGGCATATTGTAGCTCTTGGACAAGGAAAAGAATTCCACCGCTATGTCACACGCACCGGGCACCTGAAGCATCGAAGGCGCCCGGTAACCGTCGAACACGATGTCCGCATAAGCGATATCGTGTACGACCCAGATTTTATGTTCCCGGGCCATAGCAATCACTTTTTCAAAAAACTCGAGGTCAACGCATTGCGTCGTCGGATTGGCCGGGAAATTCAGAACCAGCATTTTCGGCGGAGGCCATGACATTTTGATCGCATTTTCCAACTCGACAAAAAAATCAAGGCCAGGCACGAGGGGCACATGCCGGATATCCGCCCCGGCGATCACCATACCGTAGGGATGGATCGGATAGGCTGGATTGGGAACCAATACCGCATCACCAGGCCCGACCGTGGCCAACGCCAGATGCGCAAGCCCTTCTTTGGAACCGATCGTGACGATCGCCTGTGATTCGGGGTCCAATTCGACATTGTAGCGGCGGCGATACCAGGAACAAATGGCTCTGCGCAGGCGGGGAATCCCTTTGGACACGGAATATCGATGCGTGCTTCGCTGTCGCCCCGCCACTTCAACCAGTTTTTGCACGATATGTTCCGGCGTCGGCTGGTCCGGATTGCCCATCCCGAAATCGATAATGTCTTCACCCTGTGCGCGTGCGTTCGCCTTCAACTCATTGACGATATTGAATACATAGGGCGGCAAACGTTTAATTCGCGGAAAATCTTCTTCCATTCATCACTCTTTAAAATGAAATGCCGGCCCCAAAAAAACGAGGCCCCTTAACAATCCCGGCGCCAACCGGATCACCCAAGCGGGATAAACTTAGGAGGCTGTCCGAGAATAGATTGATCTACTGCGCCCTCGCTGCGATCGCTATTCTCGGACAGCCTCCTAGTAACAGTACTGTCGTGACCAAAAACTGTCAATGCATAATTCCGATCAATCGGGCAAAAAAAAGCCCATCACTCTCGATGGGCTTCGCACACATTCTGTGTCATGGGCGGGCGGTTGCTATGACTGCACGCGGTCCAGCCCCCCGGCTGGGGGGAGAACGCACTAATCGTAACCGACTGCTGCTAACTCAAATTCACACTCACTCCACCCCAAAAAAAACTTTCCGAAAAACCTTGGGAGGCTGTCCGAGAATAGCGATCGTAGCGAGGACAAGACTGATTGAGTCAGATTATTGATGGAAACCATCCTTGTATTTCATCAATATGATCGGGAAATCTGGCCAATCAGGCTCGGCCGCAGTAGGTCAGTCTATTCTCGGACGCCGTCCTGGACAACCACCTGCCGCGTACTAATGAAAAATCGCCTCAGCCGAAACGCCACCCTGTTCCATTATTTCGCGCAGCCGTTTCTGGGCATCCATTTGAATCTGACGAACACGCTCGCGCGTGACACCCAACTCCTTGGCAACTCTTTCAAGGGTCGAGTGATCAAAGCCCCGTAACCCATAGCGCCGGCAAATCACTTCCCTCTGCTTTTCATTCAGTTGATCAAGCCAATCATTCAGATTTTCCTTCAGACCGTTGCGCTGCAAAATCTCCGACGGCTCCGAGGCTGCCTCATCAGAAATCGCGTCCACAAGCGGTTTGTCTGAATCCTTGCCAAAGGGTACATCGACCGAGGTCACTCGTTCGTTAAGTTTCAATATTTTTTCAACCACTTCGACGGGTTTATTCAAGTGCTTGGCAACATCTTCGGCACTGGGATCATACTCGAACCGTTGAGCCAACTTACGCTGCGTCTTGAGATAAACATTCATCTCTTTGACAATATGGATTGGCAATCGAATTGTACGCGTTTGGTTCATAATGGCCCGCTCAATGGTTTGCCGAATCCACCATGTCGCATAGGTTGAAAAACGAAAGCCACGGTCCGGGTCAAACTTTTCCACCGCCCGAATCAACCCCAAGTTGCCTTCTTCTATCAAATCCAGCAACGGGAGTCCCCGATTGAGATAACGTTTCGATATCTTGACGACCAACCGAAGGTTACTTTCGATCATTTTTCGCCGTGCGCGCTCATCGCCCTGCAGTACAAGCCGGCCATAATACTTCTCCTCTTCGCCGCTAAGCAGCTCCGATGCACTGAGTTCGTTGAGATAAATTCGCGTCGCATCGAAGTAGGAATCCCGCTGTAGTTGATCTGTTTCATCATCATTCAGTTGCTCAACATCATTAGCCGTAATTTCCGGATTTCCAGCAAGAACAGATGACCACGCCTCGGTGAACGCCACATCCCCAACCATCGACTTCGGTTGCTCAATCGTATTTTCTATCATCCCAACACTCCGCCACGTTTATGTTATGCCGTAAAATCCACACATTGCCCGCCTAACGGTTCGGCAAGTAAGACATCGGATTCATCGGCTTTCCAAATTTTCTGATCTCAAAGTACAGTGATGGCTTTTTTCCCGCTACAGCCCCCACTTCAGCAATCGTTTGCCCTTTGCGGACGTGGTCGCCTTCTTTCACAAGCAATCGTCTGTTGTTCGCGTAAGCACTCAGAAATTTCTCGCTGTGTTTGACAATCACAAGATTTCCATAGCCGGCGAGTCCCTGCCCGCTATAAACCACCTTCCCTGCTGCTGCGGCCCGAACCGGCTGTCCCAGTTTGCCGGAAATATCGATGCCCTTGCTGCCGGTTAGGGAATAATTTCTCACGATTACTCCCTTAATCGGCCACATCCAAACAATCTTTAGGTTTTTTTTTGCCTTTTCTTCAGCAGATGGCGGAGATCGTTTGTTCTTGTTGGTTGAAACGGTCGGTCCTTTTTTTCTTGAAACCGTTTTTTTTCGCGTCGATCCTTCTCTCCTTGTCGAAGTCTTGTTTTTGGTTTTCCTGCTCGATCTCGATTGGGATGACGCATCGGACCCGAACAGTCGAATTTTCTGCCCGGGATAGATCGTATAAGGCGGTACGATATGGTTCCAGACCGCCAATTGACGGTAATGATGCCCTGTCTGCAAGCCGATGCCGGAGAGCGTGTCGCCCTTTTTGACGACATAAAAACGGGGTTCAATATTGACTTTCGATGGCTCCACAGGGGATCCGGGCGGCGGTTTCGAATCTCCGGCGCACGCAGCCAACAGCGACAGCACGATCAAAGCACAGACAGCCCACGTGAACTTCCCGGGAAAGAGGCGGCAACCGGACATGGTGAACTCAGAACCTCATCGGCTAAGCAACAACTCTTTTGCCTGATTGATTTTGGCGGCAAGATAGTCCGTTCCGCCGCGGTCAGGATGCATCCTCTGGATCAAACGCCGATGAGCCTCGATGATCTCCTGTTTCGAAGCATCGGGCGCCACCCCCAATACCTGACACGCCTCCTCGATCACCATTGCATCGCTGCCTGATGCTTCATGACCGCTGCCTCCCGTAGCGGCCGCCTGCCAATCTTCTCCGTATATCCGATCGAGATACGCTTTAACCAAAGCCGCCGAATCCTCATCCTGCTGCAGACACATTTGCAACAACTGAACCACTTCAGCCATCGTCAGATCATTGATCTGCCGCCCGGCGAACACGCCTTCCAACACTTCACCACTCATCTCACCGGAATCGTGATCAAGCCGCATGCGGACGAATCGCGCTTCCACAACCGAGCAATTGGCTTGTGCGGGACCACCCATCGAGGAACGTTTCAGAGTCCAGAGCCGATGCAGCGCCGGCGCCAAGCGTGCGATGAGGGGAAGCATTCGAACCACGACCGCAACCAATCCGCCAATCGCCGGCACCAACCAACTCAGCCGACCGCTGGCCATCAGCCAGATCAGCAGGATGCCGGCCAATCCGATCAAGCCGCTTTTGATCGTTCGCGCAACCACAGCGGGAGAGGCGCGAAGAAATCCTCTCAGCAGCAAACTCAGCATGAACACGATGCCCGCAAGGAGAATCAGCCTCGCCACGCTAACCTCTATCCATTTGATGCGTCAGTTGCAATGCGATGCCCCCATGTCGCCGACCGTAATCCTCCAGAGCGCGTCGTCCACCGCTCGCATAAACCGCAACAGCACTCAACAGATCACACAACTCCTGAGCGCTGTTGGCATCAAAATGACAGAAAGCACCACGGGTCAGCCGGGCAATCTGACGAAAAGTCTGTTCCGCAACCGGGTCATGCCCTTCCTGGAAAACAAACACCGGAACGGTCAAAATCCCCAGCCGGCCGGCCAGTTCGCACAAACGCTCGGCATTTTCCTCCATACAATCACCAATGAACACCACCGCATCTACCTTTTTAATCCGCGTCTCACCGATGGCATGTTTGAGCAGCTTTGCAATCTGCGTATAGCCACCCAGGCAGTGAACTGCGGTCATCCACTTCACAAGGTCATCCGATTGCCGCAGCCAGGGGCTGGCGTCAAACTCGGCATAGCCCCGATAGTAGCACAGCTGTATTTCAAGACCACCTGATGCCGAAGCGGCTGCGAACATCTGCCCTTGAATACGACAGGCCCTTTCCCAAGTCGGTTCACGACTGGCGGTAGCATCCAGAGCGAAAATCAATCGCCCTCGCTCTCCGGCCGGTTTGATTACCGGCGCTGAAGCCACCTTTTCAAGAAAAGCGCTCACGTCATCCGTGCCGGCTTGTCGTGATAATGTCTTATCGTTCATGTTCACCTCACCAAGGTACTGCAACGATCGATACCGCAATCTAAAAAATCAATATATCACTTGCACGCGACTTGGGGATATCATTCAGTCAATCCTAATATCGCTCTTTGTCAGGCTCCGGACCAACCTTCCGAAATTCTTGACCACCATCCGCGGAAAATACGTATCGGCAGACATCTTAATTTTAGCGCCCGATTGCGTTTTGGGGCCGGTTTGACTCATACTGAGCAGGGCTATATCGAGGCAATGATGAACTTGCATTGTTCTGTGAACATGGTAACGTGCTCGTGCATCAGATGGTTCAACTGACAATAATCACAATGAGGAGGCTATCGAATGGGCGATAACGATTCAAAAATCAATGCTCTCAAGAATATCGGCACAAAAGTGAGCGATCTGAGACAAAGCAATCCCAAAGTGTTTTATGGAGGGCTTGCCGTTGTCATGATCCTTGTTTTGTTTCTATTGATGGGGGGCGACACCAGCCAAGCCCCGCAGGTCAAAGCAACATTAAAGGTTGGAGAGACCTATCGGCTTGTCAATCCAAACGGCGGCGAGGTACTGCTGGTCGCCGTACCCGGGCAATTCAGTTCCGCCGAGTACAATGAAGAGGACAGCCAGAACATCTGCTTGGTAGATTCCAACACACGGGTCGTTCTGCAGGAAGAGACTTTTGTCAATTACATCAATTATGTCAAGGTGCAACCCTCCGATGGCCCGTGCAAGGGCAAGTCGGGCTGGACATCGAAGGTCAATCTAAAGAAGTGACCGATTCCCTTCCAGAGCATGTTTGATCACGGTGTGGCGGGATGAATTTCAGCCCGTCACACATTTTCCTCACCCTCTGCTGAATTACAACTCTCTCAATACCGTCATCGGGCTTTTATTCACGACGTGCCGGGTGCTCCAGAACCCTGACAACCCGATAATCACCATTCCCGCCAGTGGCGTCATCAGCCAGATCCATCCATTGAAGCGATAGCTGAGATCGAACAACTGCCGATAAAGTGTCCATGTAATCATTTCGGCGGCAACGGCAGCCAACACCCCGGCAAGCAAGCCCAAGGTCATGTATTCGATCAATTGACTGCTGCGCAGCAGTTTGCGGCTTGCGCCGAAGGTCCGCAGCATCACCGCCTCGTAGATACGTTCATCGATACTGGTGTAAACCGCTGCGAACAGCACGGTCAAGCCCGCCGCCAACGCGAACACCAAAACAAACTCAACGGCCAGCGTGACTTGCCGCAGGATGGTCCTGAACTGATTCAGAATCAGCTCCACCTCCAGAATGGTTACATGCGGAAACGTTTTGAGCAACCGCTTCAGGGCGCTCTTGTCATCAGCCGGCAGATAAAAGCTGGTCAGATAGGTCCGGGCATAACCGTCCAGTGTGCCGGCCGAAAAAATCATGTAGAAATTTGGATTCATGGTATCCCAGCGCACGCTGCGGATGCTGACCACTGCCGCATCGAAGCGTTGGCTGCCCACGGAAAACGTCAATCGGTCACCGAGCGCGATGTGCAGGCTTTTCGCCAGCGTTGCCTCGACCGACACCTGACCGGGCTTTTGATCCTGCCACCAGTGACCCTGGACAATTTTGTTCTCCACCGGCACCGTCTCGGCGAAAGTCAGACTCAGATCCCGGCTGATCGCCCGCCCACCCTGGGAGTCCTCCTTCACAACCGTGTGAACATCGGCACCGTTCACTGCCACCAAGCGCCCCCTGACGATCGGATAAAAAGCGCTGGCCTTGAGCTGCTCGTTCTGCAGCTGCTTGGCAAACGCCTGCCACTCATCCTGAAAAATATTCAACGCAAAGTGATTGGGGGCCCGTTCGGGCAACTGTGCCTGCCAGGTCTCGATGAGATCACCCCGCACCAGGATAATCACGATCATCGCTGTCATCGTGATGCCGAACGCCAAAATCTGAGCGGTACTGGATTTCGACTGCCGGCTCAGGTTCTGCAGGCCGAACCGCCAGGAAAGGCTCAGCACCGGCAACAGCCGACGGCTCTGTTTGAGCAGCTGCAGGGTGAGAACGTACAGCAGCACCATCGCCGTCAACCCACCGCCGATGATATATCCCATCAATTCAACGTCATTGGTATAGCGCCACAGCATCGCTGTGATCACGCTGAAAGCCAGTCCATAAACGAGCCACGAGCTGGGCGGCAAAGGCTTCAGATCCCGGCGCAGCACGCGCAGCGGCGAAACCTGTTTCTGCCGCAGCACAGGCGGCAAAGCAAAACCGATCAGGGTAACAAGACCGGTCGACAGACTCAGCCACACAGCACCCCAGCCGGGCCGCGCCAACCGATGCGGCAGCAAATCTTCGAGCAGATGGATCAGACCTTCCTGGGCAAACCAGCCGATGAGACAGCCGACCAGGCTGGCACAAAGGCCGACCATCGCCAATTGCAAACAGTACAACCATAGAATATCGGTCTGGCCGGCTCCAAGGCAGCGCAGCATGGCCGTCATGTCATAATGGCGTTCGCTGTAGCGCCGCGTCGCCATGGCGATCGCCACGCCGGCGATCACGATCACAATGATGCTGGTCAGGCCCAGATAGCGCTCCGCGCGCGACAAGGCCGTGCCGAGCTCCGGCCGGTCCTCATGAACGTCCATGATCCGCTGGCTTGGATTGAGCTGCGGTTTCAGCCACTTTTTGAATCGAGCCAGCGCCAACTCATTGCCGGCGAACAGGAAATAATAGTGCACGTGGCTGCCCGGCTGAATCATTCCGGTGGCGGCCAGATCCATGTCGTTCAACATCACTCGCGGCGACAGACTATAGAAATTCCCTTTGCGATCCGGTTCGAACGTCAGAACGCGGGTGATCCTGAACCATTTTTCCCCAACTTCGATTTCATCGCCTACCGACAAGTCGAGTGAGGAGAGCAGGCGTTTATCCACCCAAACGGTATCCCGCTCCGGAATGTCATTCGTCTTGACCTCTTCCGTCTCATCGGTCGTAGTGGTTTTCAAATAACCACGCAAAGGATAACCGCTGCTGACCGCTTTGATTCCCGCGAGCAGCATTTCATCCCGATTGAATATCACACCCCCGAACCCCGCTGTCCGGGCATGCCGCAATCCAAGCTGGTCGGCCTTCTTCACCCACGTTTCAGGTAAAACGGAATGGCTGGTCACAACCAGATCACCGGCCAGGAATTCAGCCGCCTGAAGCGTCATCGTTCGATGCAACCGGTCGCCGAACAGGCTGATCGTCGCAGTGCTGGCCACAGCGATCAGCAGCGCAAGCGCGAGAATCGACAACTCTCCTGAGCGCCAGTCGCGCATCAGCAGACGCAATGCCAATGATATAATTTTCATGTCCGGGTACTCGACGCATCAACGATGCAGCCGGCCTCCAGACGAATCCGGCGGCCACAACGGGAAGCCAGCGCTTCATCATGGGTCACCAGAACCAAAGTGGTCTGATGTTCGTGATTCAGTTCAAACAACAATTCAATGATCTGACTCCCGGTCACGCTGTCCAGATTCCCCGTCGGTTCATCGGCGAACAGAATTTTCGGGGTCGTGACAAACGCTCTGGCCAAGGCGACGCGCTGCTGTTCACCGCCCGACAGCTGATTGGGATAATGCGTCAGGCGGGCACCGAGCCCGACCCGCTCGAGCAATCGTTGCGCTGCCTTGCGCGGCTGCCGGACAGCCGCCAGTTCAAGCGGCAGCATAACGTTCTCGTGCGCCGTCAGAGCGGGCAACAGCTGGAAGGACTGAAAAACAAACCCGACATATCGGCTGCGCACGTTTGCCCTGCCATCCTCGTCTAAATCGGTTATGGTAATACCGGCCAATGCCACGCTCCCTTCCGAAGGCAGATCGAGGCCGGCCATGAGGCTGAGCAGCGTCGACTTGCCGGAACCGGACGCCCCCACGATGGCCACCGTTTCCCCGTATTGGATTGCCAACTGAATCGATAACAATATATCCAGTCTCCCTTGCACGGTCTCGACATGTTTATTAAGATTTTCCACTCGAATCATCGCTCCAGCAATAATCTCGTCAGCCGTTTCCTCAACAAAGGCATCGCTCATGTTTCAATTCCTGTTCTGTTTGTTGTTAATCGCCGTACCGGGCCTCAGCAGCGCGGCCACCATTCTGGTTATGGGCGATAGTATCAGTGCCGCCTATGGTTTCGAAATAGACCAGAGCTGGCCGGCTTTGTTGCAGCAAAAGCTGGATCGACAAGGCGGGGACCATCAGGTGGTCAATGCCAGCATCAGCGGAGAAACCAGTGCCGGCGGATCGAGCCGCATCGATCAAGAGCTGCGGAGATATCATCCGGCGATCGTAATTATTGAACTCGGCGCCAACGACGGCCTGAGAGGCTACCCGCCCGCCCGCATGAAAGCCAACCTGGAACGGATGATCGAACGATCCAGAGCCAGTGGTTCGCAGGTCCTGTTGCTCGGCATGCGGATTCCACCCAACTACGGCAGGCGCTACACAGAAATGTTCTACGGGGTTTACTCCGAATTGGAAAAAGAGCAGGTGATCGCCTTCGTGCCGTTTTTACTCGACGGCGTCGCCGCGCAAACAGGGATGATACAGCACGATGGCCTTCACCCCAACGCCAAGGCTCAACCCGTCATTATGGAACTCGTTTGGGAAAAGCTGGAGCCAATGCTGAATCGGGGATCAGGCTAGATGAGTCTATTCTCTGATTCCTGTTCCCTGTTCCCTGATTTCTGATTCCCGACTCCTGATTCCTGTATGAGTAAACCCCTACGCATTTTTGTCTCTTCTCCCGACGATGTCAAAGACGAACGATCGATCGTCAAAGATATCATCGAACGGCTGCGAATCGAATACGAGGCCTACTTCGACCTGGAGCCCATCCTGTGGGAAAACGAAGCCATCGTGGCCACCGGCGGATTTCAGGATTCCCTGGTGGAGCCGGGCACTTGTGACATCGTTCTGGTGATCTTCTGGTCGAAGCTGGGAACCCCCCTGCCGAAGAAGCACTTTCATGGCATGACCGGCACCGAATGGGAATTCATCAATGCCGTCGAGCGATCGACAAGACAGAACGGAACTCCACAAGTGCTGGTCTTCCGCAAGGAAGCGCCCATGATCGGCAACTTCTTCGACGACGCCGCCGTGCAGGGAGCCAGAACCAACAAGGAACAGCTCGATGCTTTCTTTCAGAAACATTTTTTCAATCCCGACGGATCGTTCAAACGTGCCTACCGCACCTTCCATGACCAGAACGAATTCGCCAGCCTGGTGGAAACGCAGCTCCACAAGCTGCTCGACGAGCGTAAAGGCGCCGAAGGACGGCGCATCGTCTGGAAGGCTTCCCCGTTCCGGGGATTGAAACCGTTCGAGTTCGAACACCATGCCATCTTCTTCGGCCGCGATCAGGCCAAACGCTATCTGCTGAAAAAACTGGCGAAGCAGGTCGAACGCGGCATTGCCTTTGTCATGGTGCAGGCAATGAGCGGCAGCGGAAAATCCTCGCTGGTCAAAGCGGGACTCCTGCCGCAGCTGACCACGCCCCGAGTCATCGGCGACGTCGCCTGCATACGCTGGTGTCTGCTGCGGCCCAGCGACGGCGACGGCAATCCGCTGCGCGCCCTGGCGCGAGCCATTCATCAGCCGAACACGTTGGGTGACGCCCTGGCCGCCTACGACGTCGGTGAAGAGTACATTATCAAGACATTCACGACCGATCCGGCGCTGCTGAAGCCCTCTTTGCAGATCGCTCTCGGCAAGATAGCAGAGGAAGAGTATCGAGCCGACGTCGAAACGATCCGGTTGGTGATCGTCGTCGACCAGTTCGAGGAGCTGTTTTCCGACCGCCGCATCCCCCGCGAGCTGAAAGAGAGCTTCGTCAAAGCCCTGGACGTGCTTGCGCGCAGCGGCATGGTGTGGGTGATCGGTACGATGCGCAGCGACTTTCTGCACGAAACCGAAGCCTATCCCGAGCTGCAGGCACTGATGGAAGGCGACGGTCAGTTCCACCTCTTCCCGCCGCGCCCGGAAGAGACCGAACAGATGATTCAAGAGCCGGCCCGCCTGGCCGGCCTGGCATTCGAAGTTCGAGACCACACAAGCCTCGACGAGGTGCTGCTGCGCGATACCACGCAGCAGCAAGGCGCATTGCCGCTGCTGGAATTCACCCTGGATGCTCTGTACGAGCGGCGCGACAGCAATCTTTTGACATTCGATGCCTATGAAAAGATCGGCGGTATCGCAGGCGCCGTGGCTGACCGGGCAGAAAAAGTCTTTCTCGGCCTGCCCCCCAACGCCCAAAAAGCGCTCTCCTCGGTGTTCCGAGCGCTGGTCACCATCGACCCGTCCGCCAATGAAAAAGCCTCCGCCCGGCGGGCCGATTGGGCGCAGCTGGCATCGGTACCGGAAAACAAAGCTTTTGTCGAAGCGTTTATCCAGGCCCATCTTCTCGTCTCCGACAAAGCATCGGTAGAAGAAAAGCAGGTGGTGTGGGTGGCCCACGAAGCACTGCTGCGCAACTGGCCACGCGTTGCCGAATGGGTGGAGTCCAATATCGAAGACCTGCGCGTACGGGGCAGACTCTCCGAGGCCACCGCCTTGTGGGAGAAGGAGGGACGCAACGATCAATACCTGCTGCAGGAGGGCAAACCCTTTGCCGAAGCGAAAGACCTGTACGATCGCATCGGCGCCGAACTGGAAGAACGTGAAAACGCGTTCATCATTCAATCGGAACAGCGCATTCTCGCCACACAGTCCCGGGAACGGCGAAAAAAACAGATTGTGATCTCCCTGGCTCTCTTGAGCCTGCTGGCCGTAGGCGGTCTTTACCTCACATTCAACTTTTCACGGTTGGCGATCCGCATCATGGATACCAATAAACTGGTGAAGGCGGACGAAGCGGTCGATCGGGGAAACACGCCGGATGCCATATCCCTGGCGCAGCAGGCCAGCACCTTGCCGCGCCGGTCGTCCAATGTGCTCGCAAGGGCGATGGCCAACAACCACCTGGTCGCCATGGTCAACAAACGACCGACAAACGGGGATGCCCCCCCGAACAACCGATTCTCCGCCAGTTTCAGCCCGGACCTGAACCGGGTCATCACCATCGCCGACCAAAGTGCGTTGGCTTTGTGGCACCTGCACGATTTCCGGTTCACCGAGCAAAAAAAGCTCCACTCAAACCAAACAACAGCCCTCCAGGCCGCCATATTCACACCCGGCGGCAACCACATCATCGGTGTCTCCGACAAGGGCACCTGGATACTGCCCGCCGACAGCACCGAAACCGTCAGCGTCGGGCCGTCACCGACTTTTTCCTGCGGCGCCGGCGTCGATGCAAAGCTTGCCGTCAGCCCGAACGGGCGGTGGGCCGCTCTGGTTCACAAAAAAAACAACGACGGCATCTGGCTCTGCCTGATGGATCTGCAGCAGCCAGGCCGCATTGCTGCCGAAATAAAGATCCACAAGAAACCGATTCGCAGCCTCGCCTTTTCACCTGACAACCGTTATCTCGCCACCGCTTCGGAGGACAATACGGTATGCCTGCTGCCACTGCCCGAAGCTGTTGCCGATGCAAGCGATCATCAGACCACTTGCACCCGGATACCTCTCGGGCGGATCGTCAACCGCGCTGAATTCGATCTGAGCGGCCGGCGCCTGGCCACCGCATCGGTCGATGGCACGGTACGAATATACGATCTCGGCGGAAAATTGCTGCGCACGCTTGACAAGGACCAAGCCGGCGAAAAGGTGCACCATGGCGCCGTTCGCGATGTCGCTTTTTCGAACGACGGCAAGGCGATCGTGACCGTCGGCGACGACGCCAAGGTGGTCTATTGGAACCTCGGTATCGATACCCCTTCCCCCGGCGTTCTTGGACACCACGACCAAGGTATCGATCACGTCGAGTTCAGCCCCGACGGCGGCACCATCCTCACCGCCTCCCGCGACCGCACGGCACGGCTGTGGGATCCAAACCCGGCAACCAGAGGTGAGCTGGCGATTTTCGAACACGGCGGCAATGTCACCTTCGCAGAATTCAGCGCCGATGGGGAACGCATCGGCACCGTTTCGGACGACGGCACCGCGCGGGTCTGGAACCGAGAAGCCGTCAAACGGCTCTCGGCCGTGCAGAAAGAGCACAGCAGCCACGTCTGGGACGTCGCCTTTCGTCCGCAGCAAGATAGTCTGCCGCAGCAGGTCACTCTGGTGACGACCTCGTACGACAAAACTGCCCGGATCTGGAATTACGATTTCGACGCCGACCTGGATTCGACAGTCTGGCGGCTGGGCAAAGCAGCCGTTCTCAAGGGCCATCAGGCGCGGGTTCGATCGGCCCGCTTCAGCCACAATGGCGATATCGTTGCCACAGCGGCATACGACGGCACCGCCCGTCTCTGGAACCTCGAAGGAACGCCGTTGTGTGTCATGCCAATGGCGCCCGCGCAGAGCGAGACCGAAGTCACCGGAGCCTTCTTCGGCCCCAATGACAAATGGCTGTTGGCCGCGGCCGACCAGGAAAAAATGCCTGTTTGGACGCTTTCGAACTGTGCCGAAGAAAACCCCAACCGCTGCCAGTGCACCCTGTCCAAAACCCTCGAGCACGATTCGGCGGTGCGTGCCGTCGCGGTCGGGCTCCATTCAGGCCGGGCGCTCGTGGCGTCCGCTGATCGCTCCCACGTACGAATATGGGACCCGCAGCACGATTGGAAACAGACATGCCAATTGACTGTGGAGAAAGAGATTACCGACCTGAGCTTCTCTCCCGATCTCGCTCTGTTGGCCGGCGCAGGTGAAAACGGCACGGCGACGGTATGGAATGCAAAATCCTGCGAACCTGTCACGCTCCTCAACAATGGACACGATGACCTCATTTACAGCATACGCTTCGATCCGGCCGGAAAAAGGCTCATCACCGCATCACAGGATGGAACGGCAGCAATCTGGGCGCTCGATGGCACAGTGTTGGCCAAGTTGGTCGGACACGCAGACCGGGTCTATTTTGCCGAGTTCAACAACGACGGCCGGTGGGCGGTCACTGCCTCCCGGGACGGCACCGCGGGGCTATGGAAGACATCACCGGAAACCGGAACAGTCAAGAAACCCTGGATGCTGCTGGAAGGCAACCGCGGCGGCGTCTCCCACGCCACCTTCAGTCCCGACAGCCGTTTTGTCGCCACCGCCTACTGGAACAACGCCGCCGAATTGTGGTATGTACTCAAGGACGGTAAAGAGCCCATCGTGCCGGCTTTTGCCTCACAGATCAGTGAGGAAAATCGGCTCGGCTCATGGATCCGACAACAAAGGACCAAGTCGGAGCTGAAATGGTGGCAGGAAGCCTGGATCGTGCTGCAGCGGCTTGGGAAATGGTGATCAGTGAGCAGTGCTCAGAAGTCTGTCTCCTGCCAGCGGAACCGGCAAGCAACTCAATCGTCTATCATCGCCAGCACGCCCAGCACCATAATAACGCTCGCCACCAGCTTGATCGGCATGCGTGGTTCGCGAAACAGATAATGGCCGATGACCACCGAGAACACGCCCGCCATCCGCTTGAGCGCCATGGCATAGGAGGCCAATGTCAGACTCAAAGCAATCTGGTCGGCCAGACGCATCAGCGCGAACAGCCCGCCCAACAGAGCCAAAGCGCCGAGGTGTGCTCTCGCCTTGCCGCCGATCAGCTCCTTGTAGAAGCCCCGGTCCTGGACGCTGAAGATGATGAACAACACCAGCGGATTGATGATCGCGACCATGACGGCAAAAGAGATCGGCTCGCTCAGTCGTATCGCCTCCCGCCCCAGGACCGAGGCACAGGCGAAACAGAAGCTGGCGATGAAAGCATAGCGGCTGCCGGGATTGGAAAAAATGCGCAGTAGCGGGCCGAACCAATCCCGCCGCAACCCGTCCAGACTCAGAATATAGCTTCCGGCGCATAGCAGGCCGATCCCCAACAAGCCCGTTTCGCTGGGCATGTCACCAAGCAGCAGCCATTCGATGATGATGACGAACCCGGGCGTCAACGTGATCAGCGGCCCGACGATCGAGATCTCGCTGATCTTGATGGCATAATTGAATGACCATCCGCCGAAGCCGGACAGCACCGCGCCGGCCAATACGGCCGAGAAGTAACGCGGCTGATGCAAAGGAAAGTCGTGGTGCCAGAGGATCAGCGGCAGGGTGATGCAGAGACTGGCGAAATTGACGAAAAAGGTCAGCGCCTGAGCCGAGAAGCTGAAGCTCAACTGTTTGGTGACAGCGATGCGCGAGGCCTGGAAAAAAGCCGAAAGAAGTGAAAACAGCACCCACAGGTGAGCAAAATTTGACATCGATTCAATCAGACTGCCTGCCATCCGGTTTCAAAATCGCCAAAGCGGTAATCGACCAACGCAGATGTCTTCGCCGTCTGTTCGATCAGTGGATAATTATAGGACACGAAGCCGCTCTGGAATCGAATCCGCTGACGCCACAATGGTTCACTGAACGCGCCCTGCTCTCGGACGATGCGAACGCAGGGCACTTCGTTCAGGCACAAAAGGCCGGCGCCCCCGATAGCGGAAAAGAGATTGACCCGTATGATCAGGTAGACCTCCCGCGCGGCAATCAGCGGATCCGCAACGCTGTTATGCGCGGGCGTATAGAGGTTCAAAGAGTAGCAGGGGTTGTTGAGCACCAAGTGCTGCCGCCTCGCACCCCCATGCCTTTTCATAAAATCCATCAGGCTCGGGGAAACATCGCTCAACGCCCCCGCCAGGTGATGAAGCGCAACAGTCGTCCGCGCGGAGAAACCGAGCTTCGACAGATTGCTTCGAATCGCCGAAGGCGGCAACAGCGCATGCCGGTGCCACAACTCGGGCGGCTGCGCCTGCCCGGTGAACGCTTCCTGCAGTTGCGCACTGGTTTCGGCGATGCAGGTATGAACGCGGTCGATGGTATGCAAAAATGCCGGACTCCTCAGCACAGCCCAGTCGGAAAGCCGGATCAAACTCCCCATCGGTTTGCGGCCATGAATACTGTCTGCCGGATGAAACGGCGGCAACGTCATGGCGCCGTTCTCCAGATCGAATGCATCCAAACGTTCGGCAATCACGGCCGGAGCGACGAAGGCCAGCGGATCGACCAGCCGGCGCTGCAGCAAAGTGCGCGTATCCGTACTGTGCTCAGCCCGCTGCAGCGCAGCAAGCTCTTGCTGCGTCCAATAGAGAAAATGAAGATGAAACTGCTTGCTGGCCTGAATGCTCTCGCGATCCCGGGTGTTGGGGTCGCAATTCAATGCCAGGTGCAGCTGCCCGCCCTCCAGACCGTACGCGCGTTGAACCTCGGGCCGGGATACGAAAGCGACGAAATTGTAAGCGGAACGCCAGACCGCCGAGGCGGTCTGGCGCCCGATGTCCCGCACCGTCGCTTTAGCTGCACCGCTCACCTCGGCGCACATCAGATCGTATAGGCTATGGGGCACAGCTTTATCGATGAAGGCGAGACGGTCGACCTGCGGCCCGGTTGCCGGATCGTTTGAGCGAACATCGAAAGCCATGATGGTTCTGCGCCCGAAGCGCTCCGACAAATCGGCCGAATCACGCTCCTGCGGCGTCAGCCGGTAGCTGGCGGGAGGACCGGCAACGCGCAGCTGATGCCATGCGACCGGCATGTCATTCACATCGTCGGGATAGAGCGCCGCCAGACGATCTATCGGCATGCGCCTGCATCAACCCTTGTCTGTTCTTCCAGCACGCGAGCGGCGTCCTTCAGAAATTGATCGATCAGGCGTGTCAATGCGCGCTCAAAAGCCGGAATCGCCTGATCAATTTGATTATTCGGAGCCGGTTCCTGTACCAAATAGCGCTTCAAAAACACCGGATCGCGGCAATCCGCTCGGACGATCCCCAGCTCCAGCTCCACGACGACCGCCGGCGGCTGGGCGTAAGGATGGTGCTCGAACAGGAGCAGACTTCCGGACACGATCCAGTCGGCTTTCGCCCGCTCCGCCGGGGTAATCACATAGTCGGCAATGCCGACCTGGCGCAGTAATTCAACGAGCCGGTCCTGAATCATCACTGCTGGCGCATCGGCCCAGTAGCGGTAATGATAACGCTGCACCTGGAACGGATGGTCTTTGTCGCGAAACACGATCTGCCGCCCGGCGGTGAGGCCGCGCGCAGTCAACCGATTGACCAGAATGGTTCCCGCCAAGGGTTTCGTACTCTTAGCCGCCGTCATCACCGGTGCCAGCGTGTAAAACGCATCCTGTGGAGGCGGGTCTAATGCGCACCCGCCAGCAACCGCACACGCAACAACGATCGCAAACAGCCCGGGCAGCCTCGAGCGGAGGTGCGCACTCATGGTCTGGCTTCCGGCGCGTTGTCCCGCAGCTTGCGTCCCCACAGCACCAGAGCCGGATCGTTCCTCAAATCCTGTGAGAGTTGCAACAGGTTCTGCGTGATTTCATCGAGGTTATTCAAGATTGGCGTGACCGCGGTCGACAGTTCCCGGACCATTATTTCGGTGTCGGCCAGCGAGCGTTCGATCGCGGGGTCGTTTTTTTCCACCAGTTTATTGAGGCGGTCGGCGAGCTCAGAAAAATTCTTGACCGTCGATTCGATCTCCTTGCTTCTACTGTTCAGCCTGTCGGTGATCTGCTCGACGTTGCGGGCGGTTGTCCGCGCCGAATCGACCAGCGCCCGAAGCTGCTCCGGTTTGATCGCTTCCATCTGCGCCTTCAGATTAGCGCTGACGTCACGCAGATTCTCCAAGATCCCGGCGATCGTCTGTTGGCTGTCCCCGCCTTTATCGGTCAGCATCAGCCCTTCCAGCGCCTCGATCTGCCGCTTGACGCTGGCCACGAGAGGCGTCACCGAATCCCGCATCAGTTCGGTCAAGCGATCGGCGAGCTCGGCCAGCTGTTCCGAAAAATCCGGCTCCTTTTCCCCGCCCATGATCGATTCCCCATCCTTCAAAGGGGTCGGTGACGAGCCGGGCATCACCTTGACCACATTGCCCTGCAGCAGCCCCGCCGAGCCGATTATCGCCACGCTGTCGTCAGGAATTTTCCAGCCCTCTCTGATACGCATCACGACCTTGAAACGAGGAATGAGTTTCGCGTTTGAAAACACCGGTTCGATCGCCGTTACCGTGCCGATGACATAATCCGCTTGCCGCACGGGCGTTCCGGGTTCAAGGCCTCCGGTCTCGGCGAAATCGGTCGTCAGGGAATAGGTTGCTCTGAAATAGCCGGAAACGATCAGTAAAGCCGCGGCAAGCACCGCCAACATCGCCAGCACGAACAGACCGCTGATCAACAGATCCCGGCGCTGCCGCTGCCCGGCTCTGCGCCCGGGCGCACCAATTTCCGGAGGTGAGAAAAAGCGTTCGATGCTTGTCATCGCCTTCCTTGCTACCCGCGTAGGGCGCGAGCCCTGCTGGTGATCCGCCAGCTATGCACCGCGTCGTGGCGGAACTGCTTCGCATTCCGCCCGTCGTCCAGTCCCGTTCTGCGCCCAAAAGCACTGATTTCCGGAGGCGAATACAACCGTTCGATACCTTTCATAAGCTCCCCTGCAGAGCAAAACGCAATTCGAGGTCGCGGCGCTCGGCCGCCTCGAGCCCTTCCTGCGAACCGGTGAACAGCAGCCGCCCGCTCTCCAGCACGCCGATGCGGTGGGCGATGGTCAGTGCTCCCCCCGTCTGGTGTGTGGAAAAAATCAGCGTCATATTATACGTTTTTTTTTCGCGCTGCAGATGTTCCTTGATTTCTCCGACCGAGGCGGGGTCGAGCCCGTCCAGCAATTCATCCCACAGCAGCAGCAGCGGTCGACAAATCAGCGCCCGGGCCAGTTCAACCTTACGGCTGAGCCCTCCGGAGAGCTCATAGGGTCGCATATTTTCCAAACCGTCCAAACGCAGCTGGGTCATGATCAAACGCGCCGTCCGCTGCATACGGTCGGTGCTGAGCCCGCTCGCGCGCAGCGGCAAAATCAGGTTTTCGATAACCGACAGACCGTTCAGCAGCGACCCGCCCTGCATGACCATCCCCACGGAGCGGCGCAGTCGGATCATTTCCGCCGGAGACGCATGAGTGAGATCCCTTCCCAGTACCTCGATGCGTCCTGCAGACGGCCGATCCAGCCCCATTATCAGCCGCAGCAGCAGGGTTTTTCCAGCGCCGTTCGGGCCCAGCAGAGCGAAGGACTCCCCTGCTTCGATGCACAGGCTGATATCCTCGAGCACGCAGCGGCCGCCGATGTGCTGAAAGATGTTTTCCAGCTTGATGATTGCAGTCACGGCTTCAGCCCCCAAAAGCAAAAACAAAGAGCAGGTTTGTCAGTTGAATGGCTGCGATCGCATCGATCATCGTTCGACTCGCCGCCTTGGACACCGCCTCGACCTGACGGCTGACCCGGCAACCGTTGACTGCGGCAATCAATGCGATCAGCAGTGCGAATATCAACGGTTTGACGACACTGATCACAAGATCCCCGGAATCCAACATGCCCCTCAGACTATCCTGAAACAGCGACCAGGGAATGCCCGCTTCCAGCCAGAGCCAGAGGGCAGCGGTGGCGAGTACGATCAGATCGGTCCACACCGCCAGAGCGAACGACATCAGCAGCATCGCCAGCAGCATCGGGCCGACCGTGTAGTGTATCGGGTTGATGCCGCTGACGATAAGGCCATCCGCTTCCCGGTTCAATACCATGGAGCCGATACGAACCGCTAAAGCAATGCCCGAGCGCCCGGCCACGAACAGCCCGACCAGCAGCGGCGCAAAGTGTTTGATGATCGCCAATCCGATGCTGCCCAGCAGCAAGCCCGGCACATTGACTTCACCCAGAACATTTTCGGTCTGAACGCCGATTACCAACCCGACGATAATCGCCACCACCGTTAGAAGAGGCAGAATGGAGAGGCCCACCTCCCGCAGATCATCGACAAACACCTTCAGATCCAATCGGCTGCGACCGAGCAGAATGTTTCGATAGAGCTGCAGACAATCACGCAGCACGAACAGGGCCAGACCGATATTTTCCAGCGCTTTAGTATTCAAAGGTCCACCCTATTTCACCGCTCAGAGGATCGACCAGCACACGCCGCTGAACGGATCGGCGCTTCGGTCCGCCCGTAGCAACCGGAATCTCGGGCATGGTGACCTGTCCCTCATTTTCGGTCGGTCGATCACCGATGACAATCAATACATCGGGCCGCACCTTCAGCCAATGCCGCTTTTCCTGTTCATCGCGCAGCCGAATCCGGCACTCGGCAACGCTGAGCAGATCCAGAAAATCGTGCTGGCATGCCTTTGCACCGAGCGTTTCCAGCGTCTTTTGTACCGGGTCGGTCAGCAATACCCAAAGAGCCGCCCCGAAGCACTGCAGCGCCCGCCGGGCCGCCGCTCTTTCAGCAGCGCCGGACAGATCCACCGCCAGCACCGGAAAACGATCCGGAAACCGTTCGCACAAACGTTTCAGTACCGCATCGATCTGATTGTCAAAGCCTCGCCGGGATGTCGGTGCCGCTCCATCGGTGGAGACAGCGATCAGCAGATTGCTTTTCACCGCCCTCTCCTGCCGGGCGAGCAGGGCCGGAACGAGACGCACGGCATAGCGGTCAAGGTTTTTCATCTCGCTCGACAGAGCATCATAAGGCACCAATTCCGGATGATACTTGCGTGCATTGTCCCGTTCCGGCCCATAGCTCCAGCCGTCCAAATAACGATCCGCACTCCAGCGATCGTGTTCGACCATGGCCAGACGCTCGACCTCCGATGGGCTGAAAACAAAGAACTCCGATACCTCCTCGGGCACCGATCGGCAGTCGATGGCGGCGAGCTTGGCCGGTACATGATCCGCCTGGTGTCGTGACGCCTGCCGGTAGGATTCGTCCAGCGCTTCCCAAGGGCGCCCCGCCGGCGTTTCGTCCAAAGAGCGCCCCTGGGCGGCGATGCTGTCGCGATAGTAATCATGAATGATCGCAGCCAACTCGTCACCCTGATGATCGAACAGGATCGCCGGCCTGCATACTTCGTTCACAGCGGAAAAAGGATAGGTTTGACCATCCCACTCATCCACAGAAGCAGCGCTGTCGAATGCGGACAGGTGGAGGAAAACCGGAGGGCTGCCGCGCTGATGCCTGCTTAATCCATCCCGTAAATTTGCAGCAAAGCGCGCACCCTCGAAATTGTCGTTCAGGCAGACAAAAACCGAGGTTATGGGACAGTCAGACTCCATCCATCCATCCAAATTCAGAAATGTCAGCTCCGCCACCTGCCCGGCCTGGGGAAATGCACTGAAAAATTTGTTCCGATACCGTTCCGGCTCATCCGCCAGAATCGTCAATCGCGGCTTGCCATGACCATTGTGCGCCAGCCGCATAACCTGCAGCGCAATGGCCCGGCCCAGCACGCCAAACCCGGCGATGAGAATGTGCAGCGGCTGTCCGAACACCACATCGGCGCCGGCATGCAGCGGAAAGCGACTGAGCAGCAGACGCGCCGCCCGCTGGGGTATCGAAAGGCTTCTTATCACGATGCGAGAGACCGTTTCGGCTTCGGGCAGCGCGAGTGACGCCTCATTCCCGGCCAAATCGCCGGTAAGCATCAAGAGATCCAAAGGCAGTTTCGCCCGCCGCCGACGCCGGCACAGGTCGCCGACGCGGCCGACAACGTTCGGCACGTCGGTCAGACCATCGGTCACGACCACCAGACGGCGCACCTTGTGAATTCCCGCCTGCTCGATCCGTCCAAGGGTGGAGACAAATTCCACTCCTGTAGTGCAGCAGGTACGCAGATTCGATGCAACGGCCTCAGCCGTCCTTCCTTGCCCCAGGATCACCGTTTTATGGTTGCAACGCATTCTCACAGCTCGGCTTTCCTGTCAGCCGCCCATCAAAAAGTTTCAGGGGGCAAAGGTACGCGCCCCAAGCCTCCAACCGCTGCCTCACAGTCAGCCTACGCCATTTTGCATTACATCAAAACTCCATTTTTCGGCTCGACCGGCGGCGGCAAATCGGTTTCACCGAGAAATTGAAGAAGATCGATCTCGATCGTTCGGCACAGCGCTGTCATGGGGGTGTCGTTGGGCATGTTCTCGAATGGATTTTTGAGCTCCCGTCCCAGCCGTTCGATCGTCACAAGAACAAAGGACATGAAGGTCACCAGGATGATCTCCTTGATATCGCGGGAGTCGAGGGATGCGTCGAGAATGATAAACGGCAGCGCGGCGGCAAACACCCACACGAAGGCGCGGGTAAATCGCGCCACCCGGTCAGGGAAGACTGTGTTCTTGATGCGCTCGCAGCTCCCCTGGATGTCGCACAGCGATGTGATGGACTCATCCATTCGGCAGAGAAGAAGATGGTCGACCGTCGTTCTGGAAAAGCTTCGCCGCAACTGTTGGCCATGCAATCTGATAAGCTGGGTTGGAACGTTTTCGGCCTGTTTCAGTTCATCCAGTTCGGCCTCTTCGATAAAGGCGGCGATTTCCGCCCACAAGGTCGGAGCGTCGCTCCACCGGGGGCCGTGGCGCAGTGCGATTCTGAGTGCGTTCACATAGGCGATTTGCCGCAGCACAAGTTCTCTGTGGGCGGGTCGATGTTCAATCAGCGTGATCGCCTGTCTTGCAAAGCTGCGGCTGGTGTTGACCAGCTGCCCCCAGAGTTTTCGCGCCTCCCACCAGCGATCGTAAGCCTCGTTGACGCGGAATACGAGAAAGATCGACATGGCCGTAACAAACACGCCGACATGTTCGATCTCCAGGGGAATGATCTGAGTGTCGGTATACTGATAGATAACCTCGGCCAGCACAGTCACTGCCGCAAGAAGCAGAATAGCCTTCCGGCTGTTGCGAACAAACCGGAAAAAAGTGGTGGCGTTATGCTGGATCATAGGCTCTGACTCAAGACATCAATGTTCGACCGCATCAAAATAATAGAATCATTCGCTTCTTTCCCCAGAGTGCGGCCATCCTACAATAGGACGGAACCATTGTCACGCAACCGGAATCCGGCGGGTTATTCTGGTGTAGTGAGGGAGCTGTCGACAATGTGTGGCAGAATTCAATTTGACATGTTTGCCGTTCGAGATGCACACTCTCGACATGAAACGAACGCTTCGGCAATGGCTTCAGCAAGGCCCTTTCACCTTGGCCTTGTCATCGGGGTACTTCAGTTTTTTCGCGCATTGCGGTATGGTTTCTGTACTGGAGAAAGAGCGGCTTTATCCGGCCTCGGTCACCGGAGCCAGTGCCGGTGCTCTGATCGGCGCGTGCTGGGCCGCAGGGTGTTCGACCGGGGAACTCAAAGAGATCCTGTTCAGCCTGAAGAAACGCCACTTCTGGGATCCCGCGCCCGGTTTCGGACTGCTGAAAGGGGAACGGTTCCGGGCGTTCGTTGCCCAGGTCAGCCCCGCCCGGCGGCTTGAGCACTGTCGAATACCTGTGAGCATTTCCACTTTCGACCCGTTGGCCTGGACGACCAGAGTATGGAAGAACGGCTTGTTGGCCGACTGCGTTTATGCCTCCTGTACCGTGCCGTTGCTGTTTCAGCCAATCCGGATCGAAGGCCGCCTCTGCTTCGACGGCGGAATTTTGGATCGAGCCGGTCTTGCCGGCGCATCCGCGAACGCCCGCGTTCTGCTGCATCACATACCGGTTCGCCGGTTTGTTACGGGTAAAACCGGCAATGCTGCACTATGCCTGCCCAAACGCCAAGGCATGATCGCGGTCAGCCCGTTGCGACTGTGCTCGGTCGATCCAAACCGGCTGGAAGCCGGCAGGATCGCCTTTCGACAAGCAGCCCGGTCGATGCGGGTCGCTTTGGACGAACCGCTGCGGGGGTCGCATTGTGTCGTACCGGTTTGATGAGAGAGGCAGGCGGCTTCGCCTGCCGGCAGGAAAGTGAGTCGGCTGAAACCGCTTCATGTTGCAGTGGGGGTCATCACCAATCCCCGGGGGAAGGTATTGATCGCCAAGCGCCATCGCCACCGACACCAAGGAGGGCTGTGGGAATTTCCGGGGGGCAAGGTCGAACAAGGCGAACGCGTCCTGGATGCGTTGCGGCGCGAACTGAAAGAAGAACTCGACATCACCGTCGAAGCAGCAGCTCCCCTTATCAAGATAAGCCATTCCTATCCCGACCGGAACGTGTTGCTGGATGTGTGGCGTATCGACCGGTTTCACGGCGAGGCTTTCGGACGTGAAGGTCAGGCCATCGCCTGGGTTGGCGGCGGCCGGTTGAAGAAGTACGCTTTTCCGGAAGCAAACCGGCCGATCATCGCTGCAGCCAGACTGCCGGAATTTTATGCGATACTGGATGATGAAAAAGGCGACATAAGGATGTTGCAGAATAACCTGCATCATATCCTTGAGCATCGCATCAGACTGGTTCAAATTCGGGCAAAACGTCTGCCCGCCAAACAATATGATGCCTTGGCTTCAGACGTTTGTCGTGCAGCCGCACGACATTCCGTGACCATTTTGCTGAATGCCGAACCGGAACAGATCGTTCGGGCAGGAGCTGCAGGCGTTCATTTGACCGGCAGGCGCCTGATGCAGCTGAAGAAAAAGCCGCTCGATGAGCGTTATTGGGTTGCGGCTTCCTGCCACACGTTGCAGGAAATGAAACAGGCGGAACGCTTGGGTCTCGACTTCGTGGTATTGTCGCCGGTCATGCCGACTGCAACCCACCCCGAAGCCACACCGCTCGAGTGGAACGCGTTCGAGGCATTGGTGGCGCAGGTCAATATACCGGTTTACGCCTTGGGTGGTCTTGCCCTGTCGGATGTGCGGCGAGCGCGGGAGGCCGGCGCCCAGGGCATTGCCGGTATTCGGGCTTTCACCTAGGAGGCTGTCCGAGAA
>DEII01000176.1:25844-28647 GCA_002352385.1 Methylococcaceae bacterium UBA2778 | reverse complement strand
CAATCAGTCTCGCCCTCGCTACGATCGTTATTCTCGGACAGCCTCCTAGGAGGCTGTCCGAGAAATCAAAATAGACACCGCGTCAATTGAAACTCGATGTCGTCGTGGGTTTGCGTTGGCCGCTCGCTGGTGTGCGGCGTCATAAACCGTATCGTGAACCGATGTTTCCCGCCACTGATTTCGGCAAAATAAGGAAAAGAGCGGGGGACGGTCACCCGGAGCATTTGGAATGGGCGGCTTCGATCGAGTGATTGCTGAAAGAAACCTGCTTCTGCCAATTCGCTTGTCGGTGTGGAGCTTTCACGGATATAGCGGAGAATCAGTCCAATGGACATATGGATGGTCTTGAAGGGTTCCAGCCACTGCTCGAGGTCGCTTTGGCGTCGACTGTCGTCCTGCTGCAGCCAGTAGTGATATTCCGGCAAATCGAATGCGCAGGTACCGCCGGGTATCGAATTGCGGCGGGAGATGCACTTGAACAACTCGCTTCCCATCAAGTCGAGACCGATCTTGCCGCTTGCCGCATATAGTTGAGTTTTGATCTGATCGAGGTTTTCCTGAATCTGCATGACCACCTCCTGATCGACCCCATGACTTTGCGAGATACGGGTCAGAACGCCGGAATGTCTTTCCAATTCTTTCAAAATTTCCGCTTTCAATTCGTGACGTTCGAATATTGCGAGGATATCGAGCAGGCTACTGATCGCGGCTCGGCTGTCCCAAACCGTGTCACCATGCACGAAATGATTGATTTGGGAAAGCAGTTGTTCGAGACGCAGAAATACGCGAATGCGCTCGTTCAGAGGAAATTCGAAGACGATGGGAGTGTTCAATGTGGGGGACCGGTCTGTTCAGAAAGTGTAAGGTAAAAATTGTGCAGCTTTTCCACCTGTTTATCAAGCTCTTCGATCGTCGAGCAATTGTTCAGGATGTCATCGGCGACGCTCAACCGCTGTTCACGCGAGACCTGGGCGTTCAATATTCGCCAAACGTCGTCGGGACTGAGGTTGTCGCGCCCGATGACTCGCTCGATCTGCAGGTTGACGGGGCAGTCGACGACCAGTACACGGTCCACCCGGTTTTGTTGATTGGTTTCCAGCAGCAATGGGATGCTGAGGATACAATAGGGCGACTTGACCTCAGCGAGCGCCTCCTCGATGGCACGATAGACCAATGGATGGAGAATCGACTCGAGCTGCTGTCTTCGCTCGGGCGAGGAGAAGACGATTTCGCGCAATTCACTCCGCTTCAAGCGGCCGCCATCAACGACCAGGTGCTCGCCAAACTGTTCGGCGACGGCGGCCAACGCGGGACCGCCGGGTTCGACCAATGCACGGGCAATCCGGTCGGCATCGATCACGGTGATGGATCGCTTTTCAAACAACCGGGCAGCCGTCGTTTTGCCGGAACCGATGCCACCGGTCAAACCAATTTTGAACATGTCTTTGGGGCTTGCAAGCGCAGAGCGCGCTCTGCGCGAACTCTTGGTGTCTGAAAGGAGGGCGAGACGCCAACGGGCTCTGCCATTATTCGGCGCCGGTCCATTATAGCCCAAATCGCTGCCGGGAGGTTAGTGTGCCGGGGGAACTCGACCGCTTGGCGAGAAGAGAGTCGATGCCAGGGCGAGATCACCCTGGCAATACGGTTCGGTTTGAGCGTTCCCAGCTATGGAGAATGCATCAACAGCTTCAGTGCGAAAGACCCGCGTAGTTCAGATAGAGCTGCGTCAGATCGTTGCCGAACAATAAAGCGACCCAGCCGGCACCGGCGAGGTATGGACCGAATGGGATGGGGGTATTGCGGCCATGTTTCAGAAATACGGCAAGCAGCGTTCCAACGACGGCGCCGACAACCGATGAAAGCAAAATGATGAGAGGCAGCATTTGCCAGCCCATCCAGGCGCCGAGCATGGCCAGGAGCTTGAAATCACCGAAGCCCATCCCTTCTTTTCCGGTGGCGAGCTTGAACAGATGGTAAACCGACCGGAGACTCAAATAGCCTGCGGCGATGCCGAGAATGCTCGAATGGCTGTCGGTGAAAAAACCGAACAAACTCAGCAGAAGGCCCAGCCACAATAGAGGAAGCGTGATGGAATCGGGCAGCAGCTGATGGTCGAAATCGATCATGCTCAGAGCGATCAGGCTCCAGCTGAAGATCAATGCAAAAACGGTTTCCAGGCTGTAGCCGAACCGCCAGACAGTCAACACCGAAATCAGCGCAGTAAAGACTTCCAACAAGGGGTAGCGGATGCTGATGCGTTCCCCGCACTGACTGCAGCGTCCACGCAGCAGCAGATAGCTCAGCACGGGGATATTTTCATAAGAGCGAACGGCATGATGGCAATGAGGGCAATGAGAGCCGGGAACCATCAGGTTGAAAGGCTCCTGCCTCTCGTCATCCGCTTCAGGCAACTGAAGAAACGCTCTGCATTCACGCCGCCACGCCCGCTCCATCATGATCGGCAGTCGATAAACGACGACATTCAAAAAGCTGCCGATAACAAGGCCGAGCAGGGCCGAGGCGATCATCAGAAAGGCAGGATATTCCTGCAGTGTGTGTAATAGTGTCACTCAAAAACCTGTTCAGCCGCAAAGCCGCCGATGCACCGCACATTGAAACCGGCCCAGCCGTTGGAGCCGGATACGCACGCGTATCGGGTCCACCGGATAAATGAATATTTGGTCTTCCGGCCGGCAGCGTTCGATTAACCCGAAGATTTCATAAATTTGCGCCGATATCGCGCAGGACATTGGTTTCACAAGGAAATTTCCGAAGGAGCGGCGTATCAGTGACTACGGCCGAC
>DEII01000176.1:0-25838 GCA_002352385.1 Methylococcaceae bacterium UBA2778 | reverse complement strand
AATTTGTGAAAGATTCGGGTTAAATGACAGCGCCCAGTTTGAAGATCGGCAGATACATGGCAACCACCAATCCCCCCACAATAACGCCAAGAAAAACCATAATCATAGGTTCGAGCAGGCTGCTGAGTGAATCCACCAGATTATCGACCTCTTCTTCATAAAAATCGGCGATTTTTCCCAGCATGTTGTCGAGCTCGCCCGATTCTTCACCAATGGCCACCATTTGAACGACCATGTTGGGAAATAAATTGGCCTGCCGCATAGACGTTTGCAGCTGTTGGCCTGTCGCAACATCGTCCCGCATCGCCATTACCGCATCGGAGTATACGATGTTGCCCGTGGCGCCCGCAACGGAGCCAAGTGCCTCGACCAGCGGCACACCGGCGGCTGACATGGTCGACAACGTGCGCGCAAAGCGGGCGATCGATGCCTTGTTAAGAATCATGCCGATGACCGGAATTTTCAACAGCGATCGATCCGCGAAACGCCTGAAAGCCGGTGATCGCCGATGAGTCATGCGGAAAGCGACAACCGTCAGAACGATGCCAGCCAGAACCAACCACCACCATTCCTGCAGGAATCTTGACAGGTTGATGACCATCAGCGTGAAAGCCGGCAAATCCGCGCCGAACCCCTTGAACAGCTCTTCGAAGGTTGGAACGACGAAAATCAGCAGGATGGCGGTGACGATGCAGGCAACAACGATAACCGCGGTCGGATAAAACAGGGCCTTTTTGATTTTCGATTTAAGAGCCTCTGTTTTCTCTTTGTAGTCGGCGATCTTGTGCAGCAGCGTTTCCAGGACACCGGCCTGTTCGCCGGCATTGACCAGACTGCAAAACAGCTCGTCAAAATAGAGAGGATGTTTGCCCAATGCCTTGGCCAGAGAGTCACCGCCCTCGACATCCGCCTTGATCCCGAGCAGCAACTTCTGCATGGCGGGGTTTTCATGGCTTCTTGCGACGATTTCGAACCCCTGCACGAGCGGTACACCAGCCGACATCATCGTCGCCAGCTGGCGGCTGAATACAGCAATGTCTTTGGTCGTGATTTTTTTCTTGGGTTTGGAAAAAAGGGATTTCGGCTTTTTCTTGACCTTGATCGGTTTGATGCCCTGGCGCCGGAGTTCGGCCCGCGCCGTCATTTCGCTTCGTGACGACAGCTCGCCGTTGGTGCGCTTGCCGCGTTTATCGGTTCCTTCCCATACAAACAGGGTCTGTACGTTTTGTGCCATAGTGCTTAATCTCTCGTGACTCGGTCAATCTCTTCCAGACTGGTAATGCCTACGCGAACTTTGTTCAGCCCGGATTCCCGCAGATCGTTGACGCCGTCAGCCCGCGCCTGTTCTGCTAATTGTAGTGCGTCACCATTGGCAAAAATCAATCTTCGTATCGCTTCTGTGACGGGCATCACCTGATAAATTCCGACGCGGCCTTTATAGCCATTGACACAGTGCTCGCAGCCATTCGCGCGATAGATCGTCAGGTCGCCGAGGTCACCTTCCTTAAAGCCGGCATCCAATTTAACCTGATTCGGCAATTCGATTTCTGTTTTGCAGTGTTCGCATAAACGACGCGCCAGGCGCTGCGCCATGATCAGAAGCACCGAAGAAGCGATATTGAATGACGCCACACCCATCTGCGCCAGCCGGTTAAGCGTCTGCGGTGCATCGTTGGTATGCAGCGTCGAGAGGACGAGGTGACCGGTCTGGGCGGCCTTCACTGCAATTTCAGCAGTTTCCGGGTCACGAATCTCGCCGACCATGATGATGTCAGGGTCTTGACGCAGAAAGGCACGCAACGCCTCGGCAAAGGTCAGGCCGGTCTTCATGTTCATGTTGACCTGATTGACGCCCGGCACGGTAATTTCGACCGGGTCTTCGACCGTCGAGATGTTGCGATCGGGCGAATTGAGCAGATTCAGACCGGTATAGAGCGTCACAGTTTTGCCGCTGCCGGTCGGCCCAGTCACCAGAATCATGCCATAGGGTTTGGCAATCGCGGCAAGATAGTGCTTTCGCTGTTGCTCGTCAAAACCCAGGTGCTCGATGCCGATTTTAGCACTGTTCGAATCGAGGAGACGTAGAACGATTTTTTCTCCATGAAGCGTGGGACAGGTGTTGACACGGAAATCGATGGCGAAGTTTTTTGACAGTGCCATCTTGATGCGGCCATCCTGTGGTACGCGCCGCTCGGCGATGTCCATTCGAGACATGACTTTGATCCGCGCAATGACGCGTGACGCAAGATTGATCGGCGGGCTGGCGACCTCATGAAGGATGCCGTCATGGCGAAAGCGTATCCTGAAAGATTTCTCGTAAGGCTCCAAATGGATGTCCGAGGCACCTTTCTTGATCGCATCCAGCAGCACTTTGTTGACAAAACGAACGACAGGCGCATCGTTCACATCCGCCTCTGTGACATCCGAGGTCGATTCGCCCTCGCCCGCCGTGACCTCCAGATTTTCCAGGTCTTCGTCGAGCAGCTCGTTCATTACCGTGTTGGCGGCTTCCATTAGCGCATCGATGCCCTTGGCGAGTTTATCCTCCTCAACCAATATGGTTTCTATGTTCAGGCGCGTATGAAATTTGATCTCATCGAGCGCTGACAGATTGGTTGGATCGGACAGCGCGATGAACAGGCGGTTCCCACGTTTGAACAGGGGCAGGGCGTGATGCCGTTGGATAAGGTCTTCGCTGACAAGGCCGAGCGGTGCCCGTTCCATGTCCATGGCGGCAAGGTCGAACAGTGCGATGCCGAATTCCTGCGACGCGCAGGTTGCAATCGATTGACTGTCGAGCAGTTCGTTGTTCACCAGATAGGTGGCAAACGACACGTCCTTGTTCAGCGCCTCTTCATGATATGCCATCGAGTCGGCCTCAGTCAGTAGATCCGCTTTGACCAGGCATCGGGCCAATCCGCTGAGACGTACTTTGCTTTCCGTTGTCGCCATACTCTTTACTGAAGGAAATGTACCGTTTACGCTAAGGTCTCGGAGGCTGTCCGAGAATAGCGATCGTAGCGAGGACGAGCCTGATTGAGTCAGATTTTTCGATCATTTGAGGCGAATAGTGGGCCTATTTAACGAAAATGATCGTGAAATCTGGCCAAANNGGGAAATCTGGCCGATCAGGCTCGACCGCAGTAGATCAGTCTATTCTCGGACAGCCTCCTAGGTGGGATCATCGATTACATTAAGCGTAGATGAAATGGCGACTTTTTCCACATGCACCGCGGTTGCTCGGTCGTTGCAGCAGCCCGCTCGAAGCGCAGTGCTATGCGCACATCAAATCGTCAATCCTTCGATCAAGCGCTGTTGCTCTTCGAGCTTGGCAAGAGCGGCTTGCAGTTCCTGCAGACGGGTTCTCTCCTTTTCGACCACAGCACTGGGCGCGCGCTCGACAAACTTGGGGTTGTTCAGTTTCGCCTGGAGTCGGGGAAGCTCTTTTTGCAGTTTCTGGATCTCTTTTTCGAGCCGCGTGAGCTCCGCCTGTTTATCGATCAGGCCTGCCATGGGGACGAGAAGCTTCATCTGCTCGACCAGAGCCATGGCCGATTCCGGCGGCTGCTCTGACTCCTTCAGCCATTGAATGCTCTCCAGGCGTCCCAATTTATCCAGCAACAGGCGGTGATCGGCCAAACGCTGCCGATCCCGGTCCGAGCCGTTTTGCAGCAATACCGGTACTGCTTTGCCGGGAGAGATATTCATCTCACCGCGGATGCGGCGGACGCCGAGGATAAAGGCCATCACCCACTCCATCTCGGCGATCGCCGTATGGTCGATCGCCTCTTGCCGTGGTTCGGGGTAGGGCTGCAGCATGATGGTGGGGCCGGAGCGACCGGCCAGCGGCGCGATTCGCTGCCAGATCTCTTCGGTGATAAACGGCATCAATGGGTGCGCCAGGCGCAATACCGTTTCGAGCGCCCGAACCAGCGTCCGGCGAGTGCCGTGTGCAGCCGCCGGATCGGCATTCTGAAGGGTGATCTTTGCCGCTTCCAGATACCAATCGCAATATTCGTTCCACAGAAATTCGTAAATCGTCTGCGCAGCATGGTCGAGGCGGTACTGTTCCAGCGCATCGATGGTATTGCCCACGACGATTTGCAGTCTCGATCGAATCCAGCGGTCGGGCAGGCTGTCGTTGCACGGTTCATCGCCAAGGCCGGTATCCTGTCCCTCGGAATTCATCAGCACGAACCGGGCCGCATTCCAGAGTTTGTTGCAGAAGTTGCGATAGCCTTCGATGCGGTGAAGATCGAAGCGGATATCGCGACCGGTGGAGGCGAGGGATGCAAAGGTGAATCGCAGTGCATCGGTGCCGTAGGACGGGATGCCCTCGGGGAACTGTTTGCGGGTGGTTTTTTCGATTTGTGCCGCCATCTGCGGCTGCATCAAACCGGCGGTTCGCTTTTCGATCAGCCCCTCGAGACTGATACCGTCGATCAGATCGATCGGGTCGAGGATGTTTCCTTTGGATTTGGACATCTTCTGACCATCCGCATCTCTGACCAGGCCGTGAATGTATACCTCTTTGAACGGCACATCGCCCATGAACTTGAGCCCCATCATGATCATGCGGGCAACCCAGAAGAAAATGATATCGAAACCGGTGACCAGAACGCTGGTCGGATAAAAAGTGTCGAGCTCCGGGGTCTTGTCGGGCCAGCCCAAGGTCGAAAAAGGCCACAGCGCCGAAGAAAACCAGGTGTCGAGCACATCTTCGTCCTGGCGCAGGGAACACTCTGCGCCCAGCCCGTTTTTTTCTCGGATCGCCTCTTCGCTGTGACCGACATAGATGTTGCCGGCCTCATCATACCAGGCTGGAATTCGGTGTCCCCACCAGATCTGCCGACTGATGCACCAATCCTCGATGTTGTGCATCCATTCGAAATAGGTCTTCTCCCAGTTTTCCGGAACGAAGCGGATGCGCCCATCCGTAACGGCTTGGATGGCTGGCTCTGCGAGCGGCTTGGCTTTGACGAACCATTGGTCGGTCAGCAGCGGTTCGACGATGGTCCCTGACCGATCCCCGCGTGGAATCATCAGGCTGTGATCTTCGGTTTTCTCCAGCAGGCTTTGTGCCTCCAGATCGGCCAGGATGCGTGTTCGGGCCTCGAATCGCTCGAGCCCGCGGTAGGCGGCCGGGCCGTTTTCATTGATGCAGGCATCGACGGTAAAGATATTGATCATCGGCAGATTGTGGCGCCGCCCCACCGCATAGTCGTTGAAATCGTGCGCCGGCGTGATCTTGACGCAGCCGGAGCCGCGTTCAGGGTCCGCATGCTCATCCGCGATGATCGGGATTTCCCTATCGCACAAAGGCAGCCGCACCTTTTTTCCGATCAATGATCGGTAGCGTTCATCGTCCGGATGAACGGCAACGGCGGTATCACCCAGCATGGTTTCAGGACGGGTTGTCGCAACGACAAGGTGCCCGCTGCCGTCGCTCAGAGGATAGCGGATATGCCAAAAATGGCCTTTTTCTTCCTGGTTGATCACTTCCAGGTCGGAGACCGCGGTGTGCAGCACCGGATCCCAGTTGACCAGTCGCTGGCCGCGATAGATCAGCCCCTCTTCATACAGTTGGACAAACACCTCCCCCACCGCTTTGGAGAGTCCTTCGTCCATCGTGAAGCGTTCGCGCGACCAGTCCAGCGATGCGCCCATACGGCGCAACTGTCGGGTAATGGTGTTGCCTGAATGCTTTTTCCAGTCCCATACCCGTTCGACGAAAGCCTCACGCCCGAGGTCGTGGCGGGTCTTTCCTTCGCTGTTCAACTGGCGTTCGACCACCATCTGGGTGGCGATGCCTGCATGATCGCTGCCCGCCTGCCAGAGCGTCTTGTCGCCTTTCATCCGGTGGTAGCGGATCAAGGCATCCATAATCGTGTCCTGAAAGGCATGACCCATGTGCAGACTGCCGGTGACGTTCGGCGGCGGAATCATGATGCAATAGGGCGCCTCGCCGTCATCGGCGGGCTTGAAATAGCCGCGCTCTTCCCAAATTTCATACCAGCGTTGTTCCAGACCGTGTGGGTCGTAGGTTTTTTCCATGGTTTTTTTGTGGTCAAATAAAGTTGTTCTGAATATGGGTGCCGCTCCAAAGTCGGCATCCCTGAACGAGCGCAGGCTGGTGCCGGCATTATGTCAATGCCGAAGGCCTTATAAAATGCCGGCATGTCCCCGGCTGCCGTCCAGTTTGTGCGTCGTCAATGGATAATCGTTTTCCTGATAAAAACGGTAACGTCGTCGCCCGGCCTGACGGACGCTCTCATCCTGGTCGATCAGTTCGACGACCCGTTCGAACCGGTCGACCTTTACCGGAACATCCGGGCTCAGGTTGATCAGCACCTCATGGTTGCATTGCGGCTCGCTCTCGTGCCCCACCGATACTGGGGAAGACTGGCCCCCCTGCTCATTGCCGCTGATCGCATGCGGAATGAAGCTGCCCGCCCGGAACGTCCACAGCAGGTCGTCGATGACACGGCTTTCGGGCGGTGAGTCCGTGTGGATATAAACGGTGTGACCAAGCCGATAGGCTTTTTCAGTCAGACGACAGGCGAGCAGCTGGCGGTTTCGGGTGTCGGCCGAGCGCAGAATATAGAAATCGATGCGGGTCATGCCTGATCCAGGAGATATTGCGCGAGCAGCGGAACGGGCCGTCCGGTCGCGCCCTTGGCCTTGCCGGTGTTCCACGCGGTTCCTGCGATATCGAGGTGGGCCCATTTGAACTGTTCGGCATAGCGCGCGAGAAAACAGGCCGCTGTTATGGTGCCGGCCTCCTTGCCGCCGATGTTGGCCATATCGGCAAAATTGGACTTGAGCTGTTCCTGGTATTCTTCCCATAACGGCAATTGCCAGACGCGATCACAAGCACTCTTTCCTGCCTGGATGAGGGCGTCGCACAGCGGCTGATCGTTGCCGAGCAGCCCGCTGGGGTGCCGGCCAAGCGCGATGATGCAGGCCCCGGTGAGCGTCGCGATGTCGATCACGGCTGCAGGGTTATAGCGCTTGGCGTAGGTGATCGCATCGCACAGTATCAGGCGTCCTTCGGCATCGGTATTGAGAATTTCGATGGTTTTTCCCGACATGCTGGTGACGATGTCGCCCGGTTTGTTGGCCTCCCCATCCGGGAGGTTTTCAGAAGATGGAATGATGCCAATCACGTTGATCGGCAAAGCCAGCGAGGCGACGACCGACATCGTACCCAGGACGCCGGCGCCGCCGCACATGTCATATTTCATTTCGTCCATTGCCGCCGCCGGCTTCAGAGAAATGCCGCCGGCATCGAATGTCAGCCCCTTGCCGATCAGTACCACCGGTTTGTCATCCGGGGCAGCGCCTGTGTATTCCAGGACGATCAGTTTGGCGGGCTGCCGGCTGCCTTTGGAGACGGAGAGCAGCGCACCCATTCCGAGCGCCTCCATTTCATCTTCGTCGAGTATCCTGGCTTTCAGTTCCGGGTGGGCGTCAGCCAGTTCGACCGCCTGTTCGGCGAGATAAGTCGGCGTACAGATGTTGCCTGGCAGATTGGCCAAGTCTTTGGCAAGCTTGACCCCGTCGGCAATGGCCTCCCCCTGCCGCAACCCTGATTCAGCGGATTCTTTGGATGCCCCGTCGGGGATAGAGATTTGGACATCACGAAGCTGCCCCGGCTCCTCGGCATCGGTTTTCAGCTGCGTAAACTGATATAGTGTACCTTCAAATAGCTCCACCGTTTGCCGCACTTTCCACTGAACATCGCGTTCGGTTACCTCTACCTCGGGCAAGGTCCAGATGACCTCCTTTGCGGGCGCGCTTTTGAGCGCCTTGACGGCAGCCGTAACCGCTTTCCGGTACTCCTTGTCGCTCAATTCGCCCGCCGAGCCCAGCCCCACGAGCAGAATGCGTTCGGCCGGGCAGTCCGGCAGATGGTTGAGCCACAGGGTGTCGCCGGCTTTGGCTTTGAACCGATCGCGTTTTACTATCGTACGGAGCAGTTCGTTGAAGGCTCGATCGAATGCACGCGCCGATGCGGTCAGTTGCTGTTTTTCGAAAGCGCCCAACACTAGACAGCCGCAGGGCTGTTTTTCCGAAAAGCCGATTTTAATAGAATAGTTCATGATAATTCCCGTACTATATGCGGTTGCTGTTGAATTTGCGCGATGACGCCACAATCGATAGGACTAAACAAAACAGGCACTGTAGTTTACAAAACTTAACATGAAATTCCAGCCTTTCTTATCGGATTCACCATCGCCGCGACGATTTCTGACGGTTTTCGATTCCATGATTGCTATGGACATCGCAAAAACCATTGCCGCAGTTTTGTCTGTTCTGGTGCTGATCATTCTCAGCAACAAATTCGTTTCGATGCTGGCGAGCGCGCTGGAAGGCCAGATCGGGAGCGACACCATATTTATTCTGCTTGGGCTGAGGTCCATATCGATCAGCATCGGTTTTTTGCCGCCCGCTGTTTTCGCCGCAGTGCTCATGGTGTTGGGCCGTATGTATCGTGACAGTGAAATGGCTGCTTTGGCCGCTGGCGGCGCCGGAGTTGCCCGGATTTACCGTTATGTGCTGGTCGTGGTGGTACCCTTGAGTCTGTTTGCGCTGTGGCTGGCTCTGTCGGTTCAACCCTGGTCGATGCGGCAGGCCAACGAGCTCTTGCTGGAAGAGATGCAAACGATGCACCTGCGGCTCGTCACGCCTGGGAAGTTCAACGAATACAGAAAAGGCGACTTGGTTTTCTACATTGAAGAGATCGATTCCGACCATACCTTGCATAATGTGTTCGTGCACAACCGTCACGATGGCAAAGACGCCGTCATCGTCGCTCAGCGCGGTCGCCTCAATGAACTGCCGGGGGGACAGTATGTCGTGCTGGAGGAGGGAACGCGGTACGACGGGAAGCCCGGCCATGCCGACTATGAGATCACCCGGTTCGATGAGTATGGCGTCAGAGTGAATGACAAGCCGATTTCAACAGCCTATGTGCCGCCGGATGCCAAGCCGACTCTTGACCTGTTGCGGTCCCACGAGCCGGCTGATGTCGCTGAATTCCATAACCGCCTCTCCATTCCGTTTGGAGTTCTGATTCTTGCCGTTCTGGCGATACCATTGTCACGACTTGCACCGCGAGGCGGTGTTTATGGCAGCTTGTTGATCGCCTTCCTGATGTATGTGGTTTATGAGAATCTTTTGAAAATTTCACACAGCTGGTTGGCCAAATCGACGCTTCCGCCGTGGATGGGTGATTGGTGGGTTTACTTCATCATGTTGACGATTACGCTGATCCTTTTGGCGCGGCTGCTTGGCATTTCCTGGATGATGAGCGTCATAGCGGGGAATGCGGGGACCAAATGGGGATTGGCCGAAAAACGGGACAGCAAGTGAACGGACAAGCCCTGGATCGATGGCCTTTTTCGATAGGATGATGCCGCAGTGAAAGTGATCAATCGGTATATTGCCAGAGAGGTGTTGAAAGGATCTCTTGTCGCCGCCCTCGTGCTGGTCACGCTGGTCAATTTTTTTACCTTCTCCGATGAGCTGCGCGCCCTCGGGAAAGGGCAGTATTCATTGGCGCACATATTTGAATATCTGGCGCTGCTGACGCCCCGTAATCTGTATGAGCTCATTCCCTCCGCGGCGCTGCTCGGCACTATGTTCACCGTCGGCGCGATGGGAAACAACCGGGAACTGATCGCCATGCGTGCCGCCGGCGTCTCTTTGTACCGGATCGTCTGGAGTGTGCTGCGGGCCGGTCTGGTGCTGGTCGTAATCGCCATTTTTATTGGTGAGGTCATCGCCCCGAAGGCCGAGCAACTCGCCATCGAACTCAAGGCGACGGCTCAGTATCAGCAGGTCGCCTCATGGAGTCACTATGGCTTTTGGGTGCGTGACGGCGACACCTTTGTCAATATTCGCCAGATCGTTCACAAGAACGAGCTGGGCGGCATCAGTATCTATGAAATGGATCAAAACCAGCAGATGCGTTTGGCCAGGCACGCCGAAAAAGCGGTGTATGCCGATGGCCAATGGCGGCTGGAACAAATACATGAGAGTCTGTTCGAGTCGGAACAGGTGACAGCGCAAACGCGCCCCAGTATGTCGTGGCATTCCATCATCGACCCGGACCTGATGAACATCGCCCTGGTCAATCCCAACAACCTTTCGATCTACGAACTGGTCAAATACATTCAGTTTTTGCAGGAAAACGACCAGAAGTCGAATCGCTTCGAGCTGGCTTTCTGGAGCCGCATCATCAACCCGCTGGTGACCTTGGTCATGCTGCTGATTGCTACCCCGTTCGTGCTGAATGTGCAGCGATCGGTGAGTGTCGGGCAACGCATCATCACCGGGGTTGTCATCGGGCTGAGCTTCATCCTTTTCGAAAGGATTTTCGGTCATCTCGGCCTGGTGTACGATCTTCCACCATGGTTCGCCGCCGCCTTTCCCTCTGTACTGTTTTTCGTCATCGCGCTGCTGGCGATTCGGCGGCTCAATTAGCCGCATCGATGAAGCAGAAAAAGTGGGCTCTGCGGGTCGATTCGTTCAAAGTAGTGTGCGATCAATCTTCACTGACGGGCGGAACATAGCCTTCCGGCTGTTGGGCGCCGCTGCCGAACAGGAAGTTTTCCCTCTCCCGCTCGAGAAACTGCTTCGCCTTCGGCTCAAAGGGCGTCAGACGGTGTTCGTTGATCAACATTGTCTGCAGATTGAGCCACTCCTGCCATGCCTGTTTCGATACCTGTTCATAAATCCTCTTCCCCCCTTTGCCGGGGAACGGGGGTGCAAAGAGGCCCTCGGCCTCTTTGCCCAATTTCACGCAGTTCACCATTCTTGTCATTAAACTGTACCTTGTTGCCGGTTTTGATTCGTCGATGCCATTGACAGGCGACACCGGATTATATCATCGTGCCGTTCACCGGCTTTTTCCGCATCCGGCGAGCGGCTGGACTGTCAGCCGGCTTTCAGTGACTCGGTCGGCAGGAAGCGGCCCAGGATCTCATCGAGAAACCGCCAGCCAAATTCGGTGCAGCGGATCACATCGTCGTGCCGTTCGAGCAGTCCGTCTTCGAGGCAGCCGGACAATGCGGGCTCCATGCAAGTGAGGGGCAGGCCGGTCCGTGCCGTGAACAGCGGCACTTTGAATCCCTCTTTGAGTCTCAGTTGGTTCATAAGAAATTCCATCGCACGGTCGTTCGGAGGAACCGACTGTTTACCACCGATGACGGCATCGCTGCCGGCGGTTTTCATATACTCCCTTGGATGCTTCACTTTCCAAAGTCTCAGGATGTGCTGCCCGTCGGCATCGGTGATCTTGCCGTGAGCACCCGCGCCAATGCCCAGATAGTCGCCGAATCGCCAGTAATTGAGGTTGTGCCGGCACTGCCGGCCTGGCCGTGCATAGGCGGAGATTTCATATTGACCGTAGCCGTGCTGCGCCAGATGAGCCTGACCGCATCGCTGAATCGCCCAAACGGCCTCGTCGCGAGGCAGTGTGGGCGGCCTCCGATAATAGAGTGTGTTGGGCTCGATGGTGAGCTGATAGTAGGAGATGTGAGCCGGTTCCAGCCCGATAGCGGTCAGCAGGTCATCCTCTGCGCTTTGCAGGCTTTGACCGGGCAGTCCGAACATCAGATCCAGATTGAGATGATCGAATCCCGCCATCTGTGCGGTTTCAATGGCGCGAACGGCGTCCGCGGAAGTATGGATGCGGCCCAGCGCCTGCAGTTGGTCGTCCTCAAAGCTTTGCACCCCGATCGACAGACGGGTGATGCCGATATTCCGAAACCCCTCGAATTTCCCGCGCTCAACCGCGCCCGGGTTGGCTTCCAGCGTGATTTCGGCGTTGGAAGCAACCGATACGCGCTCTCCGACAGCATTCAGCAGGCGTTCGATCGATTCGGGGGAGAACAGGCTGGGTGTGCCTCCGCCGATGAAGATGCTGTCAACCGAACGATTATGAACGTGCTGCAGATCCTGTTCGAAATCGGCGATCAAAGCCTCTATGTATGTTTCTTCAGGAATCGGCTCGCGCGCTTGGTGAGAGTTGAAGTCGCAATAAGGACATTTGCGCACGCACCAGGGCATGTGGATATAGAGCCCGAGGGACCGGGGCTGCGGTATCGGCAGCGTGTGTTGCGGAGGCGGTCGTTGTTCTGCCATGGGGGTGTTAACGACCGAAGGGCGATCGCCTTTTTTGGCTGGAGGGGCGGCTCTGTATGGTTGGCACCCTCTGAATGGGCTGCCTCAGCACTATTGGTGGAAGAACGACCATTATAGACCAACCTAAGGCCAGCTGTGTTTGTCTTGACGCTAACCCAAAGAATTCGCGTGCTGCGTGCGGCCCGCCGGTCGGAACCACAAGGTGCTTGCATCAATCGCTGAGACAGCAGATAAGAAAACGATTGCCGGCTTGACTTAACCGGTCAGTCAACTATAATCATCCCATGACAAGAAGAAGCGATGCAAAAGAGAGACTGTTGGCCAGTACTCTGGAGTTGGTATCCGAGCGCAGTTACGCCGGGGTCGGTGTCCAGGAGTTGTGCGAACATGCCGGCGTGAAAAAAGGCAGCTTCTATTATTTCTTCAAGTCGAAGCAGGATCTGATGTTGGAAGCGCTGGCGCATCAATCCCGAGTGATCGACCAGATGCTTTTTGCCCCCGCGCTCGCGTCTGATCTGCCGCCGCTCGAGCGAATCGAGCGCCTGTTTCATCTGACCTACGAATTCCAAAAACCCATGACGGAAAAAACCGAGCGTGTTCGGGGCTGCTTTTTCGGCAATCTGGCATTGGAATTAAGCACTCAGGATGAATCGATCCGCCATTGCCTCGATCGAATTTTCCGGACGGCGGTCGCTTCGATCAGGAACACCGTGGAAGAGGCCATCAAAACCGGGGATCTTCCCGAAGTCGATGCTCAATCGACGGCTGAGGCAATTCTGGCTTATTGGGAAGGGGTGATTCTGCTGGCGAAGGTGCGCAATCAACCCGAACTTTTGAAGAAGCTCGCCAGAGGAGCAAAGGAAATCGCTATTACCGGGAAGAAAGACGCGGCCGGATAATTTTTTTGGGCAAAGGTTACCCAACCGGTCAACTATGCTCGACCATCCTGGGAGGATATGAACAATGACCATATGATCAGATCACACACGAGGAGAACCCGTAGGTGCGGATGAGGAGCGAACCCCAACCTGCATCCATGGCCATAAGGTCGAATTACACTTGAGGAGAAACAACATGAGTCAAAAAACAGTCGATTACTATTTTGCCTATCTCAGCCCCTATGCTTTTTTAGCCAATACGCGCATCGAGCAGGCGTTGGAGCCGACAGGAGCCACCCTGCGCTATTACCCGCTTGCGCACAGCGGCAGCTCTGAAGGACCGGCAATCAATCCGGCTCGATTGGCATATATCATCGATCAGGATATCCCCCGTTTTGCCGAAGAATACGAATTACGTTTTACGTCAAAGCCAATCTTGAACGAGAGCTATACGGCCAGCATGGGTTTTCTCTATGCCCAAGAGCAAGGTATGGGAGCGAAGTACAATGACCTGGTCTTCCGGGCGCGATGGAGCGACGGAAAAGACATCAGCGAGCCGGAAGTCCTGACGACGATCGCAGAACAGGCCGGTCTCGACGCCGATGCGTTTTGGGAAGCGGTCGGAGAACCTTCCTACAAAGACAAACTCGCGCAGATCAAACAGCAGGCAGCGGCCGCCGGTGTTTTTGGCGTACCCTTTTTTGTCTATGAAACGAAGAAGTTCTGGGGCAACGATCGGATCGACTGGTTGGTCCGTGAATTGGAGAAGAGAGCCGCGTAGCTTCTTTCTGCGTACTACCGTTGTCCCGCTGCCAGAGCCTCCGGTTTGCCGCGCGAAAGGAGTCGCCGGCGCCGGACGTCTTGGTTCTCACTCTGCCTCGTTCCCAAATTCCAGTGTGGGCGCACCTTCCTGGAAGCGCCGCCTCCCCCATGATCCGGTCGTGACACGCAGGCGCGGACAGTCGCGGCTGGACTTTCAGCATCCGCTTGATTAGCATGCAAAGTTGCCGAACTGGTAAATCACGCTTCAGACAGCGGGCAGCGAAACGTTGTCTTTTTCCTGTCCTCTGCCCTCTGTTATCGGATGTAAGGAGTTCGACAGATGTCGACAACACGTCTTTTCTTGATCATCTTCGCCTCGTTCACCGCGCTGTCGATCTTCATGGCCGTGATGATCGTTTTGATGTATCACGATCAGGAGGATCTGATCCACAGCCAGGATGTACGCTATCAATCCTATCTGCTGGCCGACGAACTGCGGCAAAGCTCCGATGACCTGACACGGTTCGCCCGGACTTACGTGCTGACCGGAGAGCAAAAATATGAGGATCTCTATTGGGACGTGCTGGCGATACGCAACGGCGAAAAACCAAGGCCGACCCACTACGAACGGATCTATTGGGATCTGGTCATTCCTGAGGGCGAAAAACCCCGCCCTGAAGGCCGCCCGGTACCGTTGGAAGCGCTGATGCATGAGATCGGTTTTAGCGATGAAGAGTTCGACAAGCTCAAAGAGGCTCAGCGCAACTCGGATGACCTGGTGCGAATAGAAACCGCTGCCATGAATGCCGTGAAGGGGCTTTTTCGAGACGAGAGCGGCAATTTTACCAGGCGCGGAGAGCCCGACGCGGCATTGGCCCGACGGCTGATGTTCAACGACCGCTATCACAAGGAAAAGGCGGAGATCATGGCTCCGATCGATGCGTTCTTTTCCCTGCTCGATCGGCGGACATGGGGGCAGGTCGAAGGCTTCCGATCGGAGGCTGCACGCGATTTGTGGATCATTATTGCCACGATCGTTCTTCTCAATGTGCTGTCGGTCGCCGGTTTCATTCTGATCCGCAACAGGATGGGCAAGATACGTCGCCTGATCGACACGATGGTTCACGCGCAGCAGAACAACGATTTCAGCGCCCAAGTCGGGTTTGTCGGCAACGACGACATCGGCCAGGCGGGCCAAGCGTTCGATGGCCTGATGAAGACCGTCGAACATTCGGTGACGGCAAGTCATCAGGCGGCCGAATCGCTGGCGAAGATCAATACCGATATTGCAAGACAGAACCGCGAACAGATCGGCTTGAATCAGCTGAGCAACGCGCTGCGCGGGGAACAGACAGTGACATCGCTGGCCGATTGCCTGTTGCACAGCCTGGCGGGCTATCTCAATTTTCAGACCGCTCTGTTTTACGTTCGCACCAGGGACGATGCTCTGGAGAGAAAAGGATCTTACGCCATAGCCGAGGACAAAGGGCCGCCAATCGTGAAGATCGGCGAAGGACTGGTGGGGCAGGCCGCTGCGGATTTGCGGCCCAAAGTGGTGGAGGATGCTCCGGCCTATGCCGCCATCGTGTTCGGTGCCGGTGAAATCGTGCCGGGCAACCTTCTGATTGTTCCGTTCGTGCACAACGAGCAGGCGGTCGGCGTGCTGGAACTGGGCGCGATGAAACCATTTTCGCAGGAACAGCTGCAGTGGCTGGACAAGGCCAATGGCATAGTCTCGGTGGCAATCCGCATGGCCCTGGATCTGGAAGAACGGCAGCGGGTCCAAAAAGAGCTGGTGATCGCCAAAGAAACCGCGGATATGGCGAACAAGTCGAAAAGTGATTTTTTGGCCAATATGAGCCACGAAATCCGCACGCCGATGAACGCTATCATCGGCATGTCGCAGCTCGCCCTGAAGACCAGGCTGGATCGCAAGCAGCACAACTACATCGAAAAGGTGCACCGCTCCGCGAACGCCCTGCTGGGAATCATCAACGACATTCTCGATTTCTCCAAGATCGAGGCGGGCAAGCTGGATATCGAGTCGATCGAGTTCCGCCTGGAGGATGTCATGGACAATCTCGCCGATCTGGTCGGATTGAAAGCCGAGGAAAACGGGCTCGAGCTCCTGTTTGATATCGCTCCAGACACCCCAACGGCGCTGATCGGCGACCCGCTGCGGCTGGGTCAGATCCTGGTCAATCTTGGCAACAATGCGGTGAAGTTCACCGGGCAGGGCGAGATCGTCGTCAGCACCCGGGTGCTGACCATGGATGACGAGCAGGTCAAGCTCGAATTCGCGGTCTGCGATACCGGCCTCGGGCTGACCGCCGAGCAGCAAGCAAAGCTGTTTCAGCCGTTTTCACAGGCGGACAACTCCACCACGCGGCAATATGGCGGCACCGGGCTGGGATTGACCATTTGCAGGCATCTGACGGAGATGATGGGAGGAAAAATCTGGGTCGAGAGCGAATACGGAAAAGGCTCCAGTTTCTTTTTCACCGCCCGCTTCGGCCGTTGTCAGGAGACGAAACAGGGGCGGCAGGCATCGCCCGGCGACCTCGAAGGACTTCCGGTCATGGTGGTAGATGACAACGCGACAGCGCGGGAGATCCTGGTCGCCATGTTGGACTCGCTCGGTTTCCGCACGGCTTCCGCCGCCAACGGCGAAGCGGCGCTGCGGGAGATCGAGGCGGCCGCCGAACAGGATGATCCCTTTAAGCTGGTGGTGATGGACTGGAAGATGCCGGGTATGGACGGCGTGGAGACCACGCGCCGGTTACAGAGCGATCCCCGCCTGGACGAGGTGCCCCCGGTCATTCTGGTGACCGCTTACGGCCGCGACGAAGCCGCCAATGCGGCGGATGACATTCAATACAGCAGCGTTTTAACCAAGCCGCTGACCTCTTCCACGTTGCTGGACAGCGTCATGCACGCCTTTGGCCACGAAGTGGCCGGACGGGTGCGCGAAGCGGCACGTGAGGAAGAGGAGATGGAGGCGATGACCGCCTTGCGCGGTGCCCGGGTCCTGCTCGTGGAGGACAATGAGATCAATCAGGAGCTGGCCATGGAACTGCTGACCAGCAGCGGCATCACAGTCAGCGTTGCAAACAATGGGAAGGAGGCTCTCGACCGTCTCGAGCAGGCCGAGTACGACGGTGTGTTGATGGATATCCAGATGCCGGTGATGGACGGCTACAGCGCGACGCGCGCGATCCGACAGCAGGGCCGATTCAAAGGCCTGCCGATCATCGCCATGACCGCCAACGCCATGGTGGGGGACCGCGACAAGGTGATCGAGGCCGGCATGAACGATCATATCGCCAAACCGATCAATGTGCGCGAGATGTTCACGACGATGGCCAAATGGATCACGCCCGGTGCTGCTCATTCAGGCGCCGGGCCATCCGACCAACCCGCGCCGGTGGACGGGCTCAATCGCCCGCCGGCGAAGCAAATCCGTGCCGAACGCTTATCCTCGGGCCCGGCTTCGATCGACAACGGTACACCAAGCGATCCGCGTACGCGGCCAGCCGGGTTCGATATCGAGGAAGGGCTGCAACGAGTGGGCGGCAACCGGGCGTTCTACCGCCGACTGCTCGGTGACTTCGCCGCCCGCTATGCCGACAGCGCTGACGAAATCAATGCCTGCATCGACAAAAAGGATTGGAAGCAGGCCCACGCGCTGATTCATAATCTGAAGGGCGTTGCCGGCAATCTGTCAGCCACAGCATTGCACGATGCCGCCGGAGCTCTGGACCAGGCTGTCCGGGACACGACCATCGATATCCCGGCGATACAGGCGCGCTTCACCCGGCTGGCCGCTGCACTGCGGGAGGCCCTGACGTCGGCGGCGATGTTGCCTGAAACCGATCAGGCCGACAAGGCTCTTCCCGCCACCGACAAGGCACCATTGCCGCAGAAACTCGCGCGCGAAACGGTCATGCAGTTGCGCAAAGCCATCGAACTGGGTGATGTGATGGCTCTGTCCGAGATTGCAAAAACATTGCCGGCCAATTCATTCTTCACCGACAAGGTTCAGACACTCAGCGACGCCTTCGACTTTGACGGACTCACCGCACTGGCGGACGAGATCGAGCGCTTTGCTCGCGAATAGCCGGGCCCTTTGGTCAGCTCGGAGGGATGGAGGTCAATTCCAAGCGCCGCTCGCTCAATCCCTGCATCACGACATAAAATATCGGCGTGAAAATCAGCGACATGATGACCGCGGCGGCCATGCCTCCGACGACGGCGGCACCGATTGCCTGGCGGCTGGCGGCGCCGGCACCGGAGGCGACAACCAAGGGCATGAAGCCGAGGATGGAGGAGAATGCAGTCATCAGGATGGCGCGGAACCGGAGTTTGGAGGCTTCGACCGCCGCATCGAGAATGCTCATGCCGGCGGCTCTTTGTTCGCTCGCCATCTCCACGATGAGGATGGCGTTCTTGCTGGCGAGGCCGATGATCAGCACGATCCCGATCTGGGTGTAGATGTTGTTGTCGAACTCACGCATCAACAATGCAAGAACCGTCCCCAGCAGCGCCAGCGGTACCACTAGGATCACCGCTATGGGGCTGGTCCAGCTCTCGTACTGGGCCGCCAGCACCAGGAACACCAGCACAATGGCGAGACCGAAAATCATGATCGCTTCGGAACCGACCTGTTTTTCCTGAAAGGACATGCCGGTCCACTCATAGCCCATGGAAGCAGGCAGCATGGCATCCGCCATCTGCTCCATCAACGTAAGCGCCTGCCCCGAACTGAAGCCCGGCGTCGCTTCGCCGGTGATGGAAGCAGCCGGATAGAGGTTGTAGCGCAGAATGGTCTGCGGGCCCAAGGTTTCGTCGACGCTGATCAAGGTGCTCAGCGGAATCATCTCGCCCTTGCTGTTGCGTACTTCCAGCAGGCGGATATCCTCCGGCCTCAAGCGGAACCTGGCATCGGCCTGGACCTTGACCTGCCAGGTTCTGCCGAATTTGTTGAAGTCGTTGACATAGGCCGAGCCCAGATAGGCCTGCAGCGTGCCGAATACATTATCCAACGGGATATCCAGCGTTTTCGCCTTGGTACGATCGACTTCGGCGAACAGCTGGGGCACTCCGGCGCGAAAGGTGGTATTCAGGTTATTGAGACCGGCCTGCGCATTGCCGTCCTGGATCATTTGATTGGCCATCTTCTGCAGCTCTTCCAGGCCGACTCCGGCGCGGTCCTGAATCTGCATCTGAAACCCGCCGGATACGCCCAGGCCATCGATGGCCGGCGGCGCAAAGGCAAAGGCGATCGCTTCCTGGATGCCGAACAACTCGCGCTGCAGGCGGGCAAGAATGGCCTCCTGGCTTTGCTCAGGGTCGGTACGCTCCTCCCACGGCTTCATGACGATGAATATCGTCGCGGCGTTGGAGGCGTTGGTACCGTCGATCATGGAAAAACCACCCAGCGAGACCCAGTCGGCAACTCCCGGCGTCTTTTCCAGTATCCGGTCGATCTTCTTCAATACCTGACTGGTGCGCTCCAGCGAGGCGGCATCGGGCAACTGAACGCTGGCAATGACGTAGCCCTGATCTTCGACCGGCAGGAACCCGGTGGGCAGATTGCCGAACTGCCATCCGGTCAGTCCGCCGATGACAACGAACAGGATCATCATCAGCGCGGCGCGGCGCACGATCGCTTTGAGAAAGGCGGCATAGCCGTTTGCCGTTTTGGCGAACAGCGCATCGAAGCCGCGGAAAAAGGCGTTTTTCCGCTTCGGGGCGGGCCGCAGCAGCATCGCAGCCATGGCCGGGCTCATGGTCAACGCATTGATCGAACTGAAGATGGTCGATACCGCAATGGTGAGCGAAAACTGGCGATACATCTCACCGGTGATGCCGGGAAGAAACGCGGTGGGCACGAACACCGCCAGCAGCACGAGAGTGGTGGCAATGACGGGGCCCGAGACGTCGTTCATCGCCTTGATGGCCGCCTCCTTGGCGCTCAGCCCCTTTTCGATATAGGCCGCGGTGGCTTCCACCACGACGATCGAATCGTCCACGACGATGCCGATCGCCAGTACCAGTCCGAACAGCGTCAGCATGTTGAGCGAGAAACCGAGCATTCCCATGACGATGAAGGTGGCGATCAGCGACACCGGGATGGTGACCGCCGGAATCAGCGTCGAGCGCCAGTCCTGCAGAAAGATAAAAAGCACGATAAAGACCAGCGAACCGGCCTCCAACAGCGTGACGAAGACTTCATCGATGGCCGCATCGACGAAGCGGGTGGTGTCGTAAGAGACTTTGTACTCCAGCCCTTCGGGAAAGTTTTTCTTCAACTCCTCCATGGCGGCCTCGACCTGCTGTGCCACTTCCAGCGCATTGGCGCCCGGCAGTTGGTAAATGGCGATGCTGGCGGACGGCGCGCCACTAAGAGTCGATCGGATATCGTAGGTTTTGCCGCCAAGATCCACCCGTGCGACATCCTTCAGCCGAGTCATGGCGCCCCGCTCGCCGGTCTTAACGATGATCTCCTCAAACTGCTGCACATCGGTCAGACGACCCAGCACATTGATCGTGTATTGAAAATTCTGCCCCGGCGGCACCGGCGGCTGACCGATCTGCCCGGCGGCCACCTGAACGTTCTGCTCGCGGACCGCTGCCAGCACATCCTGGGTGGTGATGCCGCGCGATTTCATCTGATTGGGATCGAGCCAGATGCGCATGCTGTAATCGCTGGGCGGAAAGATCATCACATCGCCCACCCCTTTGATGCGGCTGAGCTGGTCGCGGATATTGAGGGTCGCGTAATTGCTCAGATAGAGTTCATCGAACCGGTTGTCCGGGGATGTCAGTGAGATGAAAAGAATGATGGCGGTCGACTTCTTTTTGGTGTTGACGCCCTGCCGCTTCACCTCTTCCGGGAGGTTGGGCTCGGCCAGCGTCACCCGGTTCTGCACGAGCACCTGAGCCATATCGAGGTTAGTACCGACCTCGAATGTCACAGTCAACGTATAGGAGCCGTCGCTGGCGCTGGTCGAGGACATATAGAGCATGTTCTCGACGCCATTGACCTGCTGCTCGATCGGCGCCGCTACCGTCTCCGAGACCACCTCGGCGTTGGCACCCGGATAGGTCGCCTTGACTTCGACGGTTGGCGGGGTAATTTCCGGGAATTTGGCGATCGGCAGCGTGCCGAGGGTCACCAGGCCGGCGATCACGAAGACGATGGAGATGACGCTGGCGAAGATCGGGCGCTCGATAAAAAAGCGGGAGAACATAGTGGACTCGTCAGATGGGTGAAGGGTTTGGGCTGTGCGCGGTGGTCACGACGGCTCCGCCGTTACTCGTCCGGCTCGAAGCGGTCATCCATTTCGCCGGTCCGATCCTCGGGCGTTGCGGTCGACTGCATCGGTGCCTGTTTGGGATCGACCTTGGCTCCGGGCCTGGCACGCTGCAGACCGTTGACGATCACCAGACCATCCGCCCGAATGCCTTTGTCGATGACCCGCAGGCCATCGATTACCTGCCCGGCGCTCACCAGGCGCTTTTCCACCACATTATCGCTGCTGACCACCAGCAGATAATTGCCCTGCTGGTCGGCGCCGAGCGCCCGTTCGCTGACCAGCAGCGCGTCGGCATGGGTGCCGACCGGAAAGCGCAGGCGGGCGAAGAGACCCGGCAGCAGCACCGGCGACTTTCCCGGATTGGGAAAAACGGCGCGCAGTTCGATCGTTCCGGTCTCGGTGCTGACGCCGGATTCGGCAAAGTCGAGGACGCCCCGGTGCGGATAACCCTGCTCGTTGACCAACCCCAGAAAGACCGGTACATCCGCCTTCGAATCGGGGTCTGTGGCCGGATCCAGCCCCTTCTCTTTCATTTTTTCCCGATAGACCGCCATCACCCGCAGCAGGTCGCGTTCGTTCAAATGGAAATAGGCGTACATGGGATGATATTGGGTGATCGTGGTCAGAATGGTCGCTTCGCCTCTTCCGACAAAATTGCCGATATCCACCAGGTTGCGTCCGGCACGCCCGCTGATCGGTGCGGTGACGCGGGTATAACTCAGCTGCAGCGCGGCCTCGTCGACAACAGCCTTGGCCGCTTCGACCCCCGCCCGGTCGGCGTCGCGGTTGGCGCGCGCGGCGACGACCTCGGCCTCCGCCACCGCCCCTTTTTTGCCGGCCTCGGCCAGACGCCAGTAGTTGCTTTGCGACTTGTCGAGCTTGGCCTTGGCTTTGGCCAGGTCGCCCTTCACCACCGCCAGCTGTGCCTCATAGGGTTTTGGGTCGATGACGAACAGCAGTTGCTCTTTTTTGACATCGGTGCCCGGCTCGAAATGCATGCTCTCCAGAATCCCTTGCACCCGTGCGCGAACCTCGACCGAACTGACGGAAGCGGTGGTTCCGGTGAACTCCAGATAATCGGTCACATCCTTTTTGATGGGCTTGCTGACGGTGACGGCGGACGGTGGCGGTTCGACGTAGGTATTCTTCTGCTCGCATCCCGCCAGCATAGCGAGCATCAACAGCAGCAACAGTCCGGTGACTACCCGTTTCGCCCGGAAAGCTGGTCGGCCGTGTCTCATGCGTTCTCCTGTCGTATATAGTGTTCATACCCCCGTCCGCACTATTGTATCGAGAACAGGTCGCCGCATTTTACCGTGTTGTACCGGAATACAGAAATGTTTGCAGCCTCGAGCGTTGGAATAAGACGAATAGTTGTTACAATTGCACCCTTATAGCGGAAACAAGCAACTATCCAGAAGGGAAACGTCATGAATGATCAATCGAAGCTGCGCTGGGGTATTCTCGGGGCGGCACGCGTCAACGAACGGCTGCTGCCGGCCATCGTCGAGGCACAGAACAGTGAACTGGTGGCCATCGCCAGCCGGCGCCCCGGAGCCGCCGCGCAGACTCTGGAGCGGTACGCCCCGCAGCGGAAAAACGATGTCAAGATCTACGATACGCTGGAAGCCCTGCTGAACGATCCTGACCTTCAAGCCGTCTATCTGCCCATGGCCAACGACGAACATGCCGAATGGGCATTGCGCGCAATCGAGCGCGGCAAACATGTGCTGTGCGAAAAGCCAATGGCGCTGACGGTCGCCGACATCGAAGCGATCGAAGCGGCGGCGCGCCAACACAACGTGACAGTAATGGAAGGCTTCATGTACCGCTTTCACCCACAGCACGCACGGGTGCGCGAACTCATCCGCTCGGAGCTGATCGGTGAGGTTCGAACCGTGCGCGCCACCTATTCCTTCATGATGCGCCCGGCGCGAAGATACCGCTTGGCCCAAAGCGTCGAACATGGCGGCGGGGCCATGTGGGATATCGGCTGCTATGCAATCCATTCGGCTCGAATGTTTTTCGACAAAGCCCCGATCGCGGTCACGGCGATGGCCGAATATGTCGAAAGCGGAGCGGACATTACCAACAGCGGCGTGATCGACTTCGGCGACGGCAAGTACGCCCATTTCGATTTCAGCTTCGAGCGGGCACGCCGTTCGGAATACGAAGTCATCGGCACGACAGGCGGCCTCAAGTGCCATACGGTCTGGCAACTGCCAGGCGACGTCCCGGTGATTTCATGGTGGACCGAGAACGGCCAGCAGTGTGAAGAGCGGCTGCCGGCGGCCAACCATTTCCGTCTGGAAATCGAGCATTTCAGTGAGTGTGTGCTGACCGGCAAGGCGCCTGCACTTTCGTTCGATGACGCCAAAACCAACTGCGCGACGATTGTCGCTGCCTTGCAATCTGCGGAGCACGGGCGGCGGGTCGAGATCGGTTGACCGACATGCCTGAATCAACCAATTCCAAAAAGGAGAACAATGATGCCGACATTTAAAAAATACCGCTGCCTGGAGTGCGAGCACATTTACGATGAAGAGAAGGGCGATCCGGACAGCGGCATCGAACCGGGCACCCTCTGGGCCGACATTCCCGACGACTGGTCATGCCCGATCTGCGGCGCTCCGAAAAGTTTTTTCGAACTGATGGACTGATCGTTCGTCGCAAGAAGAGAACAAGGTCCATTTTGTCTGTTGCGTTCGACAATCCCCATCTTAACCACTACAATTCCGCCTGAGTAGAGTGAACGTCACCCGCCGCTGGCGGTTGGTTCCCCAACATTCATTTTCGGCCTCCAGAGCCAGACGAGGATAGGCGCGTGACGACGAACAAAAGAGATCCGGATCGGGAGCGCCGCGACCGGATCGTTGCCGAAGCCCGGCGCTACCGCGAAGAGCGGGAGCAAGGGTATCGCGAGCAGGCGCTCAAGATGTACCCGTGGGTCTGCGGGCGGTGCGGGCGCGAATTCACTCACAAAAACCTGCGCGAGCTCACGGTTCATCACCGCAACCACGACCACGACAACAATCCGCCGGACGGTAGCAATTGGGAGCTACTGTGCCTATACTGCCACGACAACGAGCACTCACGCTACATTGATCAGGTGCGGTATGGCGGCTCGACGTCGGACAAGGCTGAAGAGCCGGCAGCCACATTCAAACCGTTCGCCGATCTCAAGTCCCTGCTGAAAAACAAGGGGTAGCCGACGCGTTGGGCAAGTGGCAGAAAGAGCGGCGCCTTGAAACAATTGGGGCGCTGTTGCGGGTCTCTCTACCAGAAAAAAGCCTTCCTGTGTGGATCTAAACGTATGGACCTGATCAAACCCACCCAACAAAAAACTCCGGCGAAAGCCATGGCGCACGACACGATGCGCAGCGAGAATCTCTTTATCCCTCTCTTGTTCTTGCTGTTCGCCATCCTATTGGGATGGCTCTTCTCGCCATATCTAAAATTCATCCTTGTTGCTTTGCTGCTGGCCGTAGCAACGGGTTCGATCAACCGCGAAATTTCGAGCGGTCTCGCCAACCGGTCGATTATGGGCCGGTGGGAAGGGACGAGAAATTTCATTGCCGCGACCGTTTCCACCCTCTTTTTCGTGCTGTTTCTTTTTGCTCCGCTGGCCTATTTCCTGGCCATCTCCTCCAGTTTCATCATGACTCTGGATCCGGCCAAGATCAGCCGCTATCTCTTAACGGTCGAGGAATTTTTTGAAAGCGATTCGGTTTTGTCCCGCTACACCGAACCGGTGGTAAAAAGCATTCAGGAGACGTTCGACATCAAAAACCTCGATGTCGGAATGATCAAGACCATGATCATCAAAACCGGCGGGATATTGAAGAAGACCGGCGCCATCATCGCCCAGATCGGCTGGATACTGCTCTTCTATTTCCTGATGGTCTTTTACTGGGACAAGTTGCAGCGCTTCTTTTTCGAACTGCTGCCACTCAGCAAAGACCAGAGGGCACAGGTTGCCTCCGAATTCGTCGGCACCCTCAGCGTTGTCTTCTATGGCACGCTGGCATCGATGTTTCTGCAGGGGATCGCGTTCGGTGTACTGATGGCGCTCATCGGCGGGTACGATTACGTCTATCTTGGGATCATGGCGGGTTTTTTCTCAGTCATTCCAGTCGTTGGGGCGAGCATCATCTATCTGCCGGTGGCCGCAATCGAGATGATCGACGGCAATATGGCGACAGGGCTGCTGATCATCGCCTATGCCATGGTGATCATGGGCTTTTTGATCGACAACGTCATCCGACTGGCTCTGATCGGCGTACTCAAAAGGGCGCTCGGCTTCAGCCACAGCATCGGCGAAATACCGATCATGCTCTCCATGATTGCCGGCATCTCCACCTTGGGTTTTTGGGGCGTCATCATCGGCCCGTCGATTCTCAGCGTGGCATCGGCATCGGCGCAACTGTACATCGACTCCCGCCGGAATAACGACTGACGGCCGTGAGCAGGGCGCACCCTGTATTTGGCGATGTGGAAAAAAAGTGGGACCTAGGAGGCTGTCCGAGAATAGGCTGATCTACTGCGGCCGAGCCTGATTGGACATATTTCCCGATCATTTTCGTTAAATAGGCCCACTATTTGCCTCAAATGATCGAAAAATCTGACTCAATCAGTCTCGCCCTCGCTACGATCGCTATTCTCGGAAAGCCTCCTAACCCTCTCCCGGACGGAGAGGGAACCGCAGAATCACCGGCCGTTTCTGAATGGG
>DEII01000019.1:19079-22847 GCA_002352385.1 Methylococcaceae bacterium UBA2778 | reverse complement strand
GAAGCTTAAGTAAGTGCCATTCAGTCAAGACCCCTTTCAGGTAGTCGTTTTTTGGCACATTTCATTTGCGGGTAAGTAAATATTCGTTCTACCCATCCCCAGCAAAATCATTGAGTTAGCAGGTCCCTGGAGCGCGTATCCAAGGGATACACCCATAAGTCTTTGATTGGTACGCTCTGCTTTCCAGCCGGTCTGAGTTTGCCACGGCCTTGGGTTTGCCCCAGATAGACCCAGTTGGCAGCTTTGTAGCAAGTGCCCTGGAAGCGTTGTTTCTCGACAAAGGTTTCCAGCAAGACAGGGCGATAGCCATACATCTCCTGCCAATGGAACGGGAATTATCGGGGCTCACGAGAAATTTTGCGATCGCTTCAAGTGCTCGAGCGGGCCCGAATCCAGGCCCGGCATGCGGCGGGCCAATGCCGGCACCTTCGCACGCTTATCTATTTTAACGACACATAAGGAGTTGATGCCAGTGCCGATATCTTTTCAGGCAGCTCGAATCGATCTGAACAATGGCCGTGAAACAGTGTGGACGCTGGGCGATCTCTACCAGGATCTGGTTGCCAACAACCGCATCTCGAATGATCCCGGTCAGGAGGTGGCTGTTCAGCGATTGCAGCGCCTTCTTGGCGAAGTTGCCGATTGTGCTGTGGGCGAGAAGAGGTCATTTGCGCGCAAGCTATTTTGGTCGAGGCCGAAATCGCCGAAAGGACTCTATATCTATGGCGACGTGGGCAGGGGGAAATCCATGCTGATGGATTTGTTTTACAACCACTGCCCGATAAAAGAGAAACGCCGCGTTCATTTCCACGCCTTCATGCTCGGGGCTCACCGTTTCATGCATCGCTGGCGGGCGGAGTACGAGGGCGATCCCATCGAGCCGTTGGCACGGCATATCCGGGCATCCAACGTGCTGCTCTGCATCGACGAATTCCAGGTGAGCGACATCGCCGACGCGATGATTCTGGGCCGTCTGTTCGGTCTATTGTTCAAGCTGGGCGTCGTGGTTGTCGCCACCTCCAATCGGCATCCGGGCGACCTCTATCGGAACGGTCTGCAAAGAGAGCGTTTTCTTCCGTTCATCGACCTGCTGAAACAGCATAATGAGCTGATCGAGCTGGCAGGGTCGCAGGATTATCGCCTGATGCACATGCGCAGTTTGTCGACCACCTATTTCACGCCTCTCGGCGTGTCTGCGGCGGCGTTTGCCCGGCGGAGTTTCGATGAACTGACGCAGGGCGCGCCCGCAGCGCCTGGCAGTCTGCAGGTCAATGGGCGGGAGATCAAACTTGGTGCAGTCAGCGGCGATGTTGCCATGGCGGGTTTCTCCGATTTGTGCGAATTGGCCTTGGGGGCCGCGGACTATAAGGAGATGGCGTGCGATTTCAGCACCCTGATCGTGTCCGATATTCCCCGTTTGACAGCCCAGGAGCGCAACGAGGCCAAGCGCTTCGCGACGCTGATCGATGTGATGTACGAGCACAAGGCGAAGTTGATCTGCACCGCCGCTGTTCCACCCGAACAGCTCTATATCGAGGGCAAAGGCGCATTTGAATTCCAGCGTACGGTCTCCAGGCTCATCGAGATGCGGAGCGAACGCTATTGGCACACAGCTCATGAGCCGGGTTGAGGGCGGCGAGAAACCTGATCGACATCGAGCCGAGGTGGAACACAAGCGGAAAAACAAATATAGGCTGATTGGTGCGCACGGCGCATCCCTACATGTTCGGCATCACCGCAGCAGCGGGCTGTAGGGTGCGCCGTGCGCACCAGTTAAGCAGATCCCTGAGCAGTTTTTTCTGACCGGAGGATGGCTTCAGTGACGATATCACTCGGTTTCAACCAGGGTGTCGCTGCGGCCGCCCCATTCCGTCCAGGAACCGTCATAGACAGGAACTTCCTGCCGTCCAAGGTAAAACAGGCCCAGCGCCAGTATTGCCGCGGTCACGCCTGAGCCGCAGGTCGTCACAATATGCTCATCCAGCGCTGCCCCTGTTTGCCGGTAGAGCGTTCGCAATGTTTCGGCCGGAAGCAGGGTATGAGTCTCCGGATCGACAAGCGTGGCGTAATGCAGGTTGCAACTTCCAGGAATATGGCCTGAACGCAGACCCGGCCGGATTTCCGGCTCACTGCCCGAAAAGCGGGCAGGGGAGCGGGCATCGAGAATTTGACCGCTTCTGTTTTCCGACAACTCACGCATCTGTTCCAGAGTGCATACCAGCTGCCGGTTCAGCTTGGCCTGAAAGCTGCGCGGTGTTGGGATGCTCATCTCGGATGTGATCGGCGCGCCCAACTGTTTCCAGCGGGCGAGGCCGCCGTTCAGCACAGAGACGTTGTCATGACCGAAGACGCGGAAGGTCCACCAGGCCCGCGCCGAAGCCATGAATGCATTGTTGTCGTAAACGATGACGCTTGTCTGGTTGTCGATCCCCATCCGACCGACCGCTTCGCCGAAGCGTTCCGGTCCGGGCAGCATGTGCGGCAGCGGGCTGTCGGTGTCGGCGATGACATCGATATCGAAAAACCGAGCGCCGGGGATATGCGCCTGTCGAAACTCCCCGATGGCATTGCGGCCCTGGCGTGGAAGAAAAAAGGTGGCATCGAGCAGGACGATGCCCGGTGCGTCGATGCGTGCGGCAAGCCATTCAGAGCTGACCAGCGGCGATCTGTTCTCATTCGTCATGTCGACCTCTCCAGGATGTGGTGGCTCAGCATGCACGATGCGTTCGCTTGCGTCGAGCCATTGTTCAGACTACGGATCAAAGAAGCCTCATCATAATGTTGACGTGTGCCGCGACGGGCCCGGCTTGATCGGGTGCCTAGGAGGCTGTCCGAGAACAGGCTGATCTACTGCGGCCAAGCCTGATTGGCCACATTTCCCGATCATTTTTGTTAAATAAGCTCACTATTCGCCTCAAATGATCGAAAAATCTGACTCAATCAGTCTTGCCCTTGCTACGATCGCTATTCTCGGACAGCCTCCTAGCGTTTTGTGTCCCGGCGCTGTCCGTGAAATGATTTTGCTTTGCGAAACGGATGACCTGTGGGAAAAACTCCAGAAATTGGCCCTGCAGACACTCATAATGACGCTCGATCTCTTCCACCGATCCCATCAAACTGTTTGTTCGTTTGAACCGCATCGAGATTCTGTCCAACGCGCTGGCGATGCCGCTCAAATCTTTGTAGGAGTTCAGCCAGTCTTCGCTCGTCATGCGGGGCAGCAGGTGCTGCAGATTGTCGGGAAGGATAGAGGAACGGTGCTCCAGCGTTCGGTAAACTTCGCGGACGAAGGATGATAGCTCGACATCCGTGTATCGGTGCCAATGCCGGGCGAGAAAGTGATCGTAGCCGAGGTCGACAATGATGCCGGCAAAGCGCCGCCGGCCGGGGCTGATCAGCTTTCTGCTGGATCGGGTGATCGCATGCGCGTCGGTAAAGGTATCGATTTTTCTGTGCAGTGCGATGCCCTGCATGATGGCGGCATTGTATTGGCCGCGAAGCCGCCCTTTGACAAAATCGCCCAGCAGGTTGCCGATGAGCGAATCGGTGGAACGCTCTGCCAGATAAAGATGAGCCAGGTAGTTCATGGTCTCAGGATCAACCGCTTATTCGGCTGGAACAAAGTGGCGGCAAGGCGACCGTCTCGATCGAATCGCTTTATGATGGCCGGTAGCTTACAATATTTTTGAAATGCGATAAACAACCCGAATCTTTCACAAATTATGCTTGATCTCACTTGTCTCTTGATTCCACAAGAAATATTTCCTC
>DEII01000019.1:0-19063 GCA_002352385.1 Methylococcaceae bacterium UBA2778 | reverse complement strand
GAAATTTCCTTGTGAAACCAATATACGGCGCGATATCGGCGCAAATTTATGAAGTCTTCGGGATAGGAGGGGTGAAATGAACCAACCTCTTGCCGATCGGATTTTGGACAGTGCGCTCAAATTGGCGGAACAGGGTTCGTGGGAATCCATGCATCTGTACGAAATCGCCGAGGCACTGGATATCACGCTCGATCAGATTCGCCAGCACTATCCGCAGAAAGATGATCTGGTCGAGGCCTGGTTCGATCGAGCCGACCGTGCGGTGCTGCAAATAGCACCGTCTCCCGAATTCATGCAGTTGGGAGAGATCGATCGATTGCACTACGTCATCATGACTTGGTTCGATGCGCTGGCCTCCCATCGGCGGCTGACGCGGCAGATGCTGGCATACAAGCTGGAATTCGGCCACGTTCATCTGCAGACGCTCGGCATAATGCGGATCAGCCGCACCGTACAGTGGTTTCGGGAAGCTGCGCGCGTCGAATCCCTCGATCTTCGGCGAATCGTCGAAGAGGTCGGTACGACCGCCATCTATCTCATCAGTTTCACCTGCTGGTTGTATGACGACTCGCTCGGTTCGGAAAAAACGCGCGGCTTTCTGGATCGACAGCTGCGTCGAGCCGAGCGGTGCGGCAAGGTGTTCGCCCGGTTGTGACCGATGGACACCGCAACCCATGCGCTGCTCGGCGCGCTGGCCGTTCAGGCAATCCCATCGCGCGGCGATGGCACGCCGCTGACATCCGGTAAACGCATGATCATCGCGGCCGCCGCGGCCGCATTTCCCGATCTCGATTATCTCGGCTTCTGGATCGATCCGTATTCCTTTTTGACCCAATGGCATCGGGGAGCCTCCCATTCGCTGGTGATGCTTCCGCTGTGGGCGGTGTCACTCGCACTGCTGTTTTCCGCCATCGCCGGGCAGTGGGCGCAGTGGCAGGCGTTCGTCGGACCATGCGTGATCGGCCTGCTCTCGCACGTCGCCATCGACCTGACGACCGTTTTCGGTACGCAGCTGTTGGCGCCGCTTCATGATTATCGCACAGCGCTTTCGATCACCTTTGATTTCGACCCCTGGATCACGCTGATCGCAGCCATCGGCTTGGCCGCTGCGTTGTATCGGCGTTCACTGGCACGCTGGGGCGGCATTGTCCTGTTGTGCTATCTTGCATTCCATGCCGCGATGCAGCGCTCGGCGGTCACGGTGGCGCAGCGGTATGCGGCAATGCGGCAGTTCACTGACTCTTCCCTCTACGCTTTGCCTCAGCCTTTTTCTCCGTTTCATTGGAAGCTGGTGGTCGCCGTGGACGACCGTTATGCGGTGAGCCATCTGAACCTGCTCGGCGACGCCGCCATGCCGGTGTTGCCGGCAGCGGGCGGTTTGTTGTCGATGGCGTCGGCTTATCGATCGAAGCAAAATCTGCTCTGGAATGAACCGAGCCGTTTCGGAAACAGCAGCGATACCCGGGCATTGGCGCTGGAGGTGTGGGAGCAGGAGGCATTCAGCGGGTTCCGACGATTCGCCGCACTGCCTTTTCTCTATCGGATCGATCGCGGCAATGACAGTAGCTGCGTCTGGTTCTCCGACTTGCGCTATCTTCTGCCGACCGTGAAAGTCCCATTTCGTTATGGCATGTGCCGGTTCAGCGCCGGTTCCGATTGGCATCTGTACCGACTTCGTCGTTTCACCGAGCATGATCGCCAGTGGTTGAGCCGGTGAATGGTGTGCCTGCATGCCGCAATGTAGGGTGCGCCGTGCGCACCATCGTGATCAACCGCGCATCGCTGCGTGTCGAGTCGCCGCCATGCGCTCGGCCAACGCCTTCAGCGCCAAACCGTACTCGACCCGGTAATCCGCCTTTCGATCGATCGCCCTGAGCGCTTCCGGAAGCTGCTCGATCTGGCTCGCAACCCGCTCGCGAACGGTTTGAAGCGGCTCCGCCGCTGCCAGCCTTCGGCCCGATTGCATCACCGTCTGCAGCAGCGGCTCTCCATCCTGACGGTCGCTCACCAGCGTCAACAGATCGTGATGCAGGCTGCCGTCCGCTTGATAATGTCTGAAGACCTGTTTGCATCCGGGCCAGGTCTGTTTGCCTTGCGAATATTTTCTGCGCGGCTTGCCGGCATATTCCTGCAGTTTATAGGCACAGTTAAGATAGGGTGCATCCACCGAGGTGATCATGCGTGTGCCGACGCCGAAGCCGTCGATCGGAGCATCTGCCGCCAAGAGTCGCTCGATTGCATGTTCGTCCAGATCGCCGCTGGCGAAGATCCCGGTCGATGTCAGGCCGCCACGGTCGAGAATCGTCCGTACCCGCTTTGAAAGCGTCACGAGATCGCCGCTGTCGAGCCGCACCGCCTTGATCGAATGCCCCTGCCGGGCCAGGGCGGGAGCCAGTTCGACGACCTTCTCCGCAGCGGTTTCCGTGTCATAGGTGTCGATCAGCAGCACGATGTCATCCGGCTGGCTGCAGGCGAACCGTTCGAATGCAGTGCGCTCATCGTCATGCGCCATGACATAGGAGTGGGCCATGGTGCCGTACATGGGGATGCCGAAGCGCTGCGCGGCGAGTACGTTGGAGCTGCCCGAGTAGCCGGCGATATAGCAGGCCCGCGCGCCCAGCAGACCGGCCTCGGCACCATGGGCCCGGCGCAGCCCGAAATCGACCAGCAGCTTGTCCGGCGCGGCCAGCACGCAGCGCGCCGCTTTCGAGGCGATCATCGTCTGGAACTGGATCAGATTGATCAGGCGGGTCTCGACCAGCTGCGCTTGGGGCAGCGGCGCGGTGACGCGGATGATCGGCTCATCCGGAAAAAAAACGGTTCCCTCGGGCAGTGCGTCGACATCGCCGGTGAAGCGCAGCTTGGCAAGAAAATCGATGAATTCAGGCCGGAATTGGCCGGTTTCGGCCAACCATTCGCACTCCGCTTCGGTGATACGAAGATTTTCCAGAAACTGCACGGCCTGCTCGAGCCCCGCTGCAATGAGGAAATTTCTTTCACGAGGAAGCTTGCGGACGAACAGCTCGAACGATGCGATCTCATCCATACCTTCGAGAAAATAGGCTTGCAGCATGGTGAGCTGATAGAGATCGGTCAGAAGGGTGCTGCTGGCATCATTCATCGTTTCTGTTTGTGGTTCGGTCAGGAGTTGAGGAGCGCCCAATTCATTCAGGGGCATCGAGCATCGCTATACTCGGTGATCGAACTATTATAAACGCCGCAGCGGTGATCGACGCTACACTTGATCAAGGCTCTTGGGTACAATGGCCCATTCAGTAAATTTAACATCCATCCTTTTGCCATGCCCTATCAGTTCATCATTGCTCAGTTTCTGACCACTTCGCTCCTCATTCTTCCTGCCGCAGGTGAGGCCGCGACTCCCACCAAACAATTGTTCGGTACCAAGCAAACGCCGGCGCTGCTGGCGCCGAATCCGTTTGGCTCCTATGCCCGCGGCTGCCTGGCCGGGGCTCAGCAGCTTTCTGTGGATGGATTCGCCTGGCAGTCGATGCGGCTGTCACGCAACCGCAACTGGGGACATCCGACCCTTTTGGCCTACATCGAACGTCTGGCGAAAGACGCCAGAGAACTGGATGGCTGGCCAGGGCTGCTTGTCGGCGATATGTCGCAGCCCCGCGGCGGACCTATGCGTACCGGTCACAAGAGCCATCAGACCGGGCTCGACGCCGATATCTGGCTGCGTCCCTCGCCGGCGCCCGGAAGGACGCTGACCTGGAAAGAGCGCGAGCAGATCAGCGCCATCTCGATGAAAAAGAACCGCTATCAGCTCAATCACAAGGTCTGGACCGAACAGCACGCCCGTCTTCTGCGCCGGGCCGCCTCCTATCCGGTGGTCGCCCGCATCTTCGTTCATCCCACCATCAAGAAAGAGCTGTGCGGCTGGGCGGACACTGATCGGGGCTGGCTGCGCAAGATCAGAGCCTGGTACGGCCACCATTACCATTTCCATGTCAGGCTGAAGTGTCCGCCCGACAGCCTTGGCTGTAAGAATCAGCCCGACCCGCCGTCGGGCGACGGCTGCGGCGAGGAGCTCGACTGGTGGCTCTCGGACGAGCCCTACAAACCGAAGAAGCCAGCCAAGAAGCCGCGTGGGCCGTTGACGCTCAACGATTTGCCGCAAGCCTGCCGGACGGTGCTGGATGCACGGTGAGGGTTCCGTGGCTCAAGGACCGATCAGATGGGCAGCCTCTTAGGGAACCGGCTGTTCCAAGCACGGCTTATCTGATTCTTCGCTGGATCCAGCCCTGTCTACCCGCATCGTTCACCAAACAGTGATTGATATGAAGAGCAGGCGAAACCTATGCTTGCTGAAATCAGCCACTGAGCAGTAACAATGTTTCATCTTTCTGAAGTGATGTGGCTCAGCCTGATTATCGTGTCGGCTATGTATTGGTGGAGCGCCCAGGGTGTTAAGCAGATCGCTTTGCAGGCGGCCAGGTTGCATTGTAAGAAAATGGAGGTGCAGATGCTGGATGACTGTGTCGTCTTGCATCGGTTTTGGTTCAAACGGGATGAGTCGGGAACGATGCGGATCTGGCGATCTTACCTGTTTGAATTCGCTTCGACGGGGGAGGCACGTTACCACGGACGGGTGATTCTTCTGGGGCGTCGCATTCTGACCGTTCAATTGGAGCCGCATCGGATTTGATGCCGGCGAGAGCGCAATCAGGGGTCGACAGGCCGATTGGTGCGCGCGGCGCACCCTACGTTGGACGCCGCTGTGCTGTAGGGTGTGCCGTGCGCACCATGTCGGACTTATTCCGTGCAATTCCCTTAGTCAGTCATCCATGATCTGCTGCACTGTGACGGCTTCGACACCCCACTGTTTCATCTGCTCGATCGCCCGGCTGCCGTCATTCGGTTGCGCATCGATTGCCCGGATCGCGTCCTGCAGCAGGAAAACCGTGTGGCCGCAGGCAATGGCATCCTTAACCGTATTGAGGACACAGTATTCGGTGGCGAGGCCGCAGACGAACAGCCGCCGGATCGAGAGTTGCTTCAGTTGCTCGTGCAGCGTGGTGCCGGAAAAGGCCGAGTAGGCTTCTTTATCCCTGTCGCGCGCCTTGGAGACGATGCGCACATCGTCCGGAAGCTTCAGCGCTCGCGAAAATGCGGCGCCGGTCGTTCCGGCAACGCAATGCACAGGCCAGGGGCCGCCTTGTTGCTCGAAGGAGCAGTGGTTCGGCGGGTGCCAGTCCCGTGTCGCAAAGACCGGGCGTTTGGCGTTGGTGAATTTTTTGATGTATTGATTGACCGTGCCGATGATGCCATGGCCATTGGAAACTGCCAGTCGGCCGCCGGGAAGAAAATCATTTTGGATGTCGGCGACGATCAAGGCGTCTTCGGATGTCAGTACCACGTTCTTCATACCGATTGGCGGCTACGCTTCAGTATCGCTTCCTGTTCCAAAAAAGTCTGTCCGATGCGCTCGACGGCCCAGTCGATTTGCGCTTGTGTAATGATCAGCGGCGGCGCGAAGCGGATGACCGCTTCGTGCGCTTCCTTGCTCAAGACGCCGTTGGCGGCCAGCGCCAGGCAGAAGGCCTGCCCGGAAATCATTCGGGTGTCGAGCTCGATGCCGGTCAGCAGGCCTTTTCCCCGGACGGCCTTGATGAGCGGGCTGTCGATCGCGCGCAGGCGCCTGATCAAATAGTCACCGAGTTCCGCCGCCCGTTCCGGCAGGCGTTCTTCGACCAAAATGTTCAGCGCCTCCAGCGCGACCGTTGCGGCCAGCGGATTGCCTCCGAAAGTGCTGCCGTGGTCGCCTGGCTGGAATACCTCCATCACCTCGCGTTTGGCCAGGAAGATCGAGACCGGCAGCAGCCCTCCGCCCAGCGCCTTGCCGAGCATCAGGCCGTCCGGTGTGACATCTTCGTGTTGGCAGGCCAGAAACCGACCGGTGCGGCCCAGTCCTGTCTGGATTTCGTCGCATAACAACAGCACCCGGTTGGCGCGGCAAATTTCCGCGCAGCGGGCGAGATAACCGTCGGGCGGTACAATGATGCCGCCTTCGCCCTGAATCGGTTCCACGAGAAATGCCGCCGTATTGGCGGTGATGGCCTGTTCCAGCGCGTCGGCCTCTCCGTATGGGATGAGGGTGAAACCCGCCGGGAAGGGGCCGAAGCCGGCTCGATACTGCGGTTCGGATGAAAAGCCGACGATGGCGATGGTTCGTCCGTGAAAATTGCCTTCACAAACGATGATTTCAGCTTTTCCTGCGGATACGCCTTTAACCGAGTAGGCCCATTTTCTTGCCGCCTTGAGCGCTGTTTCCACGGCTTCCGCCCCGGTGTTCATGGGCAGTCCCATCTCTATTTCGGTCAGCAGGCAGATTCGCTGGAGAAACGGCGCGAGCCGATCACTGTAGAAGGCGCGTGAAACCACCGAAAGCCGTTCGGCCTGAGTCTGCAGCGCTTTGACCAGCCGTGGGTGGGCATGGCCATGACTGACGGCCGAATAGGCGCTCATCATGTCCAGGTAGCGGTTGCCTCGATCATCCCAGACATAAACGCCTTCGCTGCGGACCAGCACGATGGGAAGGGGGGCGTAGTGGTGCGCGCCGTATTTCTGTTCCAGCTCAATGGTCGTGTTCATCTCATCGATTCCGCCAAGTGATCGAAGCGGCTTACCGCGGGGTCAACGTCACTTCATTTTTCATTTTAGACACGCCGTTTTTCCATTGATTCCGGAACATCGGATAAGGAGGGTTGAGGTGAACAACAGTCACAGGGCCGGGCGGACTGTGCCCATAGATAGCACGGCCCGGGGGAAACATTGCGATGGCATGGACTGGCGCCTCGAGCGGAGTCCGCCGTGACCACCCGGTGAGGGTGGGAGAACCGAGCGATCGAAGCAGCGGAACCGGCTGCTGTCCGGTCGTCAGACAGCGCTGTGACCTGGTTCCGCTGCTTGTTGTTGCCGCGTTGTCGACATTTGGCTCATGCGATTCATCTTATCTCACGAGTCAGGGGGCGCAACCGACAGGGTGGGTTTGAGTCTACCAGCCTTTATTGGCCTGCTCGATCACGAAAGCAGATACTTCGTCGATTTGTGCGCCATCGAGCGTACCTTTGAACGCCGGCATCGGCGCCTTGCCTTCGCTGACAAGCTTTTTGACAGCGTCGACCGAGTTCACCCCGTTCTTTTCCAGCGATTCCTTACTCAAGGTTTTATCTGGATTCATAATGTTCCCGCCGTCTTTATGGCAGGCGGCACAGTTTTTATCAAAAACTTCATTGGCGCCTGCAGAACCGGCGATCGTTAACGGACAGGCGATGGATAAAGCAAGGATTAAGCGCTTGTTCACTGTCGTTCTCCTCAAAGAAATCAAGTCATTTGGTATTGTTTTCAGGCGGATCAAACGTTCGCCCGAAGTAATAATACCATCAGCTCGAATTCTGTACACGTTTGCTTTGTTTTAACGAATCCGGGGCAGCCCATAGTGCGCCGGATTATGGCGGAACCGCTTCGCGTTCCGCCCTACCTTTCTGCCGTCGAGCCGTTTATTGCTGGGCGACCTCTTTTACGACATCGGCGATCGCGCAAATCATCAACTGACTGGTTTTTGCCCCGGCATCGATATGCCCTTTGCTGCGCTCTTCGAGAAACGAAGCGCGGCCCTTGGTGGCCACCATGTCGCGCGTGGATTCCATGCCGGCGATGGCCACACGGGAGACATTTTCCAGGAGATCGGGCAGCGCGGCTGAATCCGCTGCTGCTTGCTGCAGGCTTTCCGCCACTGGAATGAGAACGTCGAGCATGGTTTTTTCGCCGGCCTGCGCCTTGCCCCGTTTTTTGACCGCCTCCACCCCCTCGGCAAACACGGCTGCGAAGGTTTTCAGGTCCAATGGCTGTTCATCGGACGCCTTGCTCATGCTGATGAACAGCGTTCCGAACAGGGAGCCCGAGGCGCCGCCCATCGTCGCCAGCAGGGTCATGCCGATCTTCTGCCAGGCCGCGGCCCAATCGAGTCGACTCAATTCGGTGCTTTTGGCTCTGACCGCCTCTATGCCGCGCTGCAGGTTGATCACATGATCGCCGTCGCCGATCGCCTGATCCAGGGCAGTCACCTCTTCGGCGTTCTGTTCGATCGTGTCGGCGATGGCCTCGATCATTTTCGGTAGCAGTACGGGAATGATTTGCATGGCTGTTTCCTATTTGCATCGAATCGAAAGAAGCAATCATTTTACCACTTGCCACGCCCCGATCGCCGTTCCAGAAGCGCAATATTCGGCGCCCTCGAGCGGCGCGACCAGGAACCAGTCTTAGCTTCAAGCTGGATTCTGCAGCTTTTTCAAGATGCTCTTGCCGATAAAATCTGCAAAATCCTCTATGTTTTCATAGCCTTTCATTTGAGCGAAATTGACCAATTCATTGATCATTCTTTTCGTTTCCGCTATTTCCTCATGAGTGCGGCCGCACCCTTCACAGTGGGTTCCTTCCTCGGTGCATTTCCCGCTGATGCATGGGCTGAATTTCATAGGACATCTCCTCGTTATCAGGTGATCGTCGATGGATCGGTACGAATCGGTTGGGCCCCGTTCCCAGATTGAAAGACAGCGGGCCTCTTTTGCATCATACCTGAAAGAGCATCGGCCTGCAGCCGGGACGCTTCGGTCGGTCAAGTATGAAACCAAAGCAAATGCCAGGTTGCCGCTGATGGCAAGGTGGTGATAGGCTTAAAAAGATGAACAGTAGCGACTGTCGAGGAACCGCTTGTGCGATTCGATCACTTCGGCATTGAGAAGGCCGCCTCGAGTTGCCGTGTCTTTCGAGTTTCACCGTTTCCACCATGGAGTCCTGCATGACGGCTGCCACGGGGGTCGTGGACGTGCTCTGTGTGGGACACGCCTCCTATGATCTTGTCTTTTCGGTGGTGCGCCATCCGGCCGAGGATGAAAAAATCGTCGCTGACGGTCTGATCGCCTGTGGCGGCGGACCTGCAGCCAACGCTGCCGTGACTGTCGCCCGCCTCGGTTTCAAATCGGCCTTTGCCGGCTATTTGGGGCTGGATCTGTACGGTGAAAAGCATTGGCAGGAGCTGAGCGGAGAGGGCGTCGATCTGCGCCTGACCGTTCGCGGCTCGTCCCCAACCCCCCTGTCTGCGATACTCGTCAAGCCGGACGGAAAAAGAGCCTTGATCAACTACAAAGGGGAGACCAGGCCGTTGGCGGTCGGCGACATCGACTTTTCTGCTATCGTTTTCAAGGTCGTGCTGTTCGACGGTCACGAACCACATCTCTCGGTTCCTTTTGCGGAACGGGCGCGCAGCGAGACTGTTCCGACTGTTCTGGATGCGGGCTCGCTGCATGCCGGGACCAAGGCTCTGATGGGGCGGGTGGATTATCTGGTCTGCTCCGAGAAATTCGCCCGACAGTTCGCTGCGGATGAAGAGAGGGCCTTGGCGCGTCTGGCGGAGGCGGCGCCTGCGGTCGTGATCACTTTGGGCGAACGAGGTCTGATTTGGCGGCGGGGAACGGAGCGGGGTGCCGTGCCTGCGTTTACCGTTGCCGCGGTCGATACGACCGGAGCCGGCGACGCTTTTCACGGTGCATTTGCCGCCGCCGTCGCGGCCGGTACGGAATGGGTCGATCTGCTGCGTTACGCAAGTGCCGCAGGAGCACTCTGCTGCACAAAGATGGGCGCACGGCAGGGACTTCCCTCGAAAGAAGAGCACCGTATCCTGTTGCAACGCTGCGCTCATCCCGACAGGTAGCGGACAGCCTCCTAGGCGCACGCACCGGCGATCAACGAGCGCAAGGCGGAGCATCGCTTCGGCATGGGGCGCGAGCTGTTCGGGGGCTTTCGTCAGGGTGCGTCGTTGGCCGAGACCGGCGCCGGCTGGCTTGGTCGAGAGGCGGAAGATTGGTCCGAAATCTGCCGTCGCGCCGCAGAAGCCGCCGCCATGAGCCGTTGGGGCGGCGGTTGGATGGGCAAGGCACGAATAGAGGGGCAGGGGAATACCATCGATACATCCGGGCTGCGTCACGGCATTGGCGGCCACTCGAATGGAGCTGGGGTTTACTGTTTGGCGAAGACTGAAATTATCGGAAATCTACTGACCGTCCAAATGAATGGGTTAAAAAACATCCGCCAGTATGGAAAGATGGGTTTGTGCCACATGCCCGCATTCATGACACACCGTAGTGTGATCGTCCGATGAAACTCGTGTCATGGAACGTCAACGGCCTTCGTGCCGCGCTCAAGAAAGGCTTCGCACAGGCGGTCGTCGAACTCGATCCCGAGATACTCTGCATCCAGGAAACCAAGGCTCAGGACGATCAAACCGCCGAAGCCCTGGCCGATCTGAACGGTTACCATCTCTATTGCAATTCGGCGGCGCGGAAAGGTTATTCGGGCACGGCCATTCTGTCGAAAACCGAGCCTCTCGATGTCTCCAAGGGAATCGGCATCGAACAGCACGATCAGGAAGGAAGGGTTCTGACGGCCGATTTCGGTGACTTCTACCTGGTCGATGCCTACGTTCCCAATTCCGGAAACGGCTTGGCAAGACTGGACTACCGCAAGCAGTGGGACGAAGATTTCCTGGTGTTTCTCAAGAACCTGGAAAAAGACAAGCCCATCGTTGTCGGCGGCGACTTCAACGTCGCCCACCGGGAGATCGATATCGCCAGGCCAAAAGCCAATTACAACAAGACTGCCGGCTACACCCAGACGGAAATAGACGGCTTCAGCCGGTTTCTCGACGCCGGCTTCGTCGATACGTTCAGAGCGCTGCACCCCGATACCGTGGTCTACAGCTGGTGGAGCTTCCGCGCTAACGCCCGCGCCAAAAACATCGGCTGGCGGATCGATTACTTTCTGGTCAGCTCCGAGCTCCTGCCCAAGGTCAGAAAAGCCTGTATTCGAGCGGAAATCATGGGGTCGGACCATTGCCCGGTGGGTCTGGAGATCAATGCAGGCCAAGGCGCCGGCAGTCGATGCTGAACTTCCTTTGGCCGCACAATGCGTTTTGGGCGAGTTGTCTGAAACCTGCGTCGACCCGCGAACCCGAACCGATCGGCGTTCGCCACCGTCGACGACGGTTCGGTCATTCAACTGATCCATTCTCCGACAAGCCGTTAGAATTATGCGCTCTTGCCACCAGAGTGCACCAAGCCCATACGTCGTGCCTGATGTCGCGGTTCTCGTTGTTAAGATCGGGGAAGATCGGAACGATATGGCTATTCGTTGGTTGCTCGATCAACCAACTGCCCGTCGATAAATTTATGCAAAACACTGGATGCCAAAGTTTGATAAGGGATGCCTTCCTTCAACGCTCTTGCCCGCAATGCCCGAAGATCGCGGGAAGACAGGCGAATGTTGATGCGAGCGTCTTTTTTGAATGTGGCCTCTGCAATAGCCCTATGCGCTTCAATTTCCTGCGAAGCATTTATTGAGCGTTTAAGTGTGCCTTTTTCAAAGGCTTCGATGATCTCTTTCTCTTCGGCATCGAGTTTATTCATTTGAACCACCTAAATATTGTTTGGTTGCCTTGCGACTCGGAATAATGGTTTTTAGAAAGATTTCCTCGTTACTCTCAACGAAAGGAACGAGATAGGCATAGTGCTCGATTAAAACGACAGAAATCTTCTGGCCGGAGTAACGCTCTTGGTTTGGATGATCATAGATATCCACTTCGTTTCCGAGTTGAATGTTGAGGACGACCTCTTCGAACGAAATGTTTCTCTCGGTCTTGAGAAAATCGTTCTTTTCAGGGTTCCACGTAAAAGTCTTCATTCTGAAATATTAACAGAGCGTGTGCTTTTTGTCCTCATGCTGCCAACGATCGACCGCACCTGCGACAATGCACCGGTAGCAGAATTTCCGCTTCGCCCCGCCTTTCTTTGTCTATAGGAGCCAGCAGGAACGCTCCAATGGGAAACGATCGCACCAGGGAATCCCAAAGCCCTTCGATTTGGTACGGCTTCCATACGGCGCCGCGTTGCAGGGCCGGCAGCACAGCTATAATTTTCTCCTTCTCAGGGTCGTCGCTTTGCTTCGTCGCATCGCTTACCGACCAAGAAGCGACTTCCGAAAGGGTCAATAGGTGGACGTTGTCACGGTTTTTAGGCGTGTTCATTTGAAAATTTCTCCTTACAGCGGTCGTAAAATAGGGCAACCATTGCTTTGTCGATTGGATTTGGTTTGCGTCCCTCCCAACCTAATCAACCACCTACCCCTCCCGAATCAGCTCATCCACATCGCTGAACACTCTTTCCGATCCACTCCGCTTGTCGACAATCCTCAGCACGCCGTTGCCGAGGTCCTGAAATGCAATATACCCAAAATCGGAGCCAACATGCTTGAGATGCAGCTTATCATCGAGTGGCACGAACGCGCCGTCGCCAATCAGTCGTCGGGTCGCTTCCTTGGCTGCATCGCTCCACGAGGGCGTCTCTTCGTTGTGGTCTGCTTCTGTCGTTCGTTTCGATGTGCTCATGTTTGCACCTCATTTGGAAAAAACATCGCTCACTGCCCATTGTTTGCGGCGCCGGGACGATACTTGATTCCCGAGCCCTTTGGCGTCTCCCGATTGGTCGAAGCAGCAGCGCGGTCTGGTGGTCAGTATACATAATCGTGCCGTATGGGTGCTGCCTGTATGCACTGCGTTGCGACATATTGCGTCGCATTATAAAGAGGCAGCGGCTCAAGCGAGCGAGAAGAGATCCGCTGCTGCGAGTGACGCGCCATTCCGATCCGCCACTATTCCGGCTACAACCCCCGACGCCTACCCATACAACCCCCGCATCCCCTCAACCACAGCCCGAAACTCCTCCCGCAGCCCGTTCGGATTGGAGTCTCTCGAAGATGAGGAGCCGAACAGGCAGGTGCTTTTGCAGAAGCTGAAAGAGAGGCAGGCGCAGGTGGAAGCCGGAAAGCCGGCGCTGGATGGCGCGCTTCGTGAAAATCTGGAGAAGTTCGGCGCTCTTATCGGTCTTTCGAGCTGCGAACGGCAGATTCTCGGCTTCGCGGTGCTGATTCACAGCCCTCCGGGACTGGAAGTTGCTGCCGATTCACTGGACGGTCTCACCTCCGTTGAAGCTATCGACGCTGTTTCGGAGATCCTCGAGCTGCCGCCGCACCCCGCTCCAGAAAAACACTTTTTTCAAGTCGTATTGTGCTGTGTGCGGCCGAATACCGACACGTTCGGACGAGTCGCGTCTATTTCCACACGCTGATGATATTGGTAAAGTCATCGGTCCACGGCCGCATTCCAAACGTCAACGGCAGCATCCGCCATTGACCGAGGCGGCTCTGCTTCAGGGCCTGCAGGGCGTTTTCGTCGCGCGCCAGCACGACCCAGTCGGCGGCGACGATCTGCGGTTCGGGCGTTTTCGGCTTGAATTGCTGCATGAGCCCCGCCAACTGCATGTCGCGGGCAAGGGTTGCCAGGACCTTGCTCATGTCGAGATGGCGGTTGGTAATGTGAAAGGCAAGGCGACCGCCGGACTTGAGTTTGGCCAGGTAAAGGCGCAGTGCCTCTTCGGTGAGCAGATGCGTCGGCACGGCGTCGGAACTGAAGGCATCCAGTACGATGAGATCATAGGTGCCGTCCGGCGTCTTGTCGAGTGAGAGGCGGGCATCGCCGATGATCATCCGCGCGGTCGGCGCACAATGCCGCAGATAGGTGAAATAGTCAGGGTCTTTGGCGATGGTCACCACGGCGGGGTCGAGTTCGAAGAAATCCCACTTCTGAGTAGGTTTGGCATAGCAGGCCATGGCGCCGGCTCCGAGCCCGACCACGCCTACGCTCCACCGCGCGCTGATGTCGTCATAGACCGAAAAGAACTGACCGATCGGTCCGGGGCGGCTGTAGTAGGTCAGTGGAATGGTGTTGAACGGCTTGTCCCACTCCTGGGCGCCGTGCTTGGTCGTGCCGTGCCAGAGTTCGTGGAATCGCTCGAGCGCGCCGGTTGCAGAAGGCAGTGCCTGCTCTCGCACCGACAGCAGGCCGAAAAAGGTGCGCTCCTGAAACAGGACATTGGACATCAGATTGTGCAGGCCGATGATAAAGAACAGCAGCACGCCGGTCAGCAGCGCCAGCATCACCGGTCTGAAGCGCAGGGCGTAGTTGATGCCGGCCAGCAGTATCAGCACCGTGCCGATGAGATCGAGGTAGTAGCCGATGCGCTCCACCGAATAATAGACGAACAGGCCGACCAGCAGCAGCGTGATCGGAAAAGCCATGTCCTGAGCCAGCTGCTGCCATCGCGGCGCCTGACTGGATTTTAGGGTGGGACGCAGCAGCAGGGCAGCGACGATCATGATCGGATACTCGAGAACTGAGTCGAATACGAATGGTGCGACGAACGTATTGAACATGCCGCCAAGCATTCCGCCGAATGCCATGATTAGATAGAACGTCGTCAAATGCCGGGTATGAGGCCGGGAGTGGGCGAGCTCGCCATGGCAGACCATGATGGCCAGGAAAAAAGCCAGCAGGTGCAGCGCCAGATTGAGCCAATAGGGAATGATCGCCGGGTTGATGAAGGAAAAGGCGACGAAGGGCAGCAGCACTATCGGCTGAATGGCGACCATGGCCGGATGGATGATTGCGCCGCGCCTGGAAAAGACGATGATAAACGACAAGAGGTAGAGCGCCAGTGGGATGATCCACATCAATGGGACCGAAGCGACATCGGTGCTGATGAAGCTGGTCACCCCCAGCAGCAGGCTGGATGGGACGAAGGCCAGCACCAGCCAGTGCAGCTTCGTTGACGTGCCGAGCGCCTCGTCCTTCTCGTCCGATGCCACCGACGCGGCCCAAGCTGAAGCATGCGTTCGCCACAGCACGGCGGCGCAGGCCGATACCAATACTGCCAGCAGGAGATAGCCGACGCTCCAGACCCATTGTTGGTCGGCTAGGCCGCTGTTGGGTTCGATCAGGAAGGGATAACTGAGCAGTGCCAACAGGCTTCCGGTGTTGCTGGCAGCATACAGGAAATAGGGGTCGTGGCTCTCCTGGTGGCCGATCGCCGAAAACCATTTCTGCAGCAGCGGCGCTGTCGCCGACACGACGAAGAACGGCAGCCCGATCGAGATCGTCAGCATCCACAGCAGCCAGGGCGTGGGGTTATGTTCCACCGGCGGCATGGCGTTCTCGGGAAGCGCAATGGGGAGCACGGCAAGGCTGATCAATATGATAGCGGTATGAATGATGATTTGGCGGCGGGGCGTGCTGTGGGTCGCGGTGACATGGGCATAGAGATAGCCCAAAAACAGCACCGACTGATAAAATACCATGCAGGCGTTCCAGACCGACGGTGAACCGCCCAGCAGCGGCAGCAGCACCTTGCCGAAAATGGGCTGCAGCACGAACATCAGCGAAGCGCTGACGAACAGTGTCAGGGCGAACAGGATGACGGCCGATAGCCAGCGTTCTTCTGTCGCGGCGGACGGTTTTTGCGCGGCAAGGGCTTGTTCGGCGGTGCTTTGTTTCGAGTGCTTATTGCTCATTGTCGGGATGCTGTCCGAATCGGTGGTGTTGGCTTGTGGCTCTTTCATGTGCTGCGAACGTGCTGAAGCCGCCGGCGTAAAACGCAACCGGCACGAAAGAAATGCCGGCTTGAAAAAATCGCGCTATTGTACCCTGTTTCGCCTGCGCACGCGCCATCGGCCGGCGCCGACCGGCGTGGGGCGATCGCATGAATCTCAATTTGGAGGAGGCGTGGGGTACGCATCGCGTAGCTTTTATCTGAAACCTGTTTGAAATGGAGGATGTCCGGCAAAATCCAAGCATATTTCATTGAATTGTAATATGATGATAATTGTCTCTGTTTTGGCTCCCTGAGTGAAGGTTTCGATATGCGCCGTACGATTCTGTTTTCCCTTTTGTTGATCCCAGCCTGGGCGGCTGCCGAGTCGCCGCCGGAACTGGCGCCTCTGCCGGAACCCCCGGCACTTCCTTCGCGGGTCGAGAGCGGCGAGGTTCTGCCGCCCGATCCGACCGTGCTCGAGGCGGCCGACAGCCCGCCGCCAGCGGCAAGGCCGGAACCGCCGACACTCCCTTTGCCGGTGGAGAGCGGGGAGGCGATCGAACCTGATATTACAATTATCCGGCGGGGAAAGCGGCTCATTCATGAGTATCGGATCAACGGTCAGCTCTATATGGTCAAGATCGTTCCCGATATCGGCCCGCCCTATTACCTGATCGACCGCAACGGCGATGGTAATCTGAACGTTCGCCGCAGCGATCTGCAAAGGGGCCCGAACCAAATCAACATTCCCCAATGGGTGCTGTTCAGCTGGAAATAACAGAATTGCCCGGTGCATCCGGTATCCGCAGCAAAGGACTGATGAACCGCTGTTTTTGGCACCGTGATCCGGCGTTGCGGCACGAGAGGCGTTGACGCGATGAATTGCCGGCCGATCGCGCGCAATGCCGTTTCCTTGGCTCTCGTTTTGTGCCTTGCCGTTTCGTTCTTCACCCATGCAACAGCAAAGGAGTCTGCTTCCATGCCCCAAAAAGAACTTCCACCCTGCCCGCAGACACCGAATTGCGTCTCCAGCCAGAGCCGGGATTCTGCCCACAGGGTCGAGCCGCTGCGTTATGAATCGTCAGGCGAAGATGCATGGCGCCATCTGCGGCAGGTTATTTTGTCCCTCCCGCGCAGTCGCGTCGTCGAAGATGCGGCGGGCTATATGCGGGTCGAGTTTCGCAGCGCAGTGTTGCAGTTCGGCGATGACGTCGAACTTTTGCTGGATGATGCGAACAAGGCCATACAGATCCGTTCGGCATCGCGCACCGGCTACTGGGATATCGGCGTCAACAGAAGGCGGGTCGAGCGTATTCGATCGCAGTTCCGGAACAGTCTCGACGCTGCGAAGTGATTTGTCCTGATTTCGTCTGAGGTCCTCGGCATTGACCGCATTTCCTCCTAGCGCCGACAAAGTCGCTTGGCGGCATACGCTGTACCGGGTCATCTACGAGGCCGATACGACTACCGGCAAATGGTTCGATATCCTATTGATTATCAGCATCCTGCTCAGCGTGGGCAGTGTGATGTTGAGCAGCGTCACCGAATTGCATGCCCGGTACGGGCTTTATTTCAATCGCATCGAGTGGTGTTTTACGCTGCTTTTTACGATCGAGTACATTCTGCGCATCTTGTCTACAGGCCGGCCGCTCCGTTATATTTTCAGTTTCTACGGGATTGTCGATCTGCTCTCGATCATTCCGACCTATCTCAGTCTGCTGGTTGCCGGAACCAGTTATTTTCTTGTGATCCGGATTCTGCGCATCCTGCGAATTTTCAGGATCCTGAAGCTGGCGCCATACGTGACCCAGGGCAACCTGCTGGGGCGGGCCCTCTTGGCCAGTCGGCAGAAAATCACCATCTTTCTTTTTGTCGTATCCACTCTCATCGTGATTTTCGGTTCCGCCATGTACCTGATCGAAGGACCCGAGAACGGTTTTACCAGCATTCCCCGGAGCGTCTATTGGGCCATCGTCACCCTGACGACCGTTGGTTATGGCGATATCGCACCGAAAACCGAATTGGGGCAGGGATTGGCCGCTCTGGTGATGATCATCGGCTACGCCATCATCGCCGTGCCGACCGGAATCTTTACCGTGGAACTGACAAAGACGATGAGTAAAAGCGGGGGCGAGCGGCTCTGTGTCGGCTGCGGCAAGACAGGGCATGAGGTGGATGCGGTCTATTGCGACAGATGCGGGGCGAAGTTGTGATTCGCGGGTAGGGCTTCGACCAGCACCGAAAGCACCAAGTCGGGCAGATGCCTATGGGATTGGGGGTAGGGCGAAACGCGAAGCGGTTCCGCCGCCGGGAATCGGGAATCAGGGAAAGGGAAGCAGATGGCGGGTCCGGTCTGCATTCCTCCTTCACCTAACGCTGGATGCAGCCTTGATTATGGTATAGTTGACCATCATGCAGGCGCAACAGTTGTTCCGTTTCAAAGGGAAGCAAGGGGGATGTCTTCGTGGAAATGGTGATTTGGGCTTTGCCACAGGCGACGGCGGAACGGTCCCATGGCCTGAAGTATCGGCTCCATTGTGGACGTTGTGGCGTTTGCGTCGTTCGTTACGACAACGAGCAGGGGAAGGGCGATCACCGCCATTATGGAGAAAGAGGAGGAGCCTTATTGCCTTGAATCATCGGAAAAACTGATTGCGGATTTTCGAGAAGATTGCATTCGTCTTGCGGGTTGGAGGTGGGAATGAACCGAATCGAGGTGGAAATTTTAAAACCGCAGGCTGCATTGGATGGCTTCGCGGATACTTGGCGTCGAGTCAGTGAGTGTGACAATGTGACGCCTCGCCTTGCATTTTGCCTCCTAGAGATAAAAGGGGATTTATAAGGTGCTCCAGTGGTTCAATTGGTGCGTCGTCAGAGCACTTTCTATATAACGAAAACCAACCATAAACAGAAGAGGGTGATTATGATCGAACGAATACCGGATCTTCCGGATCATGTTGTTGGGCTGACCGCAAAGGGAAAGATTACCGCAGATGACTATGAGTCTGTCCTCATCCCGGCCGTAGAAGCCGTAATGAAGAAACAGGGCAAGATCTGTCTTCTGTATCATATCGGTCCAGAATTCACCGGCTTTACCCCTAGCGCGTTTTGGCGGGATGCGAAAGTCGGGTTCAAGCACGTAAGGAAGTGGGAGAAAATAGCAGTCGTTTCAAACGTTGGTTGGATACGTGGCTCAAACAAATTGTGGGGGATTATAATGCCTGGTCAAGTTAAGGTGTTTTCAAACGATCAGCTTTCCGAGGCAAAGGAATGGCTAACGAGCTAAAGCAAAAATGGTAACGTAGCACGATCGTTTGCCAAACAATTTCGTGTCTTCTGGCTTCTCGATTTTTTGATCATAACGATGTGCCTAAAATGTGCACGAGAATAGTCAAGACCCCTTTCAGATAGTCATTTTTTTGGCACATTTCATTTGCGGGTAATGTGCTAATAAAGGGGTCGCGTCTTGCGTTGTGCTTTCTAGCCCGCATAGCATGCGGTGAGGGGCAAACTATATCGATCGAGGGGCCGGGGCCTAACGGTCGGGTAGCCGGGTGACGTTA
>DEII01000015.1 GCA_002352385.1 Methylococcaceae bacterium UBA2778 | reverse complement strand
TGCATAGGGGGGTGAACACTTACAAGCCGGGGGTTTACTGTAATTAATTAATTACAGTAAATACTTGAACAAAATAATCGGTATCAACATCGCCGTAAGAATAAAAGCCACTCTTAATGCACGAGCATAGATTTCGCGACGAAGGGTGATTTCGAAATAGTAAACTTGCTTGATCTCTTCTTCAGCCTCCGGTGGCTGCCTAAATGGAGGCCCCATGATATCTACGCACCTCAGGAGGAGCATTGCAGTTAGCACATAGGCCAAGAATTCGATGACTAGAAGTGTAACAACCAGCCAATGGTTATCTTCTGCGTGAATAAAGAAGCCTAAAACGACAAACATAATGGATATATGGGTTAACAATGCATTACTTTTCGTGTCGATAATGTTCATATCATAAAGAATGTCCTCTATATCTTCAGCCTTATTACGTCGAGAATAATACTTGGATTCCCTGTCAATGTTTATTTCAAACCATCGTTTGAAGAGCTTATCCAGTCCTGCAAATGCATTTCTTAGTTTCATAATTTCTCCTTTATTTCTCCTTTATGAGGAGTTAAATCACCACCGGCAAAGCCGGTGGATTATCAGGTGGGCCCATCGAAAGGGGCAACAGCCAGGAGGCTGTCCCACTTCGACCAAGGTCCGGGCGCCCATCGACCCGGATGGCCAATTGGCTCAGCGCAGACCGCGCTGAGCCAGTAACCCAGCCACGGTAACATTGACGGAGTATTAAATGCACTAGCGCATCTGAATCCCAATAGCCGGGATATGGACAGCGGCGAAGATTTCCTCGCCGCTCGCTTCTCCCTCAGGTGTGCAGATGGAAGACCTTGTTCATGATCTTCCACTCCCCATCGACTTTTAACAGCGTGAACAAGTCGGTGAACCGGTGACCGGTCCAGTTGTCGAGTTCAAGCCGCACGGTGGCAATCGTATCAATGAGGTCGATGCTGGCGATCCATGCTTGGAGTTCCGTCGCTGGACCGTTCTCTTCATTCCAGGCAAAGAGCTGCTGGATGGGGCCGGCGAACAAGTCGTCACCGACATAACCGAAGACTGTCGCGTCCTTGTGGAAGGCGGGTTTCATGTCGTCGCCTCTGCCGGACCTGGCGCCATTGATGTATTGCTGGACGACCTTGGCGATCACGTCATACTCACTCACGTTTGTAGCTGCATTACTCATGGGCTTTACTCCTCATTAGTGTCCTGAACATTGTGTTGTGCGTTAGCGGTTATCGCATCTAGACCTGAATCATTCCGCCGTCAGCGACCAGATCGGCCCCGGTGAAGTAGCTCGCATCGTCGGAGGCCAGAAACGCTACCGTCGCGGCGATTTCCTCAGGTCTACCCGGGCGGCCGAGCGGAGTCTGCTGGACGACCTGTTCTCCGAACGCATCGACCTCGTCTTTGCTTAGACCGACTTTGCCCCAGAACGGAGTGTCGATGAGCCCCGGACTGACGACGTTGACACGGATGCCGCGAGGTGCGAGTTCGGCTGCAAGCGTGCGCCCCAGCGAACGAACCGCTGCTTTAGTTGCTGAATAAATGCTCGTGTTCGGCAGCCCGGACTGAGCAACGACGGAGGCGTTGAGAATGACCGACGCACCTTCCGAGAGAAGCGGCAGGACCTTCTGAATCGTGAAGAAGAGGCCTCGAACGTTGGTGTTGAACAGACTGTCGAAGTGCTCTTCCGTCACCGCCTCGATCGGAAGCAGCGGCGCGATACCCGCGTTTGCAAACAGCACGTCCACACGGCCGAACTGCTCCTGCAGCTGAGCGAACAAGCGGTCCAAATCTTCGAGGTTCGCAACATCACCGCGGATGCCCGTCGCCCGGTCGCCGAGTTCGGCGACGGCGGCATTCAGTGCGTCCTGGTTGCGGCCGGTAATCACCACCCGGGCACCGTCTGCGATGAACCGCCGGGCGGTGGCCAACCCGATGCCACTGTTTCCTTCGGTGATAACTGCTATTTTGTCGTTTAACTGTCTCATTTTCTTCTCTCCTATACTTTGACCAATTCGGTCTCTGTTGAACAAAAAAATATCAAGCTCCCTCCAGCGTCGAGGCCGATGTCGCGTTCACAATGCTTCGCGGTAGCGCTGGGGCATCCCGCACCCTTCCTTACACTGGTTAATTCCACCGTTCTTACCACTTTTCCGCATAGGGACGGATGATGTGATCGAATGACCACGTCGAACGGTCCTGGTGGGCAATATGAAAAACCTCGTCTGCAATGGCTCCCGGTTTGGCGAAATAATCCTCCGGCTTGTCCTTCCAGCTTGGCGGCGGCTTCAGCCAGCTCGGTCTCTGGGTATCATCGCCAAGCCAGGACGCGTTGATTGCGGCATCGGTCGTGATATAGGCGACGTGCACGCCCTTTGGACCCAGATCGCGTGCCAATGATTGTGCCAATATACGCTGCGCTGCTTTGGTCGGCGCGAACACTGCGTAGGTCGGAATGCCGCGCAATGCAGCGGTATTGCCGGTGACCATAATGGCTCCACTGCCCGCCTCCACCATGGCCGGCGCCAAGGCCCTGGCCAAATAAAGCAGCGCGGTGGTATTGACGCGGAAATTTCGTTCCAGGTCTCTTGGATCGGCGTCTTGAAAGGTTTTGAACGTCGCCGCGACCGCATTGTGTACCAGGACGGAGGGGCTGCCCATTTCCGATCGAACCGACTCGATGATTGCCTGCAACGCATCAAGGTCGGAAATATCGCAACGATAAGCCTTGGTGTCCTCGATTTCATTCTCCAATGCCACCAGTCGGTCGCGGTTTCGAGCCAGCATGGCCACCTGGTAGCCTCCCTTGGCGAATCGTCGAACCAATGCGGCGCCCGTACCTTCGCCGACGCCGGTGATCAAACAGATTGGTTTTGTCATGTTGATCTCCAAATAGATGATTAAAATAATTTCAGCACTAACAACGTCAAACAAATCCGGGAAAAACCACCGCGATAAAGGCTCCTTTCGCGTGATGTTCAGGTGCCCGGATAGCCTGTATTGTCACGCGAACCAAAAAGAACCTTCGGGTGATCTTATGCTGCTTCCTTGGTCAGCTCACGGACCAGCCAATCAATCCGATCGTTGCCCCAGAATCTTTTTCCTGCGTAAATGAAAAAGGGGGCTCCAAAAACACCGGCTTCCGCTGCCTGTTGCCGGATCTCCGAGAGCTTGTCGTTGTAATAATGGTCCTTGATCGCTGCTAGAAATCCATCCTGGTCAAGACCCGTTCGTTCGGCGATATCCGCCAGGACATCCGTCCGGCTGATGTCCTTCCCGTCACTCCATCGGGCCCTGAAGACCAAGTCGTTATAGTCCTCACCCACGCCCTGTTCCTCCGCGTAAAGAAATCCTCTGCTGGCGGTGTGGCTTTCCGTTAATGGGGGCCGTGGTGTAAAGGTCAGTCCGTATTCCTCCGCATAGCGGGGTACATCTTCTTCGACAATGTATTCGTATCGGGCCGGGCTGAATGCAGGCCCGTCGCTGCTGCCGGTATGCCCGATTGGTTTATATCGGATGGTCACACCCTGAGGATCCAGGGCTTTTTTAATGCGCGTATTGGCCATAAACGCATAAGGGCTGAGATAGGTAAAATAAAAATCAACGGTTTTTTCATTCATCTTGGTTCTCCTCACTTGCGATAAAACAGTGGTTGATGGCCACTGGGAAAAAATCTCGCTCATTACAATTTAGTGGGTATCTGAGCGAGAAACGGACTGGCCAAAGCTGGCGAATGGATGCACTCGGTGTGTTTCGACCAGTGAGAATAGTGACTCGTACGAAAATAGGCAGAGCACAAAAAGATGTTCGGGGTCAAAGGAAGTGTTCCCGTTTTTGCCCATTGAGGGTTCGATCGGGCCGGACCGGCATCGAAAGGCAACACTGGAAGATGAACGCTATTCATCGCTTCCCATATCAGTTGGGTACAAATGGTTCGTTCAGGTGGGGTGCTGCGTCGCGAAAGCGGATCGTGCCACGGGTTCCACGGAAACATTCGCTGCCAAAACAATGCAAGCCCAAGCATAAACAGCAACTTCAAGTCATAGGCGATCCCAATCTTATTGATGACATGATCGATCGCTTTTTGCCGTTGCTTAGGTGAAAGTGTTTTGGGCCTGCATAGCTGTAAATTGTGCTGACGATAGTGACTCAGAGGCGTGACAGTTGTGCCTTTGCCTATCTCGGCTTCAATGACCAATTGCTGGTTCGGGCCGCCACGGTAAAACGACCTCAGCCGCTTTCGCGTTTCGACGTCTTCGATTTCCGCAAGGCGTCCAATATAAAGCGCACAATGGGTCCATCGGCTGGCCGTGAATGCACGTATGATCGGGCTTATACGGCTGCGTCCTTCAACCAACAGCACATCGCCCGCCTTGATGTCATCACGCAAACGGTCAAAGTAAGCCGACGGGCCATCCTGACCGCGATCATTATTTACCAACCAGTCGGTCAATTTAATCGCAAAGTTTTGTCGAAGCGTCTTAAACATGATCCCACCTATCAGACGGTTGGTGGCGTCCACGCTTTTGCAGCAAAAGCCGCATCAACGAGGGTATCCACCATATGGTTGACATAATTGCTCAAAGTTTTGTAACTGACGCCCAGAATGACCTCGAGGATCTGTTGCCGGGTATAGCCTGCGTCGACGAACGCCTGACGCTCTTCATCGCTGACCCACCCGCGTTTATCCACCATCCGGGTCGTGAAATGACGCAGCGCTTCCAGCTTCGGGTCCGTAATCGGACGATCGTTTCGGATCGCCTCGATCACCTCCTGCGGTACCTTCTGCATTTCTGCAATCACCGAATGCGCGGCCATGCAGTAATGGCATTCGTTGTAGCGACTGGCCGCCAGCAGAATGACCTGCCGTTCGGTCCTGGAAAACGAGGTTTGGTCGAAAATCTGGCTGAGGGTAAGGTAGCCTTTTGCGGTAGCCGGCGACTCTGCCATCGTGCCCATTAGGTTCGGGACAAATCCAAACGCTTTTTCGGCGCCTTCCAAAACTGCTACCGACTGTTCAGGTGCGGTATCTTTCGTATGTACAATAAATTTTGTCATCTTCGTTAACTCCTCTGGTTTAAGCTCTGCCGGAAACGTAACCGCCATCGACCGGCATGATTACGCCCGTGGTGAAGCTTGCCGTTGCAAGGTGGATCACAGACTCGGTGATTTCCCGCACCTCGCCGACTCGATTCATTAGGGCGACGCCAGCAAATGCGTCGACGTCCGCGTCCCCATAAAGAGGTGTTCTGATGACACCCGGGGCAACGGCATTGACCGTGATGTTGTCGGCCGCCAGCTCACTGGCGAGACTGGTGGTCAAGGCATGCACACCGCCTTTGGTGATCAGCGCGGCACTCGCCGGCAGTCCGGCCATTGAATGCATAATCAGTACGGTGCCGATATTGACAATGGCACCGCCACCCTGTTTTTTCATTTGTCTCACAGCCTCCTGGGTGACGAAGTAAGTCCCTTTCAGATTGATATGAATGTACCTGTCGAGATCGTCTTCTGTGTTGTCAAGGAACGGTTTGAGCCCGAAGATCCCAGCGTTATTGACAAGCACATCAGCACTGCCGAATCGATCCACCGCCACGTTGACCATTCTTTGGCCGGTTTCCTTGTCACCGATATCGCCCGGCACCAAAGCGATTCGGTTTTCATCGCCCAGTGCCGCGGCGGCGACAGTCAGCTTTTCAACATTGCGTGCATTGAGTACAACATTGGCCCCTTTTTCCAGGAACCCTCTGGCAACATCGAGTCCGATACCACTTGAGGCGCCGGTGATTAATACGGTGTTTATATTGGTTGTCATCGTTCGATCCTCCATAGGTTAATTGCGACCAGTTGACTGGTCAGTAAAGTTTTGTCCCAAAAAAAATTATCCTGCAGTATCCTTCGTCTCGGTAATGGCAAGTTCCTTCGCCCCCTTGGCGAGATCCTTCAACAGTCCGGGGTCGTTGCGTACCTTCGCCAGCATAATCACCCCTTCCCAATAAGCCAGAATCGCCTCGGCCGTCGCTGCAACGTCGATGTCAGCAAGATCGCCTGCTGAGACGGCATCCTGCACAGTTTTCTCGATCGACGTGATTGCCGTCCTGAAAATTCGATCGAGGCGATGGCGGATCGACTCATCCTGAGTGCTCAATTCCAATGCCAGATTGCCGAAAAAACATCCCCGAACACGGCCCGTCTTTTCCTTCATGGCTTTCTGGAATTCGTAAGTCAGATGAAACAGGCGCTCAATGCGCTCAAGCGGGGGCAAATTCGAGCAGAATGCGGGTGTTAGAATCATCCTGCCAATCGCCCGGGATTGATGCTCCAGCGCTTCCAACATCAGATCCTGCTTGGACTTGAAGAAATAATAGAAGCTGCCCTTTTTGACGCCGGCATGTTCGCACAACTCCTGCACACCCACATTGGCGTAACTTCGCTCGGAAAAAAGTTCCAGGGCACTGGCCAACAATCTTTCTTTTGCATCGCTTGTTCTTGCCATGGGGGTTATTATAGTTGACCGGTTGGTAAAATCAAGCCCGAAATTGTAATTTTTCCTATTAATTTAAAAAAGAGTTTAAATTCGGTGCCTTACCGTCCCAAAGGAGCGAATTCGATACCATTGCATGTTATAGGCGCCCATGGCGCTCCCTTTCCGGTGTTCAATGACCTTTAGGGACGCCGTAACTCAACAGCATGCCCCAACCCAAGTATCGGCTCGTCGAGCGCTCGAACCTTTTGACAAGCCCGGACAGGTCACAAGGTTTCTTGGAGGATCTGCATTCGCGTACGAAATGTGGGACTGACCCACGACAATTGCCGAGGGAGGCCATTCGGGATTGCATCCCCGACTGGATAGGATCACAATAACACTTCGGGTGTTTGTTTCTCACACCCACTGCCCGCCAACAGCCACTCGACGAGGAGGCTATCATGAACCAAGCCACAACCGGCACCCTCACCCAAGGTGTGCACCATATCGGTTTCACCGTTCCGGACCTCGCGGCGACCCGCGCATTCTTCACCGACACGCTCGGCTTTGAGCAGATCGGCGAAGTTCCCGATTATCCTGCTGTGTTTCTGAGCGACGGCCGCATCATGATCACCCTCTGGCAGGCCGCAGACCCGGCCAACGCCACTCCGTTCGACCGCCAAAACAACATCGGTCTGCACCACTTCGCGTTGATCGTGGAAGACCGGGCGGCACTCGACGCCATGCACGAACGCGTGCGCAATTCCGACGGCACGCGCATCGAGTTCGCCCCCGAACCGCTGGGCGGCGGTCCCACACGGCACATGATGTGCTATATCCCGGGTGGAATACGGCTCGAGTTCATCGCGCCCGCGACCTGAAGGCCGCACCGCAGGCGAATCTTTGATCATCGCAACGTGAGTGAGGACATGGCTGCCACCGAGCCATCAGCGCCGTTTCACCCCGGCGAACGTAAGATCCAGGAGCGCCTGGGTGTGCGGGAGCGGATCGAGGCGCTCGGGCGGCGGGTGATTCGGGACCACATGCCCGATCAACACCGCGACTTCTACAGCCAGCTGCCGCTGCTGCTCATCGGCACCATCGACAAGGCCGGCCGTCCCTGGGCGTCGGTGCTGTTCGGACGGCCGGGCTTTATCGAATCAACCGACCCGCGCACGCTGATGGTTGCGGCACGGCCGGTGTTCGGCGACCCGCTCAACGAAAACCTCACACCCGGCACCGACATCGGTCTGCTCGGCATCGAGTTCCACAGCCGGCGCCGAAACCGCATGAACGCGCGCATCGCTTCGGCCACACCGGGCGCCATCGAGATCCGGGTCAAGCAAAGCTTCGGCAACTGCCCGCAATACATCCAGGCGCGCGACGTGGAATTGCTGCCGGCCATCGACCGGGTCGGCGAGGCGTTGCCGGCCCACCGCATGAACCGATTCGGCGACGCCGAGCGGGCGATCATCGAACGCGCCGACAACTTTTATATCGCCTCCTATTTCTCGGAGGATCGCGGCAACGTCACACACGGCGCGGATGTTTCGCATCGCGGCGGCAAGCCCGGCTTCGTTCGCACCGACGACGCGCGCACGCTGACCTTTCCCGACTTCACCGGCAATTTCCACTTCAATACGCTGGGCAATATTCTGCTGAACCCGCGCGCCGGGCTTTTGTTCATCGAATTCGAGCACAAAGATCTGCTTTATCTGACCGGCGAGGCGACGATTATCTGGGACAGCGACGAGAAGCGCGCATTTACCGGGGCCGAGCGTCTGATCCGTTTTACCCTGACGGAGGGGATCCGCATCGAGGGCGCGGTGCCGGTCCACTGGCGGTTCCTGGAGTATTCGCCGAGCCTCGAGCACACCGGCTCGTGGGCGGAGGTCGCGGCAACTTTGGCGGCGCGGCGCGAAGGCAATGCGTACTGCAACTACCAAGTGACGCGTGTCGAACCGGAAAGCACGACGATCAGCTCCTTTTATCTCCAGCGCGAGGACGGTGGCCGGATCCCCTGCCACAAGGCCGGCCAGTTCCTGCCGCTGGAACTGCATCCGCCCGGCGCCAACCGGCCCATTCGCCGGACCTATACCATTTCGAGCGCGCCCAACGGATCGTTTTTCCGCCTCTCCATCAAGCGGGAGGGACCGGCCGCGTCCGGTCTGCCGCCCGGCGCGGCATCGAACTACTTTCACGATCATGTGCAGCCTGACACGGTACTGCGCGCGATGTCACCGCGCGGCACGTTTACATTGGTCGAGGATTCCTTGCGTTCGGTGGTCCTGCTCAGCGCCGGAGTCGGCATCACCCCCATGGTCAGCATGCTCGAACAGCTGGTCGAGAACGCCCGCACCTGCGGCTGTCAGCGTGCGGTGTGGTTCATCCACGGCGCCCGCAACAGCGCCGAGCATGCATTCGCCGCCCATATCCGCGAACGGGCGAACCGCTGCGAGCGGGTCAACGCGCATATCCGCTACAGCCGTCCGCTGCTCTCCGACCAACAAGGCAGAGACTATGACAGCGTGGGCCGCGTCGACATCGATCTGCTCAAAGCACTGCTTCCGTTCGATGACTACGACTTCTTTCTGTGCGGTCCGGTGCCGTTCATGCAGGCGCTGTTCGATGGGCTCAAATCGCTGAACATACCGGATGATCGCATCCACTACGAGTTCTTTGGCGCGGGTCATTCATTTCATCGTGAGGCACAGCATGGGTTTGAACCGGGGCAGCCGCTCTCTGCCGGTCCGGTGGCGGTGCGCTTCGAGCGCGCCGGCATCCGCACCACCTGGGATCCATCGAAAGGCACTTTGCTCGATCTGGCCGAGTCGGAAGGACTCACGCCGGCCTACAGCTGCCGCTCCGGCATCTGCCAGACCTGTTCGACCCGGCTGGTCGCAGGCAGCGTCACCTATCTGCAGCCGCCCATGGCACCACCCGCGAGCGGGCAAGCGCTGATCTGCTGCTCCTACCCGAGCGCGAAGCTCGAGGGTGGCGAAGAGAACCAGGCTGTCGTGCTGGATCTTTAATTGATCCGCCGGCCGTCGGAGACCGCAAACAGAGCGCCGGCAGCACATATCTATCCACAGCCTACAGTCCTTCGCCATAGAACTGATGGACCTTCCGGTAAAATTCCCGGGAGCGCAGATTGTCGCACCAGGCATTCAGCCTTCTACCCACTGTCCGAGAATGAAAGACAAGGGCGTGTTCCATCAGCATGACGTGCGAATCTTCGGTAAGATCGATATGAGCGAGGTAATCGAGTGGGCCTGATAACCCGGATGAGTGTGCCGGCCATCGCCGGTCTTATTGCAGCGCTCGTACTGACAGGGTGCAGCGACGACCCGCAAGACCCGGCGCCTGCCATCAAGGCGCGACCGGTGACGGTGCTCGAGCTCGAAGAACGTGACTTCGCACGCGAAACACGACTGACGGGTTCGGTCAGCCTCTACCGCGAGGAGCAGGTCGGTTTCGAGGTGGCGGGCCGGCTGCTCTGGGTGCTCGACGAAGGCAAGGAAGTCGAAGGTCCGACGCTCAATGAAAACGGCCGGCTCATCAAGCCGGGCGAACTCATTGCAAAGTTGGACAGCACCCGCTACCGGTTGCAGGTCAATGCGCTTCAGGCACGTCTCGATGCCGCCCGACATGCCCTGAAAGACGCCCGCTCGGCGCTGAAACTGGCGCGCCAGACGCGCGACCGCCAGAAGCGCATCTTCGATGAAGATGCGGGCAGCCTGCAGGCGGTCGAAAACGCCGAAAGCCGGCATGAGCGAATGGCAGCCCGCCTCGCGGAGCGTGAAGCGGTGATCCGGGAGATCGTGGAAACGCTGCATCGCGCCGAAGAGGACCTCGAAGACTGCAGTCTGCTGGCGCCCTTCTCGGGTCGCATCACCCGCATCCATGTCAGCCAGGGCGCTGTAATCGAAGCCGGACGGCCGGTGGTGACATTGAGCCTGATGGACCCGATTCAGGTTCGAGTCGCCGTGTCGGCCGACCAGGATCGGCGTATTCAGACCGGCAACCGGGCGATTCTCTATCCCAAGGACCCGATCGATCCGGATGGCGAGCCGACCCGGGTGAATGCCATCGTGTACGAGAAGGGCGCGGTGGCGGAACGCGACACGCGCACGTTCCGCATCACTCTCATCGCCCGCAATGAGCGGCGCCGAGTCCACCAGATTGCACCCGAAACCAAAGACCTGCCCGTCGTCAGCGACTATCTGCCGGTTGTCCGACGCTTTCAGGGCGAGGCGGGCAACCTTTTCGTACCCGTCGACAGCATCTACCGGGAGGATGGGCAATCGTACGTGTTGCGCCTGCCCGGCGTGAGCTTTCATCCGGGAGCGCGGCGCAGCGCGGTCGGCAAACACGTACCGGACAAAGTCCCGGTGACCTTGGGAAACGATTACTTTACCGTCATCAAATGGAACTTCAGAAGTCTCGAAGCAGGCGCGGATTTGCGCGAAGGGGACTTCCTGGCGCTCGAACCGAAACAGGAACATCTGGCCGGTCTGGCCATCGGCCGCGCGCAGTGGCTGCTGCGCCCCGGTGAACTGGTGCCGGTGCGCTTTTTGCTCGATGCAGCGCCAAAAGGCCTGTACGTGCCGATGAATGCCATCACGATGATCGATGACAAACACGTCGTGTTCTTGGCGGAGGACGATCAGGCGCGTATGACGGAAGTGACCGTTCATGACCTGTACCACGAGCTTCGCCGGATCGAAGGCGAAGGGATAACGCCCGGCGCCCGGGTGATCGTGAGCGGCGTGCATTACGTCTCGGATGGCCAGCCGGTGACCATTGTCGGCCAGGAACAGCTGCCGCCATGAATCTGCCCCGATTCGCGCTCACACACCGCTCGGTCGTGCTTGCGTTTTTCGCTCTCCTGTTCGCTGTCGGCCTGTTCAACTTCGCGACCATGCCGCGCCGCGAGGATCCGGAAATCACCATCCGCGATGCGCTGGTGATCACCAGCTGGCCCGGCGCCGCGGCAGAAAAGGTCGAGGAACTCATCACCGATCCACTGGAAAAAGTCATTGCCGAGATCGCCGAAGTGAGCACGATCGAGTCCATTTCCAGGGTCGGCCTGTCGGTGATCCAGGTAACCGCCGACGATCGAGTGACCGATACCGATCAGGTATGGGACGAAGTGCGCGCCAAGGTCGGGCCGCTGCAACCGAGATTGCCGCCCGGTGCGCAGCCCCCGATCGTCAACTCGGATTTCGGCGTCGTCTACGAGATCGTCTTCGCCCTGTATCAAACCCCCTTGCCCGGCACGCAGGCGATCGAACGCCCTTATGAACCGCGCCAACTCGAGATTTTCGCCGAGCGGATCGAGGACTAGGTCGAACTCATCGATTCGGTCGCCCGCGTGGACTTTTGGGGTGTGCAGCCCGAGCGCATCTATGTCGAAGTGGACAGCGCCGACTGGGCCAAGATCAACGTGACCGCAAGTCAGCTTCGCCACATCTTCGAGGCGAGAAATATCGTTCAGCCCGGCGGTGAACTCGACACCGAGCATGCCCGGTACGCGATCAATCCAACGGGTGAATTCACCGCGGTGCGGCAGATGAACGACCTGGTGGTCGGCCGCGTCGACGGCAGCCTGCCGGTGCGGCTCGGCGATCTACCGATTCATATCGACCGACGCTACGAGGAACCGCCGCGAACGCTGACGCGCCTGACGCGTCCGGAAATCGCTCATCGGCCCTGTCTGGTGCTCGGCGTTTCGATGAAAAGCGGCCACAACGTCGTCAAAATGAGCGAGGCGGTGAACAACGTCATCGCCCGGCTTCGGCAACGAGTTCTGCCGCCCGATATCGAGCTCACCCGCGTCAACGATCTTCCGCGACAGGTCGACAGCCGCATCGATAATTTTCAAATCAACCTGCTGCAGGGGGTTCTCATCGTGCTCGCGGTCGCGCTTGTGGCGATGGGTTGGCGGCCGGCGCTGATCATGGCCGCGGCGGTGCCGATCTCGATGATCGGCGCCTTCGCCATCGTGCCCTATTTCGGCGTTCAATTGGAACAGTTCGCGATCGCCTCGCTGATCATCGCCTTAGGGATGGTCGTCGACAACGCCATTGTCGTGTCCGACAACGCTTTTCGACTCATCCGCGAAGGGATGCCCAAGCAGGAGGCCGTTATCCAGGGCACCCAGGAACTGGCGGCGCCGATTCTGACTTCGACCCTGACGACAATATTCGCCTTTCTTCCGATGCTCACGATCACAGGGGACGTCGGTGAATACGTCGGCAGTCTTCCCATCGTCGTCGGCACCACCCTGGCGTGCAGTTTTTTCGTGGCGATGCTGGTGACGCCGATCATGTGCGCGTGGCTGTTCAAGGCGCCCGCGGCGAAGAAACGGGAACAAAAAGAGGAGCGGCCGCCGCTGTACGACCGTATCATCGGCTGGTCTTTGGACCGCAAGGGCGTGGTCTTGGGCGGGGTATTGATCCTGTTCCTCGGCGGCCTCTCCCTGATTCCGGTGATCGGCTCCCAATTCTTCCCGTCCGGGCTTCGCGATCAGTTCTTCGTCAAAGTCTGGCTGCCGGAAGGTGTACCCATCGCCGAAACGTCCCGAGTCGCCAGGGAGGTCGAAAAAATCCTCGTTGAACTCAGCCCGATCACCGAAGACGGTGAAACCCGCCAGCGGCTGGCCAATGTGGTCACCTTCGTGGCCACCGGTGGCCCACGGCTGATGATCACCCAGGAGCCCGAATACGATTATCCGTACTACGCCTTCCTGCTGGTCAACACCACCGATGCCGAACAGACCGCCGGCTATGCCAACGACGTGCGCCGCGCAGTGGAAAAGCTGCACCAGGCGCGCGTGACCGTCGACCTGTATATGCTGGGTCCGCCGATCCGCGATCCGGTCGCGTTCCGCTTGAGCGGCCAGGATTCGACGGTACTCCGGAGCAAGGCCCGGGAAATGATCCGCCTGTTCAAGGGGACGCCGGCCACCCTGGCGCCCTACAGCAACTGGGGCGCGCCCGGCTACCAGATCGACGTCAACATCGATTCCCATGCGGCCAATCTCGCCGGCGTCACCAACGCCGACGTGGCGCTGACCATCCGATCGCTGCTCTCCGGAGCCCGGCTGACGACCTACCGCGAAGGCGATCATCGGGTTCCGGTCATGCTGAGAACGCTGCGGGAAAAAAGACAGGATGTGAACGATCTCTCCGGGATCTATGTCAACGGTGCCAGCGGCAAGGTTCCTCTGGACTCCATCGCCACAGTCATCCCTACCTGGAAACCGGCGGTGATCGCCCGCCGCAACGGACTCCCCACGGTGACGGTCGGTTCCCGGGTGGAGGAAAGGGTGTTGGCCAACACGGTCGCAGCACGGATCGAACCCCGGCTCGAAGCAATGCTCGAGACCCTCCCCGCGGGCTATTTCGTCGAAAGCGGCGGCGAGCAGGAAGAGACGAACAAGGCGCTGGTCCAAGTGGTTCGAGCCGTCGGCATGGCCATGGTGTTGATCGCCCTGGTATTGATCGTGCAGTACAACTCGTTCCTCAAGCCCCTGGTCATCCTGTTCGCGGTTCCTTTGGGCCTCATCGGCGTCGCTGTCGGACTGCTGGTCACCGGTTGGGCAATGGGGTTCATGGCCATGCTCGGTGCGCTCTCCCTGGCAGGGATCGTCATCAACAATGCCGTCGTGCTGATCGATTTCATCGAGAAGAAGGTCGCGGAAGGTCAGGCGCTCAGAACCGCAGTCATGGCGGCGGGACGGCTGCGTATGCGGCCGATCATTCTGACCACGCTCACCACGATCGGCGGGCTGTTGCCTCTTTCGCTGTTCGGCGGCGCACTCTGGGCACCGATGACCAACGGCATGATTTTCGGATTGATCTTTTCCACCGCGCTGACGCTGGTCGTGGTTCCAACGCTCTATGTGGTGTTTGTGGAGAAGTTCGGGATGAAGGTGGTTCGGGAGGCCGCGGGCTGATATGCCTGCTCGGTGCAACCTGTCAGGCTGCTAGGTTCGGAACGGTCAGCGTATGGCTGTGATATCTCATCTCATTCGAGCGGAATGGTGCGCACGGCGCACCCTACGCTCCGATTCTCCGCCGGGGCCAAACGTAGGGTGTGCCGCGCGCACCACTCGGTTCACATTGGTTCACGGATGTTGCCTTTATTGGCAAGGATTATTACGATTTCTCAGGAATGACAGAATTTGTTGGTCCCGGATATTCCCGGTCGCGTTACACTATTACCGATTCGCCTTGAATTTATGTACGACAGGTCCGAGCAGGGCTGTTTTGTTGGCAGAGCCGGGTTGATCGGTAATCCCCGATCTTCCTCGCCCCTTGTGCGATGGCGTAATCAGTGATGAGGCGTTGTATGTTGGACGTTATAGTCTGTTTCCGGGGTTTGTTTGATGAGAGCAAGATTTTTGACGTTGATAGCCATGTTGATCGTTATGGTGACTGATATCGGGCCGCTACCGACGGTCAGTCTCATCTGCCTGTATGCCGTTATTTTCCGACCGCGATGGTTCAAGCGACTTGTGGATGAAGTTTATCGATGAAGGCAAGAATCGTAACCGCTCTGGCGCTGGTTGTTTTAGCCATCCTTGGCATCGGCCCGATTCCAACGACCAGTCTCATCGTCATTTATGTCGTTGTTTTCAGGCCGAGGTGGTTCAAGGAACTGGTCGATGCCATTTATGCATACGACGAAATATGAGCGCGAATAAGAGTTCCCCGGCTCTTTGCCCGACTGCGCGCTCCCGGGGTCGGGGTAGCGTTTACAGACTACGCCGTTGAGACGACTCCAGCTATGGGGGCCGGAGTCATGTAACCGAGCCTCCGATGGATAGGAATTTCAATGCCACTTTCCAACCCATCTTCGGGTAAACGCTACCCGATGCTGATCTTTTTGGCAAGACTTTTTAATTGTGCCCTCGGTATCTGAGGACGTAGACTCAACCATTGTGGGATTTTTGGGCGTAAACGATGCCTTTGAGCCCGTTATCTGAAAGGCGCACACAAGAGAACCTGTGCCCGTCAGAATGGCCGACTGGCATCGGTACCGTGATGTTACCAACTCACGGTCTGATCAAACTCAAAGTCCGGAACGGGTTCCGCTTCTTCGGATTCATCGAAAATCGTTTGATCAAAATCCGCTTCGAACCAGTCCGGCGGTGCGCGAGCAGGAGCGATTCGAGGCGGTGTGGCTGGTTCACCGATATAGATCAGGAGTCGCTGAATGGGATCCGCCTCAGTAAGAAACGCAACCACCTTTAATTCGCCACCGCATTGAGGACAAACCAGCGGAAAGACTTCATAGCTCCTTGCAATCAGCATCGCCCAAAGGGATACGGCATAGAAAGGCGGCTTGGATCCAGACTCCGATAGGTCTTCATCGGCAACCGGCGCTTGATCGGCTGAGACGACTTCATCATCCATAGGCAATCCGGCATGGGCCGTCACGGCTTGGTGTAACGGGGCATTTGGCGCCAGAACGCCATGATAACGATGGCGATGCTTGCGTGGCGGTGGTATCAACACAGCGAGCTTATCCAAAAACTCCAGGGGTGTGAGATAAAGAACGGTTTGCCCTCCAAAAAGCAAAGGGGTCAAAGCAAAGGGGTCAGACTCGATTGCTTTGCGATTTATGATAGAATAGCGTTCATTAACGAACGTAACCCTTCGCTGAGAATAACGTAATGGCTCGTTTACCTCGCTTCACTATACCCGGCCAACCGCAACAGGTGATTCAACGGGGTAACAACCGAGAGCCCATTTTCGCTGATGTGGAGGACTATCAATACTACCTTGAGCGATTGCGGGAAGCCGCCAGAAAGTGTCAGGTGGATATCCATCCCTATGTATTGATGACCAATCATGTGCATCTGTTGATTACACCTTGGAAAGAAAAGGGAACCGGGGCGATGATGCAATCCCTCGGTCGGTACTATGTTCAGTATTTCAACCACCGTTATGCGCGTACTGGTACGTTATGGGAAGGGTGTTACAAAGCTACCTTGCTGGATTCGGAAGCCTATCTGCTGACCAGTTACCGGTATATAGAACTCAACCCGGTTAGAGCGGAGATGGTCCGCCATCCCGCTGAGTATCCTTGGTCGAGTTATCGTTGCAATGCGCTGGGAGATAAAAATCCATTAATAACACCGCATCCATTATATACCGCGCTGGATCGTGATGAAGGGATACGGCAGGTGGTCTATCGAACATTATTTGATACGCATATCGATAGCAGGACGCTTGAAAATATCAGGGCAGCGACGAATAAGGCATGGGTGCTTGGGGATGATCGATTTCGAGAAAAGATCGGTCGTTTGCTTGATCGCCCGATGGCTCCCAGGCCGAGAGGGGGCGATCATTGTTCAGAACAGTTTCGGGAAAAAATAAGTAAGATCAAAGGTCGATCCTAATGACAAGCAAACCTCCGTTTTATCTCGGTTTCTTTTCGGCAATGTGTGGAGCAATCGAGTCTGACCCCTTTGCTCTCTTCAAATCTTGATGGAGAATGTAAATAGAGCGGTTTGCATAAGCCGCTTTAGTGCAGAGTACCCGCCTTACACTCCTTGAGTTTTAGTTCGAAATTTCTGCCCCATACGGATATAGCATCCTTGACATGCCCCCAGGAGTCAAATTTTCCTTCCCATGAGCTTCCGCCGAGACGCCTGTTGACCCCGGCAATAATCCGTTTCCCTGTTTCCGAGTCAGCCAGTTCGGCTTCCACGGATCCCTCTCCCGAAAAACCCGGCGTATCCGATATGCCGGAGACCGCAGAAGAAATAACGAATGATTGCGGAATGATGGTAGTTACAGTATCCAGAACGACGTTGGATTGCTCGCCCTCTGTCAGAGCTGCCCGAATCCGCATAACCTTGGGCCCGGCGCGATCAACGATACCATAACCGGCCTGACCTGCAGCTCTCACCAGTTCGCCACCCAAAAGGCCGGCAAGCATTTCCCGGTCCTTTGGCGATATTTTCGCAAGATTAGAATCTCCCTTGGTCCAGATGGTGACCGGGTCGATGATAACACCGATATATTGACTGCAAATTTCTGCGGCATTGGGCGCAATATAACGCAATTGCGCCACCTCACCTTTGTCACCGGAACCGGACTTAAACTGTGAATAATCGCCAAGAAATCCCGACTTTTCGGCGTTTCTAGCTAGATAGGAGGTGGTGCAGGCGCTGAGTCCCAGCACACAAATGACCACCGCCCATAAATAAGCGTGGGCCTGGAAAGGTTTGATGCTTAAGCGCATATTAAAGTACTCCCTAGTCATAAATTTAGTGCGTATAAGGCGTTCATCGCGCCACACTTTGATAGTAAATTGTATTCTATCACGAACTTTAATTTTGGTAACAGTATTAAAGCCGGAAAAACATTCGGCACACTTCAGATAGATAGGAATAGTAAAAAAGGCTTTAAAATTAGTAAATCCATGACCTGCTTAATTTTGCCATTCCCTACCACCTCCCTCAGAGTAAGCATTCAGTCCCCCTCGCCCCCCCCTTTTTCAAAGGGGGAGAGCTTGCGAGGGGGCCTGAATGGTTACCCCTCAGAGCGTGTTAGATCGTTCTTAGTTCTGTGCTATATCCAACCTTTGCGCTTATAGAATTCTTCTACGTTTTTGACAAACTCCTTAGCAAGATTCTTCACATGTGTCTCCATGTGGTCGCCAATGACCTCGCTTTTGAGCTGCATGCCGCCGGAGACGACAATACCTGCCGCCGCCCCTGATGCTGCGGCACCGGCTCCGGCAATCGCGAGGCCGGGTTGTTTGCTTCCATGTGTTTTAGCATTGGCACCTATATACAACTTGGGTGTCTACATGTCAAGACCCGTGAGATTGTAT
>DEII01000134.1:28564-34188 GCA_002352385.1 Methylococcaceae bacterium UBA2778 | reverse complement strand
CCGTTGACAAAAACAGCTTCGTGAACTACGTTTTCTAACAGGATAACACCACGAAACCGGATGTTATGCGGTTTTAAGAATATCATCAAATGCTTCCAGTACCAACAGATCTTTCGCGGCACAACGACGCCGTGCTTGAGAGCAGCGGTGTTGCGCTAACCCACCGTCCGTTCTACCGAAAATGGTTGCGCCGATCTCACGTTCGGTGTTGACCAACGAAACAATCACGGTTGCGAACAAGGTGACAAGACCCAAATTGCCGATAATCATCAGCAAACTGATGATTCGACGCCGGACAGGGTAGTTCACAATGGCTTCCGCCTCACTGGTGGTGAACCTAGTTCCCGTGAGCGCAGATAGTGCATGGAAACGCGCCGTAGCGTCCGTGAGTCCGGTCAGCCGTAGCGTGACAGACGCCAGACGTATCACAAATACCGAAGTACTCAGCAAAACGAACATCGATAATGCGGCGCCCATCAGGTTTCCTTTTTCTTAAGCGGTGTCGTACTAGGAGGCTGTCCGAGAANNTCGTTAAATAGGCCCACTATTCGCCTCAAATGATCAAAAAATCTGACTCAATCAGTCCCGCCCTCGCTACGATCGCTATTCTCGGACAGCCTCCTAGATCAGATCGGCATCGGTGATGATTTCGACCAATGCAGGACCTGGGTGAGTGAGCGCTTCAACGAACGCAGATTCGAGCTGTTCGACTTTGGTCACTTTAATGCCCTTCCCGCCACACAACTTGGCGTAGGCTGCAAAACTTGGGTTGTGTAATCCTGTTTGCCAGACCGGCCATTCACCGGCACGTTGCTCTTTGGAAATTTTGCCGAGCTGCGCGTTATTCAATAGTACATGAGTGATATCCATGTTGTATTTCACGGCCGTATTGAAATCGCCCATGTATTGACCAAAACCACCGTCACCACTCACCGACACCACTTTTCGTTCGCGGCATTCGTCTTGATCCTGCGTCGCCGCCCAGGCCCCCATTGCTGCGGGAAAAGCAAACCCGATAGAGCCCAAATAACCGGACATCAGTATCCGCTGCCCCTGACTTTCAAAGTAACGACCGAAAGAATAGGTGTTGTTGCCAACGTCCACCGCAATGATGGCATCGTTTGGGACGGCTGAGCTCATTGCAGCGAATACTGCTGCTGAGTTCAGGCCCTTGCCACGATCATCCATCAGACGACTCTGCTTTTCGGCTCGCCAGATTGACCAGCGTTCGGCGAGTTCCGGACGTTGGTCGATGGTTTGAACCGAGCCTGCCAACGCTGTTGCGAGGCGTTTCGCCGTCACGCCGATCTCCGCCCATACCGGCACTGTAACACTGTGAAACTTACCCAAGGCCATGCGATCAAAGTCGATTTGAATGATCGGCCGTTTGGGAGTGATGCCAGTATGGTTAGAGAACGACGAACCGAATGCGAGGATCAGATCACACTCGTTCATGAACCAGCTGGCCACCGGTGTTCCCGATCGGCCCAGTACGCCAGCCGCCAGGGAATGGGTATCCGCAATCTGGCCTTTGGCTTTAAACGTCGTCAGAACCGGTGCCTTGAGCTGTTCAGCGAACGCAATCACATCGGTCATTGCGTCTCTCGCACCATAACCCACAATCACGATCGGACGTTTCGACTTTTTGATCAGTGAGATCGCATCGTCCAGCGCGTCCTGTGCCGGTGCGATGGCGGATGCAGCCACTCTTCCTTCCGGACCGGAGGCAATCGCTGAATCCGCTGCCGGCAACGTTTGCACATCATCGGGAAAAATCAGGTGAGCGACGTCCCGCTCGACCAGCGCGTTCTTGCACGCCAGGGTCATCAGTTCAGCATATTTCGACGTGTGCAACACAGTCTGACTGAACCGTGCGACCGGCGCGAAGGCCGCGGAGAGATCGATTTCCTGGAAGGCGCCTGGTCCGAGCACCTGCACATCGACTTGACCGGTGAGCGCCAATACCGGTGCCCGGTCGACTTTGGCATCCCACAGGCCTGTCATCAGATTGGTTGCGCCGGGACCCGCGATGGTAAGACAGGCGGCCGGTTTTCCGGTCAGCTTGGCGTAACCGGAACAGGCAAACGCAGCGGCGCCTTCATGACGAATACCGTAGTAATTCAAACGGTCCTTCTTCTCCTGCAATCTGAGCGCATCGGCGAGTCCGAGATTGGAATGCCCCACCATGCCGAATACAGTCGTCACGCCCCAATTCGTCATGGTCTCCACCATCACGTCGCTCACGGTGGTCTCATGAGGCACCTCGGCTTCGAGCCCGACGTAGACACCGTCTTCACGCACGTCAATGGGATAAATGCGTTGGCCGGAGTCCTCGTGAGCGCCGGGTGAACGTCCCGTCTTCGGATCGAAATCCCAACCATGCCACGGGCAACGCAACCAACAGTGGCCGTCGCTGCCAATTTCAATGGAACCTTCGCCGAGCGGTCCGCCCTGATGCGGGCAGCGATTGTCCATGGCGGTCAATTCGCCATCGATGTTGGTCAATGCCATCGTGTGGGTGTCCGCCGTTACCGTTTTGACTCGACCGGATGGTACCTCATTTATGCCGGCGACTCGGTACCAATCCAGCGGTTTGTCTTTGTCTGTCATTACAAGGCTCCTTCGGTAGTATTTACGAGCAAATGTTCACGGCCTGCACTCAAGAGTCCACGCCACAGTTCCAACAGGTAGGCGTTGGCATCGCTGTTTTCGAGCAAAGACTTGTACAAGAGTACGGCGCCGCTAAACCCCTCTGAATGCCAGGTGGTTCCGGCGGGTAGTCGCGTATTGGGCAGGCCCTCGGGCAATGGATAGGCCGTGATATAAAAATAGGGTTCGGGAATGCCTGCGTCCCCAAGCGCGAAACCGAAGTTCATTTGTTTGTCGACGTTCTCTTCGTTTGCCGGGTCCTGATCGGGTATCTTATCCCCCGGCAACCACAACAGCGACAGATCGAAGTGGTGAGGCCAGAGCTGGATGGGGCTGGTTTCTTCACGAATGCCGGCGCGGAAGATTTCCATCACGGTCACTACCGAATTCAGCACCCGGGCAATCCTGTGCGCATGCTCTGCCGAATAAGCTGGATGCGCCGTCGTTGTTTCATTGCTGTCGTTCTTCTCAGGGACGAGCTGTTCGTCAATGCCGTTGGCAACAAGAAAATGTTCGATTCTGTCGGCCAACTCGCAAGCCGGTTGCCCGTGCAATTTCTCGGATAACTGCCTGCCGGTTGAGGTTCGCCCGTGCAGCAGGCTTTCTCGCAGATTCAGTTCGAGTTCAAAATCAATTCCCGCATGAACCACGCCCGTGGTCAAACCATTCAATGAGGGACGTAGACTGGCATGCCACCAGTGCTTGCGTTTGAATCGACAGCGTTTTAGCCAGTCACCCAGAACGCGGGCATAAGAGTGCAGTGCCTCTCGGGTCACGACAATGAATGAATGATCGAGCGTGGGGAAGCGCTTTGCCATCATACTTGTCTCCAATAATCGCCTTAAGGGCATGTCACGAAATAAGTATCGCATCTTACTTGTCTTTTTGCCCGTCTTCTGCGTTGCGGCAACGGTTACATAACTCAACTATGCGCCCATTGCCGCGCCTTGAAGACGAACGATGACCAGATCGACATCCGCCACAAGCGCAGGTGCCGGTGTTCGATTCTCCAGTTCATCCCATTTCTTTATTGCAATCTTTTTCATGTCACAGTTGTCCTTGCCGGGTCGGTTTCAAGATTAGTGGCCCTTCACGAAGAGAAAGTTCGGGAACAGGCTGATTTTCTTCGCACTCACTCATACGTGCGGCGAGCCGGCCGTCATGTTTGGCGAATGGCGCACACGTGTTAAAGTGCTTAGGGAGTTGTCTGAAAATAGGTTGTGCATATCGGGCCATGATTTTGTTCGTTTTCAAGGCGCGGCAAGGTGCGCATAGCAGGCTATGTAATCCTTCCTGCAACGCAGAAAACGGGCACAGCGATGGGGCCGTTGTTGACCGCCGCGCTGCTGCCCATGGCCACGTGGAAGGCCGTTCTCACCCAGCTCTGCGTCGAACGGCTGCTCGCCTCCCCTGCCCGGCGATCAACCGGCAGCCGGGAGAAGAAATAGCCGCCGCTTCAAAGAAGCTGAATCAGATCATACCCGCCGCCAGCATCATACCTCATTAGGAGAAGCCCATGGTATTTCACAGCATCAATCCAGCGAACGGAGAAAAAGTAGCCAGTTACGATGAAATAGGCCGCGAGGCGGTACAGGGAATTCTGGAACAGTGCCACGCCGCGCAGAAGAGATGGCGAAAGACGACCTTTGCCGAACGTGCGCGATCGATGCACGCTGTGCATGCTCTCCTGCTGGCGAACAAGAAAGCGTATGCAGCGCTTATGACGGAGGAAATGGGCAAAATTTATCCGCAAGGCATAGCGGAGGTCGAGAAGTGCGCCTTGGTTTGCCGGTATTACGCAGACAATGCCGAGCGCTTTCTCGCGTCCGAAGATGTGGCGACCGAAGCGCATCACAGCTTTGTGGCCTTCAAGCCGCTCGGTGTCGTGCTGGCGGTTATGCCGTGGAATTTTCCGCTGTGGCAGGTGTTTCGGTTTGCAGCGCCGACCCTCATGGCTGGAAACGGCGCGCTGCTCAAACATGCATCTAATGTGTTCGGCTGTGCCTTACTGATCGAAAGGATTTTTCGCGAGGCCGGTTTCCCCGAGCATCTGTTTCGGTCCCTGGTGATCGGACGATCGCAGACCACGGAAGTCATTCATAACGCACTGGTTGCTGCGATCACCATCACTTCGAGCGTGGATGCCGGGCGCGCGGTCGCCGCCGAAGCCGGCAAGGCATTGAAAAAATGCGTTCTCGAACTCGGCGGGTCGGATTCTTTTATCGTTCTGGAAGATGCCGATGTCGAACGAGCGGTCGAGGTCGGAATCACAAGCCGTTTCCAGAACAGCGGTCAGAGTTGTATTGCGGCCAAGCGCTTTATCATTGTCGAAGCGGTGTATGAACGATTCGAGCGACACTTTGTTGAAAAAGCCAGTCGCTTGACAATGGGTGATCCTATGAGCGAGGGCGTCGATATCGGTCCCCTCGCGCGCATCGACTTGCGTGATGAGCTGCACGATCAGGTACGACGCAGCGTTGGGGCCGGTGCAAGACTGTTGATGGGCGGTGAAGTGCCGGCCGGACCCGGCGCCTTTTATCCAGCGACGGTGCTGGCTGACGTGACGAAAGGGATGGCCGCCTGGTCTGAAGAACTGTTCGGACCGGTGGCAACCCTGATTCGGGTCCGGGACGAGAAAGAGGCGATCGAAGTTGCCAATGACACCGAGTTTGGCCTCGGCGGCGCTGTCTGGACGCGTGACCTCGCGCGTGGGGAACGCATCGCTGCTGCGGAAATCGAGTCAGGGGCCGCCTTTGTCAATGATATGTCCAAGTCCGATCCGCGCATGCCTTTCGGAGGTATCCGCCATTCCGGATACGGGCGGGAGCTGTCCATTTTCGGTATCCGTGAGTTTGTGAATGTTCACTCGGTGTGGGTGAGAAAAACATGACGCTTCCGATGATCGTGCCGATCGAAATATCGCCGAATCAGCACCGGCCCTCCGTCACAATGCTGTTGACTTAAGCCCTCTCCAG
>DEII01000134.1:6149-28492 GCA_002352385.1 Methylococcaceae bacterium UBA2778 | reverse complement strand
TCCCGGAGGGAGAAGGAGTACCCCGTCTCAACTCAGCAGCATTGCCCTCCGCCAGTCCGGCCGGCCGTGGCATGCCACGCGGGTATGTTATACTTTGCGATCTTTTCGACCGGCCCGGACAGCAACTGAGCCCGCCCTGCACGACCCCCATAAAATTAAGGTAATCGATCATGTTGAAGAAGCACATTGTGGTTTGGTGGCTGACCTTGCCGGCGCTCCTGCTGGCCGGTGGAAACGCCATGAGCCTCAGCCGCGAACGAATGGTCAACCCGGAGTCCTACGGTGTGTTCTTCAACCAGTACGATCCCAACTTCTACACCGGCTTTGCGCCCCGGGTGCAGCAGAAAGAGCGGATCACCATCCATCTCGGGCGCGGCAACCAGGTACGGGTCCGCCTGGTCCTGCCGGAAGAGAGCATCGTCAATTACCTGCCCGACCAGGTCGCGCGCCACAATCTGTATCAGGAAGTCATCGACAAGAAGGTCATCACCCTGACCACCAACGATGCCTGGGAACATTACCATGCCCGCGTGCAAGAGGAGAACCTCGAAGCATTGGCCGGCCGCAAGTCCGAGCTGAGTCCCGAGGAGTGGCGCCGGTCCAACCTCGAAGCGATGAACAAACTCAATCCCGGACGGCTCCATCATATTCAGAAGGATTTCAATCAAATGGTCGCTGATTTTGCCGACAGGCTGAAAAGCGTGGAAGCGCCCAAAACGCTGGCGGCCAAACTCGATCTCGTCAACAGTTTCTTTCCCCACCGGATCTACGCCACCGATTTGACGGCGGAACAGGATGCCGCGCTCACTGAGCTGATCACGTTGGCTGCGGCGGATGACAGCACGGCATTCGGCCCCAAAGCGGAGGCATTCTTCCGTGACGTCACCGGTAATCTCTATGACATTCGCAACGGCAAACTGGGTTTCTACGAATTCACCAGCGTCTTTCCGGCAGGAACCTATGACGCCACGACAAAATTCGAAGGCCGCACCATTCCGCGCTTCTCCACCACGGGGGTCTGGACCCTGATTCCGCGCGAAAAAGGGACCGGCGACGTGGGCATGGTGGACTATATCTCCAAAGCCGGCTATTACGGCCTCATGCCCATGCTTCCCTACCAGTATGGGGGCGGCAGCGCCTACAACGCCTTTCACAATCCGGGCATCAGCAATTGGATGCAGGGTCATCCTCTGATTCCCGATGAGTGGAAGAAACGGACCGAGGGCAGCCGTGACGGCAAGACCTTTCTACGCTCCTCCATCACCAGCCGGGGTCCCGTTTCCCATGGTTGCACTCGCATGAACCCCGGCCACCTGTCGGAATTCAGAGAGATGCTGCCATCCACCTCGGACGGCATCAAAGGCACGCGCGTATTTTTGAACCTCTCCCAATGCTACGACATCTATGATGTGGACGGAGATGGGACGGAAGAAGCCATGGGCGTCCAATATTACATCGCCTTCCAAGCCAAGTCCCGAGTGGCCGACAAACTGTGGGTCCAGAATGACCGTAAGGATTATTACGATTGGCTCTATGGGGACGAGATCGTCTATGGCCCTCCGGGAGAAGTGGTGGTAAAGAAGGCGTACGACTGCAAATTCGTCCAGCGCAAGGCGATACAGGGCAAAAAATACGAGAATGTGAAGCTCTATGAAGCGCCTTACGAGCCGGAGTACCTTCAGTTCTATACCATCAACGGTGTCCGCGCGACGACAGCCAAAGGCTACGACTTCAATCGGGAGATGCGCCGGGTCGGATACGGCTACGAGGTTGATCGAAGCGCGCTGCTTCTCGATTGATGGGTACCGTTCCCGGGCTGGCGGAACTTTGATCTGTTCCGGCTTCATGCTGAGGTAGTCCATCTCATCGGTTAGTGTGGAGCTCCGCATTAATCGATGAGTAAGTCTGTTTGACGACCTCTTCGCCATATCGACGCTCGAGCCGCCTGACGTCGAAATGCGCTTCGGCCAGCTCCTGGAAACGTTCGATAAAGATGAGGTTGAGCGAGGTCCCGCCGATCGCTCCGACCACCGGCACCGACTGCACCGCAAGCTTTTCGGAGACCGGGATGCTGAAGCGGGCAGCCACTGCATTGAGCAGCTTCACCATCACCGGCGCGCCCTCCTTCGCCAGCCCTTTGGCGGCAACATGTTTCGACGTATCGCCGATCGATTTGGCGAGAAACGAACGCGCCGCATAATAGGCCGTGTCGGTGGCGTCGACGCTCCCCTCCCTGCCGCCCAGTGCGAACACCTGCAAGCAGGCCATACGGGTTTCGAGATCGTCGAGATCCTCCCCCTTGCTGCGGGCGATATCGCCGATCGAGCGCAGCATGATGGTTGCCGACACCGACAGTTCGAGTGCAAGCGTGGCGATTCCCAGCGTCCCGCCCACCGCAGCTAAAGATGGCAAAGGTTCACCGTCGACCCGCGCCGCCGCTAATGCTGCAGAATATCGACCAGGCCGGCGATGTAGTCGTACAACTCGGAAAGCCAGGCGATCACGGTGGCGATCCCTTGGTCGACGGCATGAAAAAAGGTTCGGTGCTTGAACGATTCCTGGTTGTAAAAACTGAGCCCTTTATAGAGCGTGTTCATCCCCATAACGATCATCACGATCGCGGCGCCTTTCAGCATGCGGCCTCGCAGTTTCGGGCCCAGTTTGCCAAAGGCGATGCTCATGAAGATCATGGTCGGAAAGGTGCCGGCGCCGAAGACCAGCATCGTCAGGCCGCCCTCGAGCGGCGTCGGGGCGGTGGTCACTTTGACCGCCATGGCGAAGGTCAGAGGGCACGGCATGAAGCCGTTGAGGGCGCCGCCCATCGCTGCGCTGACCGTGGTGCCTTTGGTGGCCGCCATCGCAAAGCCGCGCCGCAGCACCGACACCGGCAGCAGGCGGAAGGAGCCCTGCCACGGAATCCAGCCGAGAATGCCCATCGCCAGAACGATCACGAAGGTGCCGATAATGAACTGCAGCGCGCCCTGGATCTTGCCCATCAGACCGCTGGAGACCAGCACGAAGCCGAGCGATGCGGCGGTGATTCCGATCAGCGTGTAGATGGTGATCCGCGACAGATGGTAGGCGAAATAGGGCAAATAGCTCTTGGTGTTCTGCCCCGCCTGCATGAAAAAGCCCGATACCAGGGCACCGCACATGCCGACGCAATGGCCGCTTCCCAGAACCCCGGTGATGAAAGCGAGCCCTAAATCGAGCTCGGTGCCGAGGTGACCATGCTGTTCCATTATTTCCTGGCCAATCGCAACGAATTGACCACGACGGAGACCGAGCTGAAGGCCATCGCCGCCGCTGCGATCATCGGGCTGAGCTTGCCCATCGCCGCCACCGGAATGGCGACGGTATTGTAGCCGAACGCCCAGAACAGATTCTGTTTGATGATGCGGATGGTATTGCCGCTCAGCTCAATGGCGTCGGCCACTCGGGTGATGTCCCCTTTGACCAGAGTAAGGTCCGCCGTTTCGATGGCGATATCGGTACCGGTGCCGACGGCGAAGCCGACGTCGGCGGCCGCCAGCGCGGGCGCATCGTTGATGCCGTCGCCGATCATTCCCACCAGATCGCCGGCCGCCTGCAGCCCGCGGATGATTTCGAGTTTCCGTTCCGGACTGGCCTGCGCCACCACGGTATCGATGCCGACGTGCCGGGCGACGTAATTGGCGGTCTTCTCGGTGTCGCCGGTGACCATCAAGGTCTGCACTCCGAGCGAATGCAGCCGCTCGATCGCCTCTCGGGCATCCGGCCGAGGCCGGTCGGCGATTCCGAACAGGGCTGCCTCCTTGCCGTTCAGCGCCATGTAGACCGGTGTTTTTCCCTCCTCGGCCAGCCGTTCGGCGTCGGCCGCCAGCGCGGAGAGCTCGACGCCGTTTTCGATCAACCAGGCGGCGTTGCCGATCAGCACGTCGCGGCGCTTGACGCGCCCGCGAATACCCCGCCCCGGCGTGCTGTGAAAATTGGTCACCTTAGGCAGCGGGAAACCCTTCTTGCTTGCATAGGCGATGATCGCCTTGCCGAGAAAATGTTCCGAGTTGAACTCAGCCGCAGCCGCCAGCTCGACGATGGCGTCATCATCCAGTCTCGACACATTCACCAGGTCGATGACATCGGGCTTGCCCTCGGTAATGGTGCCGGTTTTGTCGAAGATGATGGCGCTCAGGTGGGTCGCCGCTTCGAGACTTTCACCATTGCGAATATAGATGCCACGGCGCGCGGCCTGCCCGGCCCCGACCATGATCGCCGCCGGCGTCGCCAGTCCGAGCGCGCAGGGACAGGCGATCAGCAGCACCGTGATGGCATTGCCGAAGGCATGCGCAAAACGCGCCCCCGCCAGCATCCAGCCGGCGAAGGTGAGTCCGGAAACGACCATCACCGACGGGACGAACACCGCCGAAATGCGGTCGACGGTTTTCTGAATCGGCAGCTTGGTGGCCTGCGCCTGATCGACCATATGGATGATGTCGGCGAGCACGGTATCGGCGCCGACCGCCGTCGCGCGCATCTGCAGCGCGCCGCTGCCGTTGACGCAGCCGCCCACCAGACGGTGGCCGATCTCCTTGACCACCGGCATGCTTTCGCCGGTGACCATCGATTCGTCGACGGTGGAGATGCCGTCGACCACCTCGCCGTCGGTGGGAATGCGCTCGCCCGGCCGAACCAGCAGAATGTCCCCGACGGCGATGTCATCGACGCCGATCGTCACCTCCTGGCCGTCGCGCAGCAGCGTCGCCGTCTGCGGCTGCAGATCGACCAGTTTGCGGATCGCCTCGCCAGCCTTGCCCTTGGCCCGCTCTTCCAGATAACGCCCCAGCAGTACGAAGACGATGATGCCGGCCGCAGCTTCGAAATAGACGTGGCGGCTGCGGGTAAACAGAGCCGGCACGCTGTAGCCGTAGGCCGCGCCGACGCCGAGCGCAATCAGCGTATCCATGTTGGAGGAGCGCTGTTTCGCCAGAGCGAACGCCTTCTGAAAAAACGGCTTGCCGTTCCAAAACACCACCGGGGTCGACAACAGCGCCTGCAGCCAGAGCAGCGGCCGCGAACGGGTCATCGTCATGCCGATCAACACCACCGGCAGAGAGAGCGCAGTCGCCCAGATCAGCCGCTTTTTGGCGGCGGCGACCCGCTGATGCTCGCGTTCGATCAACTGCTTGCGCTGCGACAGACTGTCCACCGAAAAGGCGGTATAGCCGACGCTGTCGACCACCGCGAACAGCTCGTCCTTGCTCAAGCGGCCGCGCACGGTAGCCATCTCGTTGCCGAAATTGACGCTGGCGGCACTGATCCGGGGGTCGCGCTTCATCACCACTTCCAGCAGCAGCGCACACGAGGCGCAGGTCATGCCTTCGATGGCTACGCTGTATTCGTTCTCCGGTAGCGACGAATCCACCGCGCGGGCCTGAAACCGTGACGCGTCGAGTGCGCGCTGTCCGATGTTTCCGAGCACGGCGTCCAGCAGGGTCAGCAGATTGGCCTTGGGCAGCTTGGCCGGATCGAACCGAATCGCCACCGAACCAATCTCGGGAACGACCAGCACCGACTCGACGGCATCGCGCTTACGCAGCAGGATTTCCAGGATCAGCGAACGTTCCGGGTCGTTGCGCAGACACGGCGCGATGACCCGGACCCGCCGTTTCAGCCGGTGCACGACCGTGAAGTTCTTGAACTCGGCGGCAAAATCTCTCTTTTCCGTCATAACGTCTCCCCATTGTCGCATCGTTGTCGCTCATGGTTCTGATCAGCGCTTCTCCGGCAGGCGCGAGCGCACCAGCAGGTAGAAGAGATAGAAGACCGTCAGCCATTCATAGCGGTAGCGGATGGGATGCAGCAGCCAGTGGTTGGTGATCAGATGCCAATGGCGCTTGACCAGATAGAGCACCAGCACATCATTGAGAAAGTTGATTGCGGTCTTTTCGGGATCCTTGACGAAGGCGGAAGGCTTTTTCATGCCGATCTTCGCCAGAATGGTCATGGCGGTGACGGTCTCTTTGGCTTCGGTGTATTTTTCCCGCACCCAGCGCACCGGGCCGGCCTTGGTCACCTTCTCTCTGAGGCCGGTACCGGACGGGGGCGCCGTCGGTGCAATTCCTTTGCCGTCCTGCAGGCGCTGAATGAGCGCCGCCAACTGCCGGGCCAGCGCAGGAAAATCGCACACCGCTTCGGCATAACGGATTGACAGCTTGCCCCGGCGAATGTAAAAATCGACTTGGCGCACCCCTTCGACCCGGCTCAATTCGGCGACCAGCGCTCTGGCGACCACAGGATCTCGGAGCACAGGCGGCATGTCGAAGCGGACATGGCCCGTCGAACGATAACGAAGAACGATCTGTTTCTGGATGGACATGGCTGGAATTTCAGGCAGACAATCACACGAAAGCCGCCTCTACATGGCGGCTCTGCGTGTCATGCGGTGTTGAATCACATCGATGCAGCGACATACGCGGGCTGTTGCCGCCGCTGCCGACGCATGGCGATAGTCCTCAGGACCCAAGCCCCGGACTACGACTCTTCTTTGCCTTCCTCATGCTCGGCAACGATATCCTCGAGATTCTCTTTCTGGCTCAGGACGAAATCCTTGCCCTTGCCAACCACCTTGTTGGTGGAGGATATGATCGCCTTGCGGTGTTTATGCACGAGATAACCTGCCGCGAAACCGAGCCCGATCAGTACCCATGGGTGTTTGTATAATCTGTTCACAAGACGTCTCCCGGTGTGTATGGTTCCTGAAACGACCGCTCCCTTCGCGATCTCCTTGGCCGTGCCCGCACCGTGTGCACCGCCGCCGTGGCTCATCGAGGCCATGCCGCCGCTCCCGCCGTGCGCGTGGTTCATACCTTTCATCTTCATCATTACTTTTCTTTCCTTATCGTTACCACAACGTTAGCTTAATATGACGATGCCGCACCGACTACGAAGCCGCTGTTCGAACGACATCAACCGGCTTCCTTGCCGACGGCATCCTCGACGATCTCGTCCTCGTGCAGCAGGCGAAAAATGCCCAGACAACCCTCGCAGCAAAAATGCTTCATTCCCTCTTTGGTCGGCTGCTCGAAGCCGGAGACCTCGACGGGCAGTCCGCACAGGTCGCAGCTACGCTCTTCTTTGGTCATGGAACCACTGTTTCAAAGCCAATTCATCAGGAATCGATTATACAAAAAACCTCACAACCGGTCGAGTGAAACTCACTACGCCGTGCTGACACATGGAAAAAGGTTCCGTCTTTTCCAGCGTTTTAAATTTTAATGGCAACTAAAACCGCCGGTCGACGCCTCCGCGCCATCCTCCGACTTGCCGTTGATGGCCCGGCTCGAAGCCCGCATCAGAGCAATGCGTATGGCGCCGGTGACACTCGGCCCCAATCCCATCCGGCCGGCCAGCGCCGGAAACAGGATAAACGACGCCACCACCAGCCCGGTCCCGAGCAGTACCGAACCGCTGCTGATGGCTTCTTCATTCGCCTTTGTCATCGCCTGGTCGCTCATCGTATACCTCCACATCAAAAGAGAGATTGAAAGCAGATAAACAGTCAGGATTCATGCCAATCGAAAAAACCCTGATTTTATAGGGCCTTGGCAGCACAGGCTGAACGAACGGCACGAACAAATACGTGATATCACACACTCGTGCGTGACATCACGCACTTCGATCAGAGTTTTGGCGACTTCGTCCCTTCGATCGAATCGTAGGTCTGCATGCCGCCCGACAGATTCTTCACTGTGAAGCCGTGCTGCAGCAGAATGCGAGTGGCGTTATAGGCGCGCAGGCCGACGCCGCAGACGACCCAAATTTCGCGTTCGCGTGAGAGCTCCGACAACCGCTCGCGCAGCCGTTCCAGCGGAATGTTCTTGGCCCCTGGAATGTGTTTGGCTTCGAATTCGGCAGCGCTGCGCACATCGACGATCTGCGCCTCGGACGCCGGATCGCGCAGAATGAGCGACAGCAGCCGCGTCGCCTCGCTCTGATCGTCCACCACCTGCGCGTGCGCATCGACCAGCTCTTCCCACTTCGCCAGCGGATGATCGCCGCGCAGATGATTCGCCGCGATCATGCCGGCGAGGTTGACCGGGTCCTTGGTGGCGCCGAACTGCGGCGCGTAGCAGAGTTCCGCCTCCTCCAGATCGTAGACCGTGCCGCCCATCTGCAGCGCCATGGAGATGACGTCGATGCGCCGGGCGACGCCCGCCTCGCCCAACGCCTGAGCGCCGAGAATCGCCCCGTCGGTGACATCATAGAGCAACTTGATATGGATCGGTTTGGCGCCCGGATAGTAGCCGACGTGATTGCCGGGATGCAGATAGACCTTCTCGTAGCGATCGATCCCGGCCGCCTTCAGACCCTTTTCCGACACACCGGTGCCGGCAATGGTCAGATCGAACACCCGGCACACCGAAGTGCCCTGCACGCCACGATAGCCGGCGCCGCTCTTCACTTTCCCGAGAATGCTGGCGGCGGCCAGGCGGCCCTGTCGATTGGCTGGCCCTGCCAGCGGCACCAGCTGCCACTCGTCGGTCACCACATTCCGAACCTCCACCACATCCCCAACCGCCCAGATGGCGGGATCGCTGGTGCGCATCTGCTCATCGACGCGGATGCCGCCGAGCCGACCCAGTGTCAGCCCCGCCTGCGCGGCCAACGTCGTTTCCGGCCTCACGCCGACGCAGATCATCGCCGAATCGACCACCAGATCATCGCCCGACGAGAGGCTTGCGATCACGCCGCCGCCCGCCGCCTCGGTGAAGCGTTCCACCAGGCAGTTCAGCCGCAAATCGACACCATTGGCCTCGAGATGTTTGGCGACGAAGGCGGCCATTTCCCGGTCCAGGGTCGACATTACCTGGGCGGCCGCTTCGACAACGGTCACCGCCAGCCCCCTGCGCACCAGATTCTCCGCCAGCTCCAGCCCCAGATAACCGGCCCCGATCACCAGCGCGCGCGAGGCCGTTTCCACCACACGGCGGATGTCGCGGCTGTCGGGAATGGTGCGCAGCACGTGGATGCCCGGCAGATCGATGCCCTCGACCGGCGGCCGGATCGCCCGGGCGCCGGTCGACAACACCAGCGCATCATATGGCTCCTCGCGCTCTTCGCCCGACCCCAGATTACGCACGGTGATCATCTTCCGCTCCCGATCGACGCGCAGCACCTCGGTTTCCGTACACACCTCGATGCGGAAGCGGTCCCTGAACAGCTGCGGCGTCGCCACCAGCAGTTTTTCCTCCTCGACGATGACGTCGCCGATAAAATAGGGCAGACCACAGTTGGCGAACGACACATAGGCGCCGCGTTCGAACATGACGATACCGCAGCTCTCGCACAAACGCCGGGCACGCGCCGCACAGGCGGCGCCGCCGGCAACGCCGCCGACGATCAGGATGCGTTTTGCGGTCATATCTCCTCCACAGTAGCTGCTTCGGGTCCGCCCCTGGTCATGAGATTAATGGTCGTGAATCTCCTGAAGCCCGGCCGGTCCCGGACGTATCGAAAAAGAAATCGCAAGATTGGCGAAGAAGCCGCCGCCGAGCTGGGCCTGCGTAAACGGGCCGCGCGGCCCTCTGACCGGGTTGAAATTCAGATCCTCATAAACCGGCAGCCCAACCGAGGAGCGCAGCTTAAAATTGCCGCCGAACGCATTGAGGAAACGCCAGTCGAGAACGAAGGCCACATTGGAACGCACGCCACCGGTGTTGTCAACCGGGATGCCCCGGTCTTCGTTCTTTTGCGCATAGGCCGCATCGGCCTCGATCCCTACCAGCAGATCATAGTTGGGCGTGTAATGCAGCGCGATGCCGCCAAGCAGCTGATCGCCGAAGGCATAGTCGTCGCTGTTTTCCGGATTGACCTGATATATGGCGTTCAGATGCATCCAGAAGTCCTTCCAGCGCTCGGAGTAGAGCAGCCCACCCTTGAATGTTGCGGTGCCTTTGCCTATATGCATGGAGGGCGGCGCGTCGATGATCTCGCGCCCGGCAATCGGATTGAATACCCTTCTGTTGTCGAAGTAGCCCGTGGGAAGCGAGGTCCCCAGCAGTATGGTAAAAAACTTGTCGGCAAAGTCGTTGCGCCACAGATTGTAGCGGAACTCGATCGGAATGTCGCCGATGCCGCTGGAGTGGCGCACATCCATGCGGATCGTTCCCGTCCTGAAATCGCGCACCTGTCTTTCCAGCCGCTTGTCGAACCAGGGAATATTCAGGAAAACCGCCAGCCGGTCGGTCAATGAATAGTTGAGCACCCAGCCCGCCTTGTTCACCTGAATGCTCTCCGGCGCCGCCGGCTGGGCGGGATTGCTTCTGATGAAATTGGTCCCGGACTGACTGATGTTGGAACCGACCTTGACCCGGTCTCTGCGCAGGTAGCCATAGATCGGGGCCGTACCGATGACCCCTTGCGGCGGTGTGACCGCGGTGCGGATACGGAAGGGGACGGTATTGCCGCGCGGCGAGAGATCTTCCATGGCCGTCTGGAAGGTAATGACTTCTCCCCCGTGTTCAGCGGCGAACGCCTCGGCTTCCCTGCGTGTCTCGAAAGCGATATAGTTCGGCATCATATCCGGAATCAGATCGCTTCCTATGACATAGTGGGCCGTCACGCCATCGATATCCTCCCCGGTGTTCCAATCGCGGACCAGGAACGCTTCAAGTTCTCCGGGGCCACCCACCTCATCGACCTCGCGCAGCGCGCAGGCAACGCCGCAGGTAAACTCCTTGCTGCCGTCTTGATAAATGACCGTTCCGGCGGTCCGCTCATACTGATCGATCCACATACCGCAGACCCGGCAGCTTGGACGCTCGTCCTCCCGCGCCTCCTCGACCACCACCGCATCCTGCGCCACGGTCGCGAACGGGATCAGCAATAGCTGACAAAAAACGATCATCAACAAATGCGTCAATTGTTTCTTAGTAAGTGCCATCGTAAAAACCCGCTTTGTAAAGGACTTGAGTGATCAGTTTTTCCAATGTTTCGATATCGACGTCACCGACGATCTTTTCCCGCACGACCCCCTTCTCATCGAGAATAAAGGTGGTAGGCAGAACCATAATCTGGAATCGCTTGCCGGCCAGCCCGACCGGGTCGTCGAACATCGGATAGGTGCAGGATTCGCATGCCGGTTTGCGGCCCTCCCCGCGGCCCGGCCTTCCGACATCGATGGCCACCGGTTCGAACCCTCTGCTCTTGTATTTCAGATAGAGCGCTTCCAGCCCCGCGAGCAGCTCTTTGTGGCAGTAATGGCAGTCGTTCGCCCAAAACCGCACCAGCGCGACTTTGCCCTTGAGATCGTCCGGCAGTGTCAGGGCATGTCCCTGCGCATCCTTCAGCACGACCGCTTCCGGACTGTCGCCGACCCGCAAGCTGGAATGCGAACTGCCGGCGCACGCCGGGTTGAACATCGTCCACAGCAGGATCGGAAGGAGCAATCGAACAGCAGGGTTCATCATGACCTCCGATCGAGTGAATAGACCAGCTTCCTGGTCACCTCGCCGAAGCGCACGATGGTTTGCCCGTGGTGGTCTTGCAGAAACTCCTGCGCCGATTCACGATCCTTGAAGGGCAGCAGCTCATGACCCATCGGCCCCAACACGTCCGAGCCGATGACGTAGAACGCCGACCGCGCATCGATCAGCTCCACCTCGTAATAATCAGTAACATAAATCTCCCTGATTTGATCGGCTGATTTGCCTCGGGTGAACTTCGGCACATCGAAATAATGTTTGAACATATCCTTGACGCCGTCGTAGAAGTAGTACGAGCCGTCGGCCAGAACGATCTCCGCAACCCACTTCGGATATTTGTACACGAACATGCCGCACACCGGGCAGCGGTCCTTTTTGGTGATGACCGGCCGTTCCGGTGCGGCCTGCAGATCCGCAATCAGGATCGGTGCCAGCGCGGCGGCCGCTGTCAGCCGCCTCAAAAATTCCCGTCTGGATCGGTTGCTCATTGCCCCCCTTCACATGATCAGATGAGAGACTGCGATCCGATAAGTGACGGTCGCGGTAAACAACGAATACAAAACGACCGACGCCAGGGCGAGCTTCCTGACTAGTGCGGGGATCACCGTTCGCAGGCTTTCGATCGTGCGGAAAGGGATCAGCGCCGAGACCCCGCCGCCTGACACCAGAGCACCGAATAGAGCCAGATAGAGCAGATAGCCGACATAGTGATACTCTTTCTGCAGAACGCAGAATGGACAGTGGTGGGTTGGCAGTTCATAGATATAGAGCGAAATCACCGAGATGATGGCAACGATCGAAACGAAAAAGGTAATAATCGCCAGGGCCGAAAAAAGATAGCCGCCTCTTTGCCGTAAATAAAAATGGATGCCCGCAACGATGGTCACAGCGACACTGACATAGAACATCCAAAGCATCGTTTGCGGCGACAGGGCCGCGATTTCCGAACCCAGCCCTTCCACCCGCTCGCTGCTGAACAGGCTGCCGCAGCACGATGTGATCACATTGGCCTTCATCTTGAGGAAATAGGCGCACTGCAACACCATTTCGCCAACGATGAACGGCGCGATCACAACCAGCAAGAGATATTTTTTCCTGATCAACGGATAATCCCAGGCTTGATTGTCGGCGTGGTTCAGAATCAGCCACAGCCCCGCCAGAAAGAAATCGAACATCTTCAGCAGCAGGGCCGGATAGCCGAACCCGTTCACGTTCAACGTCCCGGCGGCGCACATCGCGCCGACGAACAGCGGACAGAGGCTGTCCGCGGTGAACACATAAAGAAACAGCGACAGCAGCTCCAGACCGAAAACATAGGAGAGAATCGTCGAAATCAGATAGGTTCTGCGCTCCAGGGTCAACTGCAGTTCACTGCCGCTCGAGAGGTCCCAGTGCCGAACGATCTGCAGGCCATAATAAGCCGAATAGAGGATCATGCCGCTCACGGTCAGTGAGGCGAGCAGATTGGCGATGACCGTGGGATGAAGGATCATCTCCGTTCGACCTCGAGCCGGCCGTCGCGAAGCCGGATGATCCGGTCGATCACGGGATCATCATAGACCAGTGGATCATGAGTGGTGATCAGCACCGTTTTCCGCTCCTCCTTGAATCGCTTGACGATCCCCAGAAACCGGTGTGACAACTGCGTGTCGAGATGAGCGGTCGGCTCGTCCGCGATGATCGTCGACGGGTTGTTGATCAGGGCGCGTACGATCCCGACCCGCTGCGCCTCGCCGCCGGAGAGCCATTCGACCTTCGATTCGGCCTTGTCGGACAGATGCAGATCCTCCATCAGCTTCATCGCCCGCTGCTTCAGCGGCACATGCCGCTCGCCCAGCGGGTAAGCGGGCAGCATCACGTTTTCCAGCGCCGTAATGCCTTTGATCAGGTTGTGCTGCTGGAAGATGAAGCCGAAGGTCTTGCGACGGATATCGGTGAGAAACCGCTCCGGCAGACTGGTGATCTCGCGGCCCGCCAGTTGCACGCGGCCGGCGGTGGGCCGTGACATGCAGCCGATGATGCTGAGCAAGGTGGTCTTGCCGGAGCCGCTCGGACCGATCAGCACCGTCACTTTGTTCGATTCGATGCTGAGGTTGACGCCGCTGAGCGCGGTGAATTCTGCAGGCCGCCCGGCATTGAACACCTTGCGGACGTTGACGAGCTCGATCATGCTCTACTCTCCCGTATACCGCATGGCGCTGTCCGGATCGATGGTGGCGGCGCGCCAGGCCGGCACGATGGTCGCCACCGAATAGGGAACCACGGTAAGAAAAAAGAGCGTGGTCACCTGCTCGGCGCTGACAAAAGGAATCAGTTTGAATCGGGGATATAGGGTCGACCAGCCTTTGAGCGCGGGCTCGAACACCACCGAATCGGTAAAAAAGACATGTCCGTAAGCGAGGATCACTCCGCTCAGAAAGGCGGTCAGAGAAACAACCGCCCCGTCCCAGAACTTCATCAGAATGATATCGGAACTCTCCCAGCCGATCGCCTTGAGGATGCCGATTTCGCGCCGCTCTCCAGCGCTGAGGCCCGACGCCTTGTCCCAGGCGAAAATGACGAATGCGAGCACCGCAGAGGAGAGAATCACGATCATCATGCCGCCGCGCCAGTTGAAGATCGAGTCGTAGGTGCGCAATATTTCATCGCGGATGATGGGGCGTGCGTCCGGGAGCCGCCGCGTGATCTTGCTGGCGATGGTCGATAGTTCGGTCGGGTTGCGTACGGTCACGGCCAGATCGGTAACCAGGCCGTCGGCAATACCGAACAGTCGCTTGAAATCGGCCTCGTCGATCAGAATCAGATCGGAGGAGACCAGCTGCGACGAAGACGGCAGAATCTTCTTGATCCTGAAAGGAAGGATCTCACCGTCGTAGGCCCGAAAAAGCATCAGCTCGCCTGTGCCGGCCTCACGAACCCGGGCGACGCCGCTGCCGATCACGACGCTGCCGACGCCGATCTCGTCGGCGCCAAGATCGAACAGCGGACCGGCCGAACCTTCGGCATTGCGGTCGGGCTCCCCCTCGACCATCACGCGCCGGGACCCATTGCCGGCGGCACCGGTCTGTGCGGTCGGCGGTGGAACCAGGAGGGTGTAATTGGCCCCGAACCGGGGGTCGAAATAGTAGCCCCAGAGCCGCCCCCGCACTGCCTGCACCCCGCGGATGCCACGAACCGTCTCCACGAACCGGAGCGGCACCAGATCCTGCCGCCCGGCCACCAACTTCTGCACGATCATCTCCGGCGACTGGTCGAGAATCAGAGAGGCTTCCTTCTTGATCGCATGGGTAAAAAACATCACCGAGGCCAGAATAAAGACGATCAGCGTATAAAGTGCAAGCAGACCGATGTTTTTCGCCTTGCGCCGCAGCAGCGACGATAGGGTGAAATCGATAATGTATTTCTGCTTTTCAATCCACTCTCTCATTGAGTTTCTCGATCATGGCCGGCGGCGCGAGGAAAGAACCCGAGGGGAAATGCTCGAGCGACAAGGGATGATCCTGGAACGGCGTGTTGAGATCCGCCTGTGACAGATGCCGCGTATAACGCGCCTCGGTAAACAGACACAGGTCGGTCAGTTCCAGCCGTTTCACCAGCGACTGTATCTGACGCAGGCCGTTGGATGGGGCCTGCACAGCGATTGCGGCGTGAGCCATCAGCAGGCCGAGAATGGCCAGCTGAATCGCCGTTACCAGAAAGAAGGTGTTCGATTTTCTCATACGGTTTCCTTAAAAGTTCGGTTCACTTGCCGCCGCCACCGGATCGTCCCGATCGCCGCACCCCCACTGAGGCAAAACATTAGAATAACGTAACAAGCTGATCCTTCTGGTCGCGAAAAAGCCTATTAATCATGCAGGCTTTATGCCATGACACTCAGCAGGGTTTATTATGCCCTGTGCATCTCCAGGGCGGTTGACGCTTCCGGATCCTACCGGCGGACATGCATGCCACACGACTGCGGCATATCCCACAGGCGCTGTGCGAAATACCGCAGATTTGAAGCGCACTGCCACCAGCGGAAAGCAGCTGATATGGGTTGCAAGCGGGCGGGCGGTGCATCATGATTCGGCATCGTTTATCCGGCAGGCGAGGCGTCATCGGGCCGCCAGTGCCGCTTGAGTGCTTCGATCCATTCTGCAACCGTCTCGCCAAAGTCCTTCGCCCATTCGGCCAGCCGCCGACGCGGTTGTCGATCCACAGACGCTTCCTCGGTCGGTCGTGAATTTGTTGCTTTGGTGGACTCAACGGCCTTCGGCGGCACATCCTCCTCCCGCACGATAAAGGCACCCGGAATCATCCCCATCCAGCAGGTCCAGGGAATCACGCCCGTCTGCTGCGGCGTGAACTCGATGATGTTTTTCCCCTGCTTCACATCGAATTCGAGCCCCAGCATCGGCACGACGATCCGCTGGTTGCAATAGTCCAGCTCTTTTCCATCGATCATCCATTTCACCGGCACCCCCCGGCGCAGGGTAAACTGATTGGGCTCGAACCCCTTGTGGGTTACCGCCATATGGATCACCTGATAGCCGGCCTGGGCGTACTGAGTCGGTGCCCGCGCAGGGGGTTCGCGGGAAAAACGCGCCGCCACCGAGTTGAAATCGTAGCCCGACCCGGTCATCGTCAGACCGCGGTTAAGCATGATGACGCCGAGCCCCATCACGATGAAGCCGGAGGCCTTGATCACTTTCGGCGCAATGCGCGCGGACAGAGCGCTGGTCAGCGCCCCGAACCCGAGCATCGCCGGCAGCGTGCCGACACCGAAGAGAAACAACATCGTCGCCCCTTCGATCGGGCTGCCGGTCCCCGCCGCCATGATATACATCGCCTGCAGCGGCCCGCAGATGATCATCAAGCCGTTCAGCAGACCGATGATGAAAGGATTGCTGTGCTTCCGGTAGGTGCCGCCGACAAACCGCATGATGAAACCGGGCGTCCTGATGTGGAAGCGCCTCAGCGGCGCGAATACATTGAGCATGCCGAGGCCGAACAGCAGCAGAAACAGGCCCGCTGCAACGCCCGCCACTCCCCGTATGACAGGGGTAAACGCGACAATGGCGCCGAGGCCACCGAACAGGGCGCCGATCGTCGTGTAGGAGAGGGTCTTGGCCGCTCCGTAAGAAAGATGCGCCGCGTAGCTCTTCTCCGACCGCCTGGCCGCATGCGCGGTGTAATAGATCACCAGCGGACCGCACATCCCGACGCAATGGAACCCGGTAAACAGCCCAGTGAGCAGCAGCAGACCGTAGCTCACGCTGTCGCCGACCATGGACAGCTCGGCATGTTCTCCCACCAGCGTATCCAGATAGACCAGCAGCACCATCCCGACAACGCAGAGGAGGATTTCCAGCAGCGTGATAAGCGCCCTTGCCAGGCCACGCCTGGTGGCCTGTGCGGCGCCATATTTCGCGATGTCGTTGGTTTCTGTGCTCATGGGGTCGGAGTCGGGTTGCGCCAAAAAACAGGGGACTTATGATGATTGCATCCGCCCGGAATCGCAATCGGTTATGCACGCTCCGGGCCGAGACCGGACATGCGTCCGGTCACCATGCGATGCCGATGTTCGCAGCGGCGGGCAGCCACACCGGTTGTTCGACGCACGGGGATGACATATAATCAAAACCTTATGATTCGTCCGAGTTTGTTCGGGCGATATTGCAACATGACCGGAGAAGTGTTATGGCACACGTACACGGAGCAGAGGGCATGGCAACGGCCGCGAAAGCCGCAGGCATGATGAAGGGAATGGCCGAATCGGCGAAATCTGCCGGCGGCATGGGCAAGATGATGGGCGAGATGGGAATGGGGCCGATGATGGGCGGCATGGGCCCGGGTCCCGGCCACATGATGGCCAATATACCGCAGGCAGCCAAAGGCGCCGCAGGCGCAGGTGCTGCCATGGCCGCCTCCTCGCAGGCGGGAGGCGGCTTCCTGTCGAAGCTGGCGCGACATCCTGGAGTGGTTTTCGGGCTGGGCGTTGCCGCCGGAGTCCTCATCTACAAGTATCGCAAGGCGATCATCGGCATAACTGCGCAGGCGACCGGAAAAACCGGAGAGAAGGAGTAAAGGGGCGGCAGCCTGAAAGCATCCGGTGCGGCGGGGATGCGAAATTCTTTTACTCACTCTGGCAGGCAAGGCAGCCCGCTCAGTATAGTACTCGCGAACGGATGAAGGCCGACCGGTGCGCGCGGCACACCCTGCACTGCGCCGCAGAGTGCGGGATACGCTGTGCTCACCATTTCAGGCTTAACAGCCGTGGTCGCGATACACACCGATCGCGCACCCAGCCCTGATTTCCATTGTGCCGGCCGTCCGACAGGCCGAGACCGGCACGATCACCGGGGGCTGGGCTCGTTTTGCGCGGTTTTTACCTTTTGTCACGTATAACCGGGATGGAGGCACAATGCTCGATCAACTTCAGAATTCCAGATACGCCCTTCTGATCGGCCGTATTCTGCTGGTATTCATCTATTTCAAGGGAGGGCTCAGCTTGGCTACGGGCGCCGTACCGATCGACTTCGCGGCGGCCAAGGGGATCCCCGGAGTGCTGGTGTGGATCGGGTTCATCATCAAGTTTCTGGCCGGGCTGGCCGTCATCGTCGGTTATCAGACGCGGATCGCAGCGCTGGCGCTGGTCGGGTTCACGCTGCTCACCGCCTTCATTTTTCATGGCGATTTCGGCAACGCTTTCTGGAAAGAGATCTCGATGATCGGCGGACTGCTGGTTCTGGCCGCCACAGGCCCCGGTGAATTGAGCGTCGATGGGACGATGCAGCAAAGAACCGAACCCTGACAAGGAGCCGAAATGAAACGGAAAAAATGCACGAAGTCGCTGCTAACCGTTGCAGCTCTTTTCGTGATTGCGTCGTCATCCGGAAGCGCCCAAACCAACTATGTCTTCGAGTGGGAGGGGAAAAGCTACCCCTATACCGTTGCCCCAGCGGGCGACAGTTTCCATTTCGAGTTCGAGAACCGTCCCGACACCGCGGTTGAACAGTATCAAGCCAAGCAGCACGTGCTTCAGTCGGTTTTCGACGATTCCTCGATCGATTTCAGCGACCGGCAGGACTACATCAGGGAACGCGCACGATGCTCATTTTTCGGCGGAATATTCCATGACTACACCTTATGCATTCTTCCGAATGAGTACTCGCCTGACATGAATAACGATTTCAAAGGCTTCGTCACTCAGCTGCCCAATTCATTTTGGCTGCTGAGCCGAATCGTTCTGCCCGCTGTACTGGCTGGAGGACTCATCTATCTGGTTGCGCGCAGGCGGGCTCCATAAAGCCTGCCGCAGTAACCCTGTTGACGGCACGATCAAAGACTCGCCTCGGCGGCCCGCTTGCGCTCGAAGCGGAAGACCACAAGCCGGTAGAGGCCGAAAGCGATCAGGCCGAACAGCGTCGGCAGCACCAGCGGCGCAAGAATATCGGGATTGAATACCGGGTCGATTGCGACTTTCAACGGAATACGAATCTCGTCTGCGAACCTGTCGTCGCCGACCATCAGTTTGACCGCATAGTTCCCGGGCCTTTTGAAGTCGACCACCACCTCCGCGACGCCGTTCTTGTAAACCCGCGGTGCAACCCGGGCGATCGTCTCGATGTCGGTCCATTCGCCGGTCCCCATCGACTCGGCCGCTTCGACCACCCGAATTTCGACGGGAAGCTGCCGAGCATCGCGGTCCAGCAGATCCATCGAAATGAAGGTCTGTCCTGTCGCCGGGATCTCCTGGCAGAAGCTCGAAAAAGCGCCTCGCAGCGCTTGCGCGGACGAATCATTCTTCGGGTTCTGGAAGGCGGTCAGATGAACGATATAGAAGTCCGAAGCAACCAGACATTCCAGTCCGCGACCGGGCGATTTCGATTGCCCCCCGACCTGAGCAGACGCCTGCTGAGAAAAAAAGTGCATCAGAACGAACAGAATCCCCAATTGCATTTTCATGGTTCCACCTCCAGGGTTGGTTGCAACACGCCGTATGGACGGCGTATGAGTCGAACTGGAGCCGCGCAGCCCGCCGGGCCTCGCGGCAATGGTTGGCTATTGTTCGCCGACTGTGAAGAAATATTTCCCCGTCACGATGTGGCCATCAGCCGACTGAACCCGGTAGCGCACACCGTAGCGGCCCGGCGGCAGCGACTCGAGCGTCGCGCTGAGATGGGAACGATCGGAAAAATCGAGCGCCCCGTCTTTTTTATCGACGCGCTTTCCTTCGCTATTGACCACCGCCAACGAGGTGTATTTCGACCCGACGCCCTCGTTGAACCACAACTCGATCCGTTCCGGCGCAGCGTTGATCATCTGCTCTTTCTGCGGCATCGATTTGACCAGTATCGCGTGTGCCAGCAGCGTCCCTTCCATGGCATCCGTACCGGGATTGGGTCCGAAGACAGGCCCGGTCAGAAACCTTCGGTCCTCCCCGTGCTCTTCAGGCGGGGGCGCGGATAGCCCGAGTATGCTTTGCAGCGACTCGTCAGGCGTCCCGTGTGCGATAACGCCGGCGTCGGGCGCAACGGTTGCCGACGCCGCCCGGCATAGAAAAAAACTGGCCACAAGCAAAATAGAACAGGTGCGCATCATGATTGGTTCTCCTCAGCCGATTCTAGATTGATGGAGCAGCCGGCATCGTTGCAGCCTCGGTGGCGAAAAGTGCCGTCATCCACTCCGAAACACCGTTGTCCCGCTGCTCGCTCCAGAAAGCGCGGTAGCCCCCCGGGTTTGCGATCAGGCGGGGATGCGATGCCTTGGCACCGGGGGCCGACAGAGGCTGCGCCTTGCTCCAGGATTTGCCGCCATCGTTGGATCGAAGCAGCATGACCTGTCGCCGATCCTGCTCTTCTACCGTGTAGACGATGCCAACCCGCTTGGCATCCAGCAAGGCGACATCCCCGGGACCGGAAAGCGCATCATGGATCTTCCACGGTACCTCCCAGTGCCGCCCGCCGTCCATGGAACGGAGGTAGTAGAGCCCACTGTCGGCGACGTTTCCATTCCATACTACGGTATGCAGATGGACCCGGCGATTCTGTTCCATCGCTGCAATGCCGCCGCCGCGATGCGGGCAGCCGGCGAATTGCCAGTTGAATCCACCGACCGAGCCCAGCGTCTTCCAGGAGGCTCCCGCATCGGACGAACCGGCCAGCGCCATATCACGCGGCTCGTGATCCCGGTACAGCACGTGCAGGTTGCGATCCGACGACATCGTGATCGCCGTCCAGCAGCAGGTACAGGTGCTTTCGTCCAGCGTCTTCTGTGCCTCCCAAACCAGCCCGCCCGCCTGACTGTGGCCTTTCGCATAGCGCAATCCCTGAAAATTTCCGTGCTCTTCGCGATCGTCGAGCCAGACGATGTGAAATTCGCCTTCACGGTCGGCAGCGATATCTATGTAACCCTGGTTGATCAGGGGCTTACCGCCCGCGGGGTTCGGCCCGGCTTGCCAGCTCTTGCCGCCATCCCGGGAGAGTGCGATAACCATTGGTGTGATCCATTTCTGCTTGTCGAGTGTTTGCCAGGCGACGACGATCTGCTGGCCGGATGCCGCCAGCTGAAAGTCGTTGCCGCGCCGGGAGGGCTTGGCCGGGGCGATGCCGCAATTGACAGTGACCGGAACGGACCAGCTCCGGCCACCGTCTGCCGACGCCAAATGCCGCAGGACGATCTCGCCGCCGTCGGTCGCTACTCCGGAGAGCAGCGCATGAATCCGTCCGTGATCGTTGTAGATATCCAGGGTATGGATGCTGCTCAAGCCGGCGTCCGGCAGCTGCATCGGTGCAGCAGAAATCGACGCCGGTCCGGTACCCGCCGCGACCGCCGAAATCACGAGCACCCACAACAGCACAGCAACACTACGGCAGGCCCTGCTGCAGCCTGAGGTCGGCCCGGATATAGCGGTGACATTTTCTGTTTCGTTCATCGAACCCTCCATCTGATAAATCGGTCTGCCTCCACGCTGCTCGAAACGATCGGCTCTCATACTTTGGTCGGGATTCCGTGTTTCCAGCCTCTTCTGCAAACACCGCTTCGGTAAAGCAGGCGGCTGCGTTGAACGGAAACCGGGCCGAGCGTGCAATACCAGACTAGAACGCAGCAATTGTGCCAGACCATGAAAGCCGGTCACTTTGCGGCAGCGGGCGGTGCGCTCGCAGGCTTCTCCGAAATGTGAGTGAAATAACCAATTCCCGTGCGTCCCTTGCCGCACCGTCGATCTCCATGCTCACCCGAAACGGCGGGCCCAATTGAGCGGGCGTAATTGTCCTTTCAGCGGATACCACTACTGGGCGCGGCACGGCGCCGCCGCAGCCAGCCCGCTTCGATCAGAAAATGGCACGCTTCGTCGGACATCTTTTGGTCGTAGCAGAACGAAAAAAGCTTGCCAGAGAAGCGGCTGAAACGGTTAAATGGTATGAAACGGCTCGGTCGGACATCGTCACTCAATAACCTTCCGTATAGATGATCGACCTCGTGCTGAAGCATCACAGCAGCTTCGCCGTCGACCACTTCGGTCAGCCGCTTGCCGTTCGGCGATTGGTAGCTGAACCTATCAGACCTCCCCGTTTTCGTCCCGCCATATTTTTACCATGATCCTGAACATCGAATATCCGCAATACAGCATGATGGCGAACATCAGATATTCGAGCAGCGTCACGTGGCGGGGATTGTCGTCAACCAGGAGCATCAACACGAAGGCACAAATAAAAACTATCAGGTAGCTGATCAGATGAAGCATGAGTCATTCGAATGATTGTCTGAGGGGCTTGGGCGGTATCGATCCATCAATCCGGCATCTCATGTGGACATCGAACGCAAGGCGCACGACGATCGGCTTGATGGAATCCAACCGTCCAAGGCGACGGCTTTCGCTAGGAGGCTGTCCGAGAA
>DEII01000134.1:0-6112 GCA_002352385.1 Methylococcaceae bacterium UBA2778 | reverse complement strand
TCGTTAAATAGGCTCACTATTCGCCTCAAATGATCGAAAAATCTGACTCCATCAGTCTCGCCCTCGCTACGATCGCTATTCTCGGACAGCCTCCTAGTCGACAGAAGTGTCGGCGGCACGTTCCATCTCATCCGCCAGTGCATCGAGGCCATCGAAATCGAACGCCTCCGTTAATTCCAGGATCTTTACGGCATAATACGAATTGGCAGGCAGCGCCGATGCTGCGGCTGACAGCTCGACCACATCCCCGATGTTGACCGCCTCCCGCAGCCGCATCGCCGTCTCCCGCGCCAGCTTCGATGGCAGTCGCGCATCAACCGGTTCAGGGGTCCGCCGGTCATCTTGCTGTTCGCCGAAAAGGGTCCGCGCCTCGGTGACGGCCAACAGAAGGGCTTGCTTCAGCACCGCGCAGCCGGACAGAATCACTTTCTCATCGTGATCCGGCGCCAAAACCCGCGGCTCGAGCGCCTTCGCCGCGTCATGCAATGCCACAGCTGCGAGATTCCCGGCCACCCCGTTCAGGTTGTGAATCAGGCTGTGAGCCACGGACCACGCTTTTTCATCGATCGCCGCCTCGATCTTTGCCGCGTCACCGGCATGATTGCGTGCAAACTCTTTGAGCAGTCGAAGATAGAGCGAGCGGTTACCACCCATACGATGCAGACCGCTCTCGGCATCGAACTCCGAAAGTTCCTCGATCGGGTCGTGCGGCAACGTATGCTCAGCGTCCTCGACGCCCTCTCTCGATGCCGGCGTCTGTTCCGAGGATAGTCGTTCGGCGCATGTCTCGTTTTCGCCCGAAGCCACTGCCGCTTTTTCGGGGCCCGAAGTGGTCTGTTCCTTCGATGCAGGCGACTCTTCCAACGGTTCGCTGGGAGTGATCCACCTGGCCATGGTGGTCAACATCTGATGCACATTGATCGGCTTGGCGATATGATCATTCATTCCCGCCTGCTGCGCTTTCTCGCGGTCGCCGACCATTGCGTTGGCGGTCATGGCAATGACCGGCAGATCCTTGATGCGCGCCTGCTTGCGGATCGCCCGGGTGGCACTGTAGCCGTCCATCACCGGCATCTGCACGTCCATTAGCACGCCGTCGAAACGCTCGTTTTCGAGCATCTCGAGCGCCTCGCGTCCGTTGTTGGCCACGGTCGCAAGGATTCCGCTGTTGGATAGAAGTTCTAGCGCCAGCTCCTGGTTGATCTCATTGTCCTCCACCAGCAGAACCCGTGCGCCGCGAAGATGGGCGATCGCCTCCAGTTCCCCTTCGCGGTGTGCAGCGGCGCGCACCTGAGTGGTCACCGTATGACCGAAGGCCGGCATGATGGTATCCAACAGCGTCGAAGGGGTCACCGGTTTTGCCAGCACACCGCTGGTTTTGATCCCATGAGCCGCCTCGACCACCTCTTCCCGTCCGTAGGCGGTCACCATGATCACCGGCGGCTGCTCGCTGAACCTCCTGTCGCTTTGCAGGCGGCGCACCGCTTCGACACCGTCCATGCCCGGCATCCTCCAGTCCATCAACACCAATTGGTACGGTTCCTTTTGCCTGATCGCTTTGTCGATCGCCTGCAAGGCCTCTCTACCGTTGGCCGCGGCAGCCGCCTGAAAACCGAACGAATCGAGCATCGCCAGCAGAATCTCCCGGGCGGTGGCATTGTCGTCCACCACCAGCACACGCAGCCCACGCAAGTCGGAAGTGAGGTGCGGCCGTGGTTGCTGCTGCTCCCGGCTGAGACCGAACCGGGTGGTAAAGTGAAAGGCGGAACCTCTGCCCGGCTCGCTCTCCACCCGGATTTCACCCCCCATCATGCCCACCAGATGTTTGCAGATGGAAAGTCCGAGGCCGGTGCCGCCATATCTTCGCGTGGTGGAGCTGTCCGCCTGGGTAAACGACTGGAACAGTTTGGCCTGCTGTTCAGCGGTCAATCCGACACCGGTATCGCACACCGAGAATTGCAGCGTGACCTGCTCCGCATCTTGTTCCAGCAACCGTGTTCTGACGACGATCTCACCTTCTTCGGTGAATTTGACCGCGTTGTTGCCCAGATTGATCAGTACCTGCCCCAGCCGCAATGGATCGCCCACCAGCCCCATGGGGACATTCAGGTCGGTATCGAACAGCAGCTCCAATCCATTCTCCTCCGCTTTCAGCCCAACCAGGTTGGCAAGATTGTCGAGCACATCCTCGAGCCGGAAGTCGATGGATTCCATTTCCAGCTTCCCCGCCTCGATTTTGGAAAAGTCGAGGATATCGTTGATGATGCCCAGCAGCGCCTCGGCGGAACGGTGCACCTTTTCGATATAGTTGCGCTGCTTGCGGTTCAAACCGGTTTTCAACGCCAGGTGAGACATGCCGATGATGGCATTCATCGGCGTACGGATTTCATGGCTCATATTCGCCAGAAAATCACTTTTTGCCTGATTGGCAGCATCGGTCTTCTCCATCGCCGTCATCAGCTCCTCTTCCGCCCGCTTGCGCTTGTCGATATCGAGAACGAGACGGATCGAGACCGCAATGGAGTTGGCTGCATGCTTCAACCACTCCTCCTGGTGCCGGTCCAGCTTCTTTAACAGAGCGAGTTCCATGACACCGACGGTCGCCTCATTGAGGACCAGAGGAAAAAAAAGCAACCGCTTGGGCGCGAGGTCACCGAAGCCGAACCGGAGCAGACAGTCGTCATCGAAGTCGGCGGTTTCGATCGCTTGCATCTCTTTCGCCGCCTGCCCCAACAAGCCTTCGCCCATGGCTCGGTCCGGCGGACGCCGGTCGGAAGGGTAGGCGTAGCCGGCCTCGCAAAGCAACCGGTCGTCGCCGGTGCGTACATAAAGGGCTGCCATCGGCAGAGCGAGAACCCGGGCAAGGTAGCTGATGGTTTTTTCACACAACGGTTCGAGCGCCTGCTCGTCTCTCATAATGTCGTTCAATGTGTTGAGAGCGCTCGAAAAGTGGTGTTCCCGCTCGGTTTTCGAGGTGATCGCCCGCAACTCATCCTCGGCTTTTTTACGCCGGGCGGTCATGCGGTTGATGGCATCGGCCAATTCGTCCCGATCGCCGCGCGGCGTCACCTGCTGACTGAAGTCGCCGTCCGCAACGGCGATGCAGACCCGTGTAATCTCTCTGAACGATTCCGTGACACGATTGAAACTTCGATTCATCAACCCGATCTCGTCTTTCGCACGGCTCTCCAGCGTTGTCTCTTCGGGCAGCACGCCGGACGCCATCAGATCCGCCGCGGAGGCGGCGGCACGAATGCGTCGGGTGATCGAGGTCGTTACCCCGAGCAGCAGCGCCAATACGATGAGCAGGCCGAGGCCGGCAATCGCCAGCGAATTAATGACATTACGCCAGATCGGTGCGACGATCTCGTCCTCCGCCTTGCGGATCACCACGATCCAATTGCCGGTCTTGACCGAAGCGGAGACATAATAGTAGTCGTCCTCCCGATCGAAGGGGTCGGCGGCAACGACCAGATCCTGTGCTTTTTTGCCACCGTACAACCGCGCAAAAAGATCGCGATAGGGCGTTTCCCGAACCGCTTTGGTTTTGAGGCTCTGAACCTGATCGGTGGTCGCTGCGATGAAGCGTCCGGTGCGGCTGATCAGAAAGATGTCGACCTCATCCTCCTTTTTTATGCGCTTGAGAAAATCGACGATATCGGTCAACGCCCGATCCACGCCGGCGATGCCGACGAAGCGGCCGTCGATGACGATGGGCGAGGTCTGTTCGACGATCATCTTGCCCTCATACACATAGGGTTCGGTGACAATATCGCGCTGCCTTGTCTCGAGGAAGCGCTTCTTCATCCCCGCATAATAGAGACTGCTCTCCATATCGACCAGGGGCTCGATGCTGATCTTGCCTTTCTTGGCCGGATCACGGAACCAGTACGGAATGAAGCGGCCCGACTTGCCCGTCGTACCAGCCATTTTCCGCCCTTCTTCAGAAGCGGCAAAGAGAGCATCGTTGCCGTCGGCGTCGGGCTCGTAGCCGAAGTAGGCGCCGGTAAATTCCGGAAAGGACTCCAGCACCCGGCGTGCGAATTCGCTCGATTCGCGGCGTTTGCCGAACAGGCCCTGCTCCTCCGCCAAAGCCATGATCCGTGCAGCAAGCACCGCGCGAGTATTGCTCCGCTCGACCTCCAGAGCGACTTCAGTGGCCAGATTACGCAGAAGCAGCTCGTTATCCGAGCGCGCTATGCCATACATGCCTTGACCGGTGTGGATAATGATGCCGGTCAAGACAGCAATGGTTGGGAGCACCCCGAACCAGAGGAGCTTGCCGCGCAGGCTGCGGCGGAATTTGATGCGGTTCTGTCGGGGCATCAACTAATCCAGAAGGCTGATCCCGATTCCGGAGCATCGGAACGATCGAGAATCACCCTTTTTCCGGATTGTGGCAAACCGTGGCACGAAGACTCCGCGCACTATTCCCATAATGTCGACGGGATAATGGATGCCGCAAGGAGCAGAAACGGTGTTCCACCAGCGTTCATCAGACCAGCGCCCGGGAGGGCGTTACAAACAAACAATACAATCCCGCCCGCGGCTCTTAGCCTGATACAAAGCATTGTCCGTCCGTTCGAACAGGGTATCGATATCATCTTCAGAGCGCAGATCGGATATACCGACACTAATGGTGAGAGTCGCTGACAATTGCATTTGTTTCCCTCGGAGCGGCAGGCGATGCGTGCCTCGACGCAGTTCCTCGGCGATTCTCAAAGCATTCTCCAAGGTGGTTTCGGGCAACGCCAGAACGAATTCATCCCCGCCGAACCGAGCCAGCATATCATCTGTGCGCAGCTGTTTCAGCAAGATGCCGGCAATATCGCGTAATATTCTGTCCCCGGTCAAGTGGCCGAACTGATCGTTGAAGGATTTGAAATAGTCGATGTCGATTAACAGAAGACACAAGGGCCGATGGGTTTCGAGGCTGCGTTGAATTCCACCGCGTATGATATTATCAAACCAGCGTCGGTTATGGACGCCCGTCAACCCATCGATCATCGCATCCTGCTGTAGTTGCTTCTGCAGCTCGCGATGATTACAGATGACGCCATGCCCTTGACGCAACCGGCGGGCGAGGATGTACAGCAAGTTTTTTGCCACGGTGTGAGAGGCGTCGACCATTCTCCAGAAGGTTTCGTGCGGGATAGCCCATACGCGCGTATCTGTCTCGGCTACCACATAAGCCGACGGCTCCAATCGGTCGATAATCGATATTTCTCCGACACACTCCCCAGGGTGGACATAATTGATCGGTTCAGAATCAGTTCCGCCCAGATGAACTCGTAATAGACCCGATAACAAAAGATAAATATGTTGGTTTTCCGTGTCAGGGGACAACAAAATATCGCCGCTGCTGATTTCTTCTTCGAAGCAATAAGCGAAATATCGATCAATGCTCTTCAAACTCACGTCGCGAAAGAGCCCCGCCTCTTCCAGGTTGACGTATTGAGACCGGTTGTGGTTCGTATTCACATCTTTACCCAATGGCGATGCACGTTTTTTTTAGTCAATTCCGGGAGGCTTTCCGAAAAGGGCGTAATCCGTCCTCCGCGTTTCAGCGCTCTGGCGCTCTGTGTCACGGCACGCAACGCGAAGTGCTGCCGAGAGCGTTACGCCGCAGAGCAGTGTATCGAGCGGAGGAGGAGCAAAGTGTGGAGCGCAGATTACGCCCATCAGTCACTCGCACTGTCGATTAGCTAATCAATTCGACAACGGGAAAAATTCTTGGGACGGTCGAGCCATGCCGGCTTTCCATATTTCTTCGGTACTTCCGTATATCGATTTACATGGATACATACATTTTCAATGACAAATCAGTCAATAGAATTTTAGCGCACGTTTCCCGGCAATGAAAGTATTCGAGATGCCCGCCATTCCATGAGTCTGTTACGAGTTAATATTTTGTCCGGTTTTGTAGCAAATAAACTGTCCGGTTTATGTGAACTCGAAAGGAGGGGGCATGAGCCGGGCCAGATGGCTACAGGAAACACGACAAATGCGATTCGAAGATGTTTATGAACGGTGGTACGTGAAGCGCTTGACGCAAGAGGAAGCGGCGCAGTTATTGGGTGTATGCGAACGGACGTTTCGTCGCTATATCGAC
>DEII01000249.1 GCA_002352385.1 Methylococcaceae bacterium UBA2778 | reverse complement strand
TCGCCGGGTAGTGGTGTGCGAAAACAATATTGAAACGCCGGGTTTGCTTCGAAGAACCGACGATCCAAAGCCTCACCGAGCGCGATCACGTTCACGATGTAACCCGATCCCGAATGATCATGACGCTATCCAGATTTCTGCGATATGCCATGAACGATTCAAAATCCAAAAACTCTGCCTGCAGCTCTGGCGCGTCGCACCACTCGGCCCGGATCTCTTGAATCAAACCGCTGTCCTCGAGGACAAGCTCGGTTGGTGCGTGCGCGAACGTTTCCGGATCAAGACACGCGGCGATTGCGACAGGCTCAGTCACAACATCGACAAACCCGAGTCGGTGGGCCTCGCGCCCGTTCATCCACGTCTCGTTATCCATCATTTTGCCGAGCTCTTTTGGATCGATATTCGTCCGCTTATGATAAATTGAAATCATCTGATCGCGTAGTTGGTCCGAAAGATCGGCGAGCCTTCGCAATTCGTCGCTGCTTCCAAACGCGGCTGCAGAGGGATTGTGGATCATGATAAAACCGTTCTCGGCGATCTGAACTGTGTTTGCAGCCATGACAACAATCGACGCGATACTTGCCGCCATGCCATCAACATTTGCCGTGACCCGCGCCGGATGATTAACCAGCATGCCGTGAATGGCAAGGCCCTCGAAGACAGAGCCGCCGCGACTATGGACATTTAATGTGATTTCGTTTACGTCTTTCAACGCGTCAAGCTCACTCTTAAAGCTCTGCGCGCTGACTTGATCACCGATAATGCCAAAGATATCAATCGCGGCCCGGCCCGATTGATTTTTAATGTCGTACCATTTTTCCATCAGTCAGTCCTCCAGCCCTAAATCTTTCTGAATCTCACCCATCAGCTCCAGGATGCCCTCGTGCTCCGGCTGCCGGTTTTCGTTGCCGGTCAGCACGCCGCAGAGAAAATAACCCATCCCGTCACGTCCGGTTTGGGAGCCGCCGCCGTGCTGTGCGGCCAATCCGAGCATTATCAAATCGCCACATTTTTCTTTGATTTCATTTTGAATCTGTCGGACATATGCCCGATTGACTTTAGTTTTTGCGATTCCCACGTGCCCCCGAGCGTCATTCAACCCGGCCTGCAACCCATCAACAGCGCGGTCGAAGGCTTCCAGCAAGTCGGCAGTCTCGTCGATCCTTTCCGACAGCTCGCCATGCCTCTTACGAATTTCAGTAAACTCACGCTCGTCGATCTCGCCAGTAGCAATCCGATTCGCGGCATCCTTCCGCGCCTTTGCAGCGTTTTCTTTTTCATGATCAAGCTGACTTAACTCAGTTCGCAACTCAGCCAAACGCTGGCTGCTGGCCGTCAACTTTGATTCGAGCTGCTGAGCTTCCAGCTTCCAGTGGTGGAAATTTTCAACCGCCTCTTTAACTTCTTTTGATGGCTTCATTATGTCTCAATAGGTTTGATAGAGGTGGCCGGCGGATGCGCAGAATAGGAGTAGAGCCACCATCCGCCAGCCGACGAGTGCTCGTCAAGCATTACGCTCAAAGTAATTATAACATGCTGATTTTACAAGAAAAAAACGGTTTATTTTCTTGCTAAAACGTCAGATAGACCAACCCGCGATGATGGGATACGCACGCCGGTGGTGTACGCAATTTTGATATGATTGTGGACCCGGCCATGCGGCAGCTCGCCAAGATCGAATTTTGTAATGGCCGTCATCAATGCGCCCGCCTGCCTCCATGCCGATTGGCCTGGTTCAAGCAGTGTCGCCGCTTCAGTAAGATTCGCGTTTCTAATTTCACGCTGGTGCATGGCGTTCGCCGGCACGGTTCCCGACACCGGCAGGGACAGCATCAGGCAATGGTCTAGCGCTTCTGCTCCCGATAGGTACTGATCGATTGCATTGCCGAGCCATGCTGATAAATGGCTCGGCAGCGTATTAACCACCTGGCGCAGTTCAAGCAATCGTTTCAGCGCTTCGGATACCGGATTCGGCTCAGCCGGCTGTGTTTCGGTGCTTTTGGTGTTGCCCCCGAAATTTTGACCGCCTGTAATTGATTCTGCGGCGTTTTCTCGATGCTGGCAATGGTTTGGTATGCCCTCAAAATCGTCGCCTGTCGGGGAAATAAACACCGCCCCGCCGTCAAGCTCAACGGCGATAAAGCCATTCTGCGGCCCGTTCTCGCCGAGCCGCCCGCACTGATCACACCCAGAAATACCGCAGAGCTCGATCGCTACTTGAGCGGCCCAATGCGCCGATATTGTGTCGCCGACATTGACATCCAGCAACTCGCGGTTAGTGCCGTGCAGACTATTCTCGATCGTGATCATTTTACCCTTCCATCATGCAATCTTGCCGCTTGCCGTTTTATTCTTCGGCGGCGTCGGCAATGCTAAAAACGGCCTCGTCCCAAGACATTTTGGGGTTCTCATCCAGTACGTCATGGATTCGTTTTGTAAGATTCTCGTCAATCGGTTCGGCGGCCACACACCCCTTAGCATGCTCAATGATCTCCTCGGATTGACTTTTTACAATTTGCTCCACCTTCGCAGCGCGGTAAGCCTCGATCAGCAAGTCTTTATTGGGGACCACTTTCTCGATACCATGCTCATCCAGCTTTGACTCGATCCACTCGATGAACTTGTCGCTGGCGAACTCATTCAGCTCGACACGATAATCCAGCAGCTTCTCCACGTCGTCTTCGGTGGCGAAGTTTAACCTCATGTTTTCCGCCGCTTTGTGGCGCGCTTCGTAGCCCCCGATGGGCGCGTGCTCGTAATTCAAACCCCACTCTTCAATATCGGCAAGGCGAATCCCCAGATCATAGGCTTTGAATGTGTTCTCAAATTCGAATCGGTCAGTGTCGCGCATCAGCGTCCCGACAATCGAAAATCCGGACTTGTCGAAATCGTGCAAGATCAGCAGCGGGATATCGTGCTCATGGCATAGCGAGTCCACAAGTCCGCGCGCCGCCGTCACCGACATCCCTTTTGTGCTCATAATGGCAATATCGTAACGCTCGGCCAGCTTTACCTTCTTGAACAGCGGCATGAAGCCCTCTTTCTCGATAAACAGAATTGCGCTGTAGCGCCCCGGTGGTCCGCTTGTCTTAACGCTCGCCGATGATGTGGCAGCCGGCGTAATACATGGCTGGCAGACGCTACGCAGGTATTCGCGAACATCCAATGTCCCCAGTGGCACAATTGCCGATGTATGCGGTTCGTGGAGGTGACCGCGCGCATCGAAAACGATGTCCCAGTCTTTCGTCTTCTCGGGGTGGTCGCGCATATAATTAGGAAGCAAATTTTGTGTGAAATATTCAGATCTTAACTCCCTGCTTGTGTATTTGGCGACCAGCGGCCTTGCGGCATACATGACTTGTCGCGCCATTGCCGGCAATGTCCCGCCTGCACTCGCTTTCATGTAGGCCGCTTCGATAATGACGGGGATGATTTCCGTCAGATAGTTGTCGCGCTGCCGAAACGCATTTGAACGCGAAGACGCCCGCGCGCTGCTCCGGTCCTCGCTGTTACGTTGCTTTTTCCATTTCGACGTTGAGCGGTTCACGCATTTTGTGATCAGGTCGGCAGCGCTCATGACAGCACCACCGCAGACTTGCCTCTGTCGGTATATTCGACGCGTGGGCATGTCATGTGCAGAACCATAACAATCGGCTCATCAGCGCCCGACCTCGCCTCGGCAAGAGCGCTATTCAAGCTGTTGCCGTAGCCTCCCAGTGATCGAAAGGGATTCACGATGCCCGGCGACCAGTTGACTCCCGTGATCAAGCGGCGGGGAACATCGGCGTCGCCGGACATGCCTTGCTTGTCCACGCCGAACCCCACCTCAATAAGCGTTGGAATGCCGTCAACCATTTCGACGCCCTTGTCGTAACCGAACGTTTCCATCTCGACGCCGCCGGCCTCGAACCGCTGTTCGAAATGCGCTTTTCCGATCACGCCCAGCGCTGGCGCCTTGACCAGCTTTGTCGCAACTTTCATGGCTTGCAGCAGCGACGAGACAATGTTGTTATCAATGGTATTGTCAGTGACTAGATCAGTCAACGTTGCCCGCGCCAGTCCGGTTGCATCCAGCACTTCCTTCTGCTTTCGTGATCCGGACAGGCCTTTGAACTCCGATACGAACGCGCGGACTGTTCGCGGATCGTCATCGTGTGTGACGTACCCGGCGATCAGCCGCTCAAGACGCTCGGCCGTGTACCAATGCGGCGATGTTGGGTCTGTCGGGAGCCATTTCTTCCAATCGGGCGCGGTTGCCTGGACGGTAGTAACCTTCCCGAACCAGTCCGTACTCAAAGTCATGTGCGGATTGATCCACGTATAATCGTCGGCAAATTGTAAAAAACGGCGCTCGATACCGTCGTCTGAGCATGCTAAATCCAACCACTCGATGAACACCGATGTGCCGCTATCCAGGATTGAGTTGTCGCGCTCGATCTCGACAACCGGTTGCTGTCGAATTTGATCAACGCTGAATATGATGCTGTGCTGAATGCCATTGGCGCTGATGACCACGCGGCCGGATTCGCCGCTCAGCACAAAGGGCATGGCAAGGATTGTTTTCAGCGCGTTGCCTTGCGCCCCTCGCGTTGGTGATACGTATGCTTCCCGGCTTGAGACCTTGACCGAGAAATCCATCACGCCATCGATAGTGGAAGATGGGATGCCCGGACCGTTATCAGTGATCGTTATCCCATCATCACCAGCAGCGACGGTAATGACCGGCGAGATTCCGGCCTCTTCGCATGCGTCAAGAGAATTGTCGATCAGCTCTTTTAACGCAACCAGCGGCCATTCGGCCGGCTGATGCCCGGTTTGCGCTATTAGTTCCTTTCGGCTGCAGAAATCCATTAACCTGCTTGTCGTGAATGTCGCACGATCAAGAACTGCTTTACTGTTTCTAGCTACCATGATTAAAATCTCCGTTGCATCTTCGGTTTGTCAAAAATGTTTAGGTGCATCGGTCCCCGGAGGCGTTGCTGCGCTTCCGGGGACTTTTTAATACTGATTTTCCCAAGACCGCCAACTCCGCCCGTCTCTTTTGCTTGGCGGTCTTCGCGTTTTTTCCCCAAGACCGCCAAGCACCCCCCAAGACCGCCACGGTATTTGATAAGCTCGGTTTTATCGTGGCGGCCTTGGCGGCCTTGTGGCGGTCTTCGCGTTTTTTCCCCAAGACCGCCAATCTATTGTGACGAGGCGGTGTGGCGGTCTTCGCTAAAATCGAGTCCCGGAATGAACCACTGCCAGCTTTTATCAAAGGCCCGTTTCTCGGCAACGACCCCGAGTTCAGCTTTTGCCCTCTCGATCGTTCGCCACGAGTGACCCGCGTCCCTGGCGATCTTTTGCAGTCGATTTGTCTCAACCGGTCCGTTCTTCAGTTCTTCGCGCAAAAACTCGGCTGCGGCTGCGCGCTCCGGCTGTTCATCCTGATCGATCGGCGTTAACACGTCATCAGCCGTGACAGTTTCAAGCTCGCTGTTCCATTCAATCCTGGGTATGCCGTTTTCATCTGTCCCGATCTCATACGAATATCCTGTGCGGTCATCGCCCAGGTTATTCTTCAGCGGCAGGAAAAGCCGCTTTGCCGCAATCTCTTTGTCTCGAACAACGATAAACCCAGCTCTTGCGGCTGCCATGAATGCAAGGCTGCCCATCGTGCGATAAATGGCAGCACCGCCGCCTTTATTGAGATGGCTTACCAGGACGATTGCCACGCCATGCTTTTGTGCGATATCGGCCAGCGGCTTAAGCAGCGCCCGCACGTCAGTGTTTTTGTGTGAATCAGTGCCTGGCCCCATATAGGCGCTTATCGGGTCGATGGTGATCAGCTTGCAATCATCCGTCTCGGCAAGGGTCGAATCCAACAACTCGATATCAGCGTTGATATTGAAACTTCGCTGATACGTTGTTCCCTCATAATCAACGTCCGTGACCATATCCAAAAAGAAAACATCATCAGCATTGGCCCCGGCTGCATCGAGGCGCGGTCGAATCGTATCCGCCGGGTCATCTTCGGCAGACAGCATAATCACGCTGCCCTTGGGGCATGGTTCGCTATTGACCGGCCAAGTTGCTCCGTTTGTAACGTGCGACGCGAGAGCGACAGACAACATACTCTTGCCGAGCCCCGGGTCGCCTGAAATTATCGAAAGTTTCCCCAAGGCAATGCGGCCCGGCCATAGCCATTCAACAGGAACCGGCGTGACAGCTGATGCGCGGGTTAAAAGAAGTGCAGGCCCATCATCGGCACCATTGCCTTTAGTCTGTGCTTCGGCCCGATCCCTGAACTTGTCCCATGTTGCGTTAGCTTCCATTCCTTACCTCGCTGATGATTTCCGCTAAACGATTGGCCTTGCGCGATAGATACAATGCATCTTCATCGGATAGTGGCACACCATTTGAGAAATCCGACCAGGCAATGGCGACAGTGATAAGCTCGACTTCAATCGCGTCGAAAACTTCAGTCCAGCTTATTCGCGGTGCTTTCGATCGATGTGAGTGTGTGCCGGTTGGCAGCTTTGGCGGGAAAAGGTCTGTCATTTTCAGCCCGACCGATTCAACAATCTCGGCAGCATTACAGCCCGCGAAGCACTTCAAAAGTACGGTGCTATCGTCGGCTTCACGAATGCTCAGAGAAGGGCTTTTGTCATCATGCGCTGGGCATCTCGCAAGCCATTTGTCGGGGCCTGTTTCCCGGACTTTATCCAAACATTGCAGGATAGTTTCGGCGCTCATCGTCGCATCTCCCGAAAAGCTAAGCAGGTTTGACGTGGCGGTAGACTCGTAGCCATTGCCGGCATTCAGGACAGAGCGCCTGGCAAGATGGCTTTATCAGGATGCCGCAACAATTGCATCGATTTGCAATTGCTTTTTTTTCGTTAAGCCGGTAAAATTCGTGATACATAGTTGTTTCCTTGTTGTGGAATGTGGCGTCTCGCGACGCGAAATAAAAATCGAGCCAGCGCCGGACCTCTCGACCGACGCTGGCTTTTTAATGCTACATTTTCTCCTTTAACGCATCGGCTTCGGCGCTTGCCTGAATCACTGCACGGAGCAACGATGTTAATTCCTCACAAACTGATAGTGAGTTAATCAGGTCGTTCCGCTGAGACCCAGCTTCCTCATTTGTCGCCCCAGCCCAGATCATTCGCAACAACGACGCTAGGTCGATTGCTAACATCTGCGCATCGAGGTGTCCGGCGATTTTTCTTATCAGCTCCCGCTTTTCAACCGCCGGCATTTCGCTTTTTCCATAGGTATATCGTTCGCATTCTGGCAGGGAATGCCAGGCAAGAAGCGCATCAACGACTGTATTGATCATTTCGCCACCTCGATTATTTTTCTGTTCTTTAGTCTCATCCACAAGCGTCTTAAAAATGCGGGTTTGCTATCGGCACATGTTCGACGGTCAAAAGGCAGTTGTCTTTCATTCATGACAGCCTCCTTCGATCTGATCCGAAACGGACTCGATTTCGCCGGCGATATCTAGCAGACGGCCGGCTGCGGATTTATCAAAGCGCAGCAGAAGGCTCTGACTGCAGAGCGCGGATCGAATGACTTCAAGATTGAGTTGTACCTGTGAGCGGTACGGTAAAGGTGTGCGCGAAGGACGCGCGGATTTGGCTTGGTGCGCCGGATGGCGCGATAGGTATTGATTAGCCATGGTGATGGCCTCCGTTTGGTTTAATAAGATAAACCTACCACCAGACTTTCCAAGGTCGTGGCGGTGGGTCGCAACAGGTTGGAAACCGGTACAAACGGGAACCGGCCCGCCGAAGCGGCCTGAAGCAACCCACCATAAACGAAAGGCAATAAAAAAGCGCATTCCGAATGGTGCGCTTGCACCGTTTGATTTTTCCAGGTTTCCAAGCCCGGCCGCTGATTGTTCAGCGGCAGCCAAAGCATACGCCCGAAAGAATCCCACCGTCAAGCCCATGCCAAAAAAATATATGGCACGCGTCATGCTACCGGCATACACGGAACGCAACAATGAAATGCGCATTGCCGCGCCTATTTCGCGTTATGAATTAGTTCTCGGATATCTTCGACTCGCCATACGGTTGTACGCGGGCCGAGCTTCACGGGACGGGGGTATTTGCCGGCTTTGATTCCTCGCCACCAGGCAGTGGATGAAATAGGAAGAAGTGGGGGTATATCTTTCTTTGGATCACCAATAATCTGCGGAAGCCGGAGGAATCCTGTATCTGGTATAGGCATGGCCGTCGTTACTCCAGGTTGTGAGAACTCGTGTAAAGTCTCTTTTCATCATTTCAAGTAACCTCCCACATCAATATCGAGCACTGCTCGACGAGTTTGCATTACAGTATAATTTTGTTTTTTGTTGGCGCAAGAGCATCTCTCGATACCTCATGCAGCGCCATGTTTTTACGCTTCGTGACATTGCGTAACTACATCCTAGTGTATCCTAACAGCACATGCAAGCACAGTATATGGTGTTTCGGCCATTTTCACCTGTGGACAACTTGTGGATAACTTTTCGCCAGACATAAAAAAACCGCTAGTATCAGCGGTTTATCCTACGAGTATTAAGCCGGGTTTCGGCAGAGAATATAGCCTATTTTCGGCCAATATTTATAACTTCTGCGCCGGATTTTAGTTCGTCCAGATAGTCGGCCCATGCCTGCATCATTTTCTTGCGCTCATCGAGATACTCGCTGTGATGGTAAGCGGCTCGCACCGCATTACCCTCGACATGCCCTAATTGCCGCTCGATTGCGTCACGATGCCAGTGTCGCTCATTAAGGACGGTTGAAGCCATCGACCGGAATCCATGCAGAGTCATCGCATCGGGCCCGTAACCTATTCTGCGCAGGACTGCTAGAAGAGTGCTCTTTCCGATTGGCCGATCCGCTCTATGGACGTTCGGAAATAGGTATCGGCCGCGGCTTGTCAGCTTATGCAGATCACGAAGGACAGCAATCGCTTGTCTTGATAGCGGCACGAGGTGCAACCTCTTCATTTTCATTCGCTCACCCGAAACTCGCCATTCAGCCGTGTCAAAATTGATCTCGCTCCATTCGCCAGTGATCAACTCGCTTCGCCGAAGAAACAAAAGCGGCAATAGTTTTAATGCGCATGCCGTCACGAAGCGTCCACTGTATCGATCGATATCGCGCAGCAGCTTACCTATATCTTTCGGATCGTGAAAGACGGCGTAATGCTTACTCCTGGCCGGCGGCAAAGCACCGCGTAGATCGGCCGCTGGATCACGTTCACACAAGCCGCATGACACACCATACTGGAATACATTGCTGCACCAATTTTTTAGCTTATGCGTCAGCTCTAGTACGCCTCTACTCTCAACTCGGCGCAGCACCTTGAGCACCATTGGTGCGGTAAGATCATCAATTGGCGCGTCGCCGATATACGGAAATATATCCTTTTCGAGACAGCGCATAATCCATTTGGCATGATCCGGCTTCCACGTGTGTTTGTGCTTTGAATGCCATTCACGAGCAACTGACTCGAATGTGTCCCTTTTTTTTGGTGCGCGAGCAAGACTTGGATCGATGCCTTCGGCTAGCTGTCGTCTTGCTTCGTCGCGCCGTTGCCGTGCCAGCCGTAAAGACACATCGGGATAGACACCGAGTGATATTGTTCTCTGCTTGTCGTTGAACCGGTAGTTCAGCCGCCACCATTTGCCGCCACGAGGCGTAATAATGATGAACAACCCTTTCGCATCATAAATCTTGTACTGCCTGTCACGCGGCCTTGCCTGTCGGATCTTTGTATCGGACAACATTTTACAGTTACCATAAAAGTTACCACACAAGAGTTACCATAGAAAGTTACCACAGTTTAAGCGGGCATGCTACCGTATGTGGTGGCATGGTATGGGACAAACAAGCTTAGACAAGCCAGAAAAAACAATGGCTTGCGGACGGCATGAAATTATATGGGATGAGATTAGCGCTCCTCCGGCCGGAGAAACAGGCGGTACAGCACGACGCCGGCAATGAAACCACCCAAATGGCCCCACCAAGCGACATCCGTATATCCTTGACTCAAATCGGTTGCTGTTGTCGCGCTGTACAACTGGAAGATGACCCACAACCCCAGAAAAGCAATCGCCGGCACCTCAACGAAGATCGGCAGAAAAAAAATCGGAATCCAGATGACCAGGCGCGCATAGGGAAACAGAAAAAAATAAGCCCCCAGAATTCCGGCGATGGCCCCGGACGCACCAACCACCGGAATGGGCGAGTCGGGATTGAATACCATATGAACGATACCCGCAACCACGCCACACAGCAGATAAAAAATGATAAACCGCCCGGCTCCCATGCGATCCTCGATATTGTCGCCGAAAATCCACAGCATCCACATGTTCAGAATAATATGGAGCCACCCGGCGTGCAAAAACATATTGGTCACGAAAGGCCAGTAGTCATTCACTGGAAGCCCAACCTGCAGAGCCCAGTCGGGATGGGTGAAGCGTGCCGGAATCAGGCCATACAGATAGAAAATATTCTGAACGACCTGTGGCGCCGCCGCCAGCGACAGCAGAAATATGCTGGTATTGACGAACATCAGCGTCCAGGTCAGCACCGGCGTGTGCAGACATGGCACCGTATCACGAACCGGTATCATAGCGAATCGAGGCGAAAGCTGGACATTGCGCCGACTATTTCGTTTTCCTTTTGGAGCGGGTGCGAAAATCGACAATACCATCGAGTACACCCAAAATGGCCAGGCCCACGAGCACGTACTGTGGAAAAAAGAAAAGAGCCGCATAGATCGGAGCCAGCCCCCCCCATCCGAATCGCCGCATCGCTGTCAGCGCATGCATAATGGCCAGGCCCTGAAAAAAATAGACCATGACACAGACCATGAACAGATCGGACAGCAGACCCTTGCTCACCAGACCCGCCAGGAGCAAAACGGCCACGACAGCGGGCAGCAGCATGCGCGGCAGCCGCAAGGCATGAAATTCTTCGCGAAACCCGCCCGGGTTGTAGAGAATCGCCTGCCACCAGCGCGCAAGGATCATCGTGATCATGAGGCTGAAGCCATACACAACGGCCACCAGTCCGTTCATCAATCTAAGCGTCCCATCCTGCTCGAACCCCTTCAGCGTCGCTCCTTCAACACCGCTCAAGGCCGTTTCCAGCCACTGCTTCCACCAGGCGGCCACATCGCCCGTGATCAGATGCATGCCCAGGACAAACAGGGCAGCGAAAATACCGATCGTCAACAAACCCATTCCCTGAGACCGGCTCGATCGCAAAACGGCGGAGCAGACCATGACCGGCAGCCAGATTGCAACGACCAATGGGAAGTCCAAGCCCGGACGAGCCGGTGTCACGACCTCGGCCAGAAGAACGATGATTCCAGCGCCCGCCAGCACGAACAAGGCTTCCATATTCCCTTTGCGCAATGCGACCAACCCGAGCGCGGCCCCACTGACATAGCCCATCGGTATAACAAAAATCGAAATGACTCCGAACAAACCGGCAATGCCGATCGCCTGGATGCGACCCCGCATGATGAATCGGGCTAGTTCACGCACGACGAACAACCTCCATGGAAAAAGAAAATCTGCAATGAATGATATGGCATCGTCCCTCTTTTCACAACCGGGGTCGCGGCGCGGATGACAGCAAACGGCGGCCGTCTGACGCTCCCTATTGGTTTGCAGCCTGAAAAAAAACAGGGACAGACGTTTCGTTGCGTTACAATTAGGCGGCCTGTTCGTGGACCGGTTGGTGGAATTCTTCACAGGCAAGCTTTTTTAATTTACAAACACAGACGGAGAACGACGATGTCACTGTTTCGAACCATCCAATGGACCGCCCTGATTTCACTTCTGGCCATGAGCCTGTCAGCCAGCGCCGATGCCGCTGAAGAGAACAAGCAGAAAGGGCTCGCCTTCCTAGCCGAGAATGCCAAAAAGGAAGGCGTCAAGACAACCGCAAGCGGCCTGCAATATCTTGTGTTGAAGGAAGGAACGGGGCGAACCCCAGCCGCGCAGGACAGCGTCACGGTCAATTATCGGGGCACCCTCATCTCCGGAAAAGAGTTTGACAGCTCAGAAGGCATCACATTTCCGTTGAACCGCGTCATCCCCGGCTGGACGGAAGGATTGCAGCTCATGAAAGAGGGAGCCGAACATCGCCTGTTCGTACCCTCTGAACTCGCCTACGGTGAACGCGGGGCAGGCGGAGCGATCGGGCCCAACGAGACGCTGATCTTCGATGTGGAACTGCTCGAGGTCAAGTGACAACGATCAGAAAAAGGTCCGGGGTGCGCGCCCTACGCCAATACTTCGTCCAGAAAATTTTTCATGCTTTGCCAGGAACGGCGGTCAGCATCGGGTTGATAGACCGTGCCGAAATCGGGATCGTTCGCAATCGGGTTGGTGAATGCATGCATGGTCTGGCCATAGCTGTGAAATTGCCAGTCGGCGCCGGCTTCGGTCATTTCCTGCTGCACCGCCAAGACGTCCTCTACCGGCACCATGGGGTCATCGTGGCCATGCACCATCAGCACCTTGGCCTCGATCCTGTTGCCTTGCGTGTTGCCCGGCGGGGCCAACAGCCCATGGAAACTGACGACGCCGCGCAGTTCGTCGCCGGTTCGGGCTAGATCCAAGACGCACAGACCGCCGAAACAGAAGCCGATCGCCGCGATGCGCTCCGCATCGACCCGCTCGAGATCCCGAACCGTACCCAAAGCCAATGTCATACGCCTCTGCAGCAGGGCGCGGTCATCCATGAAAGGCTGCATCAACCGGGCATTTTCCTCGAGATCGCCGCCAAGAACGCCCTTGCCGTACATATCCAGGGCGAACGCCGCATAACCCAATTCGGCCAGCGTGCGCGCCTTGTTGCAGACGAAATCGTCGCGACCGCGCCAGGCATGGCTGATCATCACCGCCGGCAACAGCGTGCCAAGCGCGTCGTCATAAGCCAAAAAGCCTTCGAGGCAAGTCTTCCCGTCATGATATTCGATCGTATCGGTAAGCAGTCTCATCAGTATCCTCCAAAAAGTCGAATTTTCAATCGTCGACCAGAAAATATTCCACTGTCGTTACGACGCGGATTTTCTTGTATTCGGGTGAATAAGCGTCGCGGTTGGTGATCGAAAACAACCCCTGAGTGGCTTTGCGGATGGCGCCGACGCGGCTTCCGGAATCGACCGCGAACTGCTCGGCCGCCTTGCGTGCGTTTTTCGTCGCGGTCGCGATCATTTCGGGCTTGATCGCATTCAGGTCGGTGAACAGATATTCGGGCTGATAGTTGGTCTGCAGGACGACACCGGCCTTGATCAACTCGCCCGACGCCTGCATCACTTCGCGCGCCTTTTCGACCTGTCCGGTTCGCAATGTCACCGTACTTTCCGCACTGTAACGATTGGGCGGCCGCTGATTGCCATAATACGCCTGTGCGTGATAATCGGTCAGTCTCGGCGGCGATGAGAAGATCTCGGCGGCAGCGAAGCCTTTGCCAGTCAAAAAGTCGATGATCGCCTGCTTGTCGGAGCCGATCCCGGCATAGATTTCGGGCAGCGCATTGCCGGTGGTCTTGAAACCGATCGGCCAGATGCAGAGATTGGCACGCACTTCACGTTCCGCCAGTCCTTTGACCGTCACAAAACGATCCATCGACCGCGCCTCTTGCACCGCCTGGCCGATAAAATAGCCGCCGCCGAGCAGGCCGATCGCCAGCAGCAGCCCGAGAACCATCGCTGCGTCGGTTTTGTTTTCCGTAGGCATCATGCGTTTCCCGAGGCGCCCGAATCAGGGCGGATCATTGCGAGACAAAATCGTACACCACAACCTTTTCGACCAGAGGTTTCAGCACCTCTTCCACACCTTTCTTATGCTCCGGATGCTCCAAATAAGCCGCCAGCGCCTCTTTGTTTTCGAATGTAATCACTACGGCGATGTCGAAGCTGCTGTCGGCGACCTTTCTGTCGCTGGGCAACACCGGACCGACGCGATGCCCGATCACACCGGGCAGCTTGGCAAAGCGCTTGGTCGTCTCGATAAAGCGTTTGCGTGCCTCCACATCGCTGGGCTGCTTCAGCCAGGCAATCACGATATGGTTGACAGCCCCATCCGCGGAGGATATCTCCTTTTCACCCGCTGCCCCAGCCACCGTCCAGACCAGCCCCATAACAAGCATCAGGCTCATGATTTTATAACGCATCCTACTTCCTCCAATCTTTATCTGTTAGCTAAGTCGTTTCGTCAACAGCGCGAACACCCTGCAGCTCGTTGCGCCGCAATGCATCCAAAAGTCCTTCGGCGGCATCCTCGATCATATCGAATACGCGCTCGAATCCGTAGTCTCCGCCGTAAAAGGGGTCGGGTACATCGGTCGTGTTCAAATGCGGTGCGAACTCAAGGAAATATTTGACCTTATGAACAAGATGATCAGGACAGGCTGCCATCAACAGCTCAAAATTATGCCGGTCCATCGCCAGAACATAATCGAACCGTTCGAAATCGCCCTTTTCGACCTGACGCGCTCGAATCGGACTGATATCGATGCCGCGGCCGAGCGCCGTATTTTGCGCTCGAGGGTCGGGTGGCTCCTGCACATGATACGCATGCGTGCCGGCAGAATCGATGAAGGTGTGGTCGATCAGCCCTTCCCGCCCGACCAACTCACGGAAAACGCCTTCCGCCGATGGAGACCGGCAGATATTGCCCATACAAACGAATAAGATGCTGATTGTGCGCATAGTGACAATGACTTTTAATCAGAAGAAAACTCTGCGATCAGGCCAAAAATGGCCAAACGGTTATTTATTATATCGTAACCGTTCACGGGGGTATCGAGTACCCCGACCCGGAGTGCGGTTGCGTGATGCCCAAGCCGCCCGGCGGCACTCCGCTGCAGCCATTGTGACGGGCCATTCACCGGACCGGAACAGCAAGGTTTTTTCCGACGACTCCAAATCTGGAGAACCAGACGATGCGGTTCGTACCTCACCGCATCCTACAGGTTTCTTTATCCAACGAGCGGATCGCCGCTCAACAGGCACTTCACCCGCTGCAGGTCTTCTTCGGTATCGATTCCGGCCGGCGGCACATCGGTGACGCACGCCACATAGATCGGCGCCCCATTCCACAAAATCCGAAGCTGTTCGAGTGATTCCACCGCCTCCAGCGGCGAGGCCGGCCAATCGCTATAGCGTCGAAGAAAACCGACCGTATAGGCATACAGGCCGATATGCCTGAGCCAGGTCCTATCGCCCGCCGGCTGCAGCACTCCCTTGCCGAAGCGTTCTCGATCCCAGGGAACCGGTGCGCGACTGAAATAGAGGGCATACCCAAGACAGTCCAGAACGACTTTCACAACATTGGGATTCGACACTTCCTCGTAATCGTTGATCGGTGTGGCCAGTGTCGCCATGCCTGCGCGGGTCTGTCCCGCGAGAGCGGCGGCGACGCGCTGGATCAGCGCGGGCGGTATCAGCGGTTCGTCGCCCTGCACATTGACGATCAACTCCGTCGGATTCCAGCCGCAGAGATCAGCGGCTTCGGCGATGCGCTCGGTGCCGCTGTTGTGATCCGAGCGCGTCATAACGGCATGCACACCCAACCCATCCACCACACGCCGAATGCGCTCGTCGTCCGTTGCCACCACCACCTCTGTTGCACGGGAGGCGAGCGCCCGCTCGCACACATGCGCGATCATCGGCTTGCCGCCGATCGACAGCAATGGCTTGCAGGGCAGACGCGTCGATCCATAACGCGCGGGAATCACGACCTTGAAATCGGGCGCAGCGCTTGCCGTCATCCTTGCATCCACCCGAGGCGGCGGGCCTGCCGCCGCGGAGACGCCGAATAGGATTCGGGGCGGGCAATGCCGCTACGACAGCGCGTCATACTCCTCCAAATCGATTTTTCTCGCTTCGTCTGCCAGCATGACGGGAATGTCATCGCGAATCGGATAAGCCAGTCGGTCCGCCTTGCAGATCAGCTCCTTCTGCTCCTTTTTATAGATCAGCTTCCCTTTGCAGATAGGGCAGACCAATATATCAAGCAACTTTTTGTCCATTCATCCTGTCCTGTAACAAATTCAACAAACGATCGCCAAAGCGGTCGTCCAATCGTGCCGTCACCGGTACATACCAATGCCGTTCGTCGGCAAAAGCCCGACACTTGACTGCATCTTTTTCGGTCATCAATACGGGTGCGTCATCCTGAAACAGAATGTCATCCGGCCGATAATGGTAGTGATCGGGAAAAACACGGGAATCGAAGTACAAATCGAAGCGATCGAGATAATCCAGAAACCGCTGCGGATTACCGATCCCGACCAAGGCGTGGAGACGCTGCCGGGAAAAACTCTCCAACGGTCGCTGCGACTGATCATCGAGGTTCACAGCGACCTCCCCAACGAACTGCATCGATAATTCATCGATGCGACCTGTCCCGTTGCAAACGATCAGGTCGACCTGTTTCAGCCTTTGCACCGGCTCCCGCAGCGGCCCGGCGGGCAGACAATAGCCATTGCCGAAACGGCGTTCCCCATCCACCACGACAACTTCTATATCCCGCTCCAGTGCGTAATGCTGCAGCCCGTCATCGGAAACAATAATATCACAATCGCTGCACGCCAACAGGGCGCGGGCTGCTCGAATACGGATGGGATCGACCACGACCAGACAGGCTGTGCGCTGGAAGATGAGCAGCGGCTCATCGCCGACCATCGATGGGTCGCTGTCGCAATCCACGATTTGCGGCCAACACGCCGCCGTCGCGCCATAGCCGCGGCTGATCACGCCGGGACGGTATCCCTTCTGCTTCAGCCATTCCACGATCCAGATGACCAGCGGCGTCTTGCCGGTGCCGCCGACAGTGATGTTTCCGACCACGATCACCGGCCTGTTCAATCGGTGACTCTCGATCACTCCAAACCGATAGCAGGCTCGGCGGAGCGTGATCACAAATCGATAGAGCCAGCTCAGCGGCACCAGAAGGTATACAGCAGGCGTGTTTTCGTACCAGACCGACTCGATCCATTTCGATATCACCGGTTGTCTTTGCATGACATCATCGGCCAACCTGCTTTGATCCCAATGGGTAATCGATCGATGTGATAGAAATGTGACAGCATTCGCTGGATATCATTGCGTTTCCGCCGGCTCCTGCGTGGCAAAACTGATATGCACAAACCCCAGCTGACCGGCAGCATCGAGGGCGCGAATCACGAACTGATGAGGGGTCTTTTCATCCGCACTGATGATCAACGGGAGATTTTTGGATTGTCCGGCGGCTGCGCGCATGGCCTTTTTCAAGGTTTCCAGTTTTTGATCAGCGACCGGATTCTTGTTGACCCGATAGCGGCCCTGTGAATCGATCACGATTTCCAGACTCTTTTCCTCCGCGCGCTCTTTACCTTCGGCTTCCGGCAGCTGAATCTGAAGTTCGGTCTCACGATTGAATGTCGTCGTCACCATGAAAAAGATGAGCAGCAGAAACACCACATCGATCATCGGTGTCATGCTGACCTGTACCGGTTGCCTGTGCCGCCTCTGGAACTGCATCAGGGTTCCTCCGCCCGTTCGCCGTGCATGATCTCGATCAGCTTCAAGGACTCTTCCTCCATTTTCAGTACCAGGCCTTCCACTTTTCCCTCGAAGTATCGGTGAAACATCAGGCTTGGAATTGCCACCGACAGGCCGGCCGCCGTCGTGATCAACGCTTCGGAAATACCACCGGCCAACGCTGAGGGATCGCCCATTCCGCCGAGTGTAATGGCGGTAAATACTTTAATCATGCCGACCACGGTTCCCAACAGCCCAAGCAGCGGGGTAATCGAAGCGATGGTGCCCAGTGTGTTCAAAAATCGCTCCAGATCGTGTACGACCTGACGTCCCGCCTCCTCAATGCTTTCCTTCATCACTTCACGCCCGTGTTTGTGGTTGATCAGACCGGCCGTAAGGACCGACCCCAGCGGAGAGCTGGCACGCAGAGCCCGGATATTCGCCCGGTCGAGCTGTTTCTCCTTATAGAGACGCCATACCTGGGGAACCAGCTCGCGCGGTAATATTCGATTGGCCCTCAGCGCCCACAAACGCTCGCAGATGATGCCCATCGCAATGACCGAACACGCTATGATCGGCCACAACAGCCAACCGCCGCTCTTTATGAGTTCAAACACGATATAAATCCTATTGTTGACATCACGCAAAAACTGGATTCACTCACCGCTTGCTTCGGTGGCCTCGTTCTGTGCCGCCGGCTCTTCTTCTCCCTGCTGGCCAGTCTCCGGCTCGAAAGGCTCGGTTCCCAGCAGATCGTCGATGGTTTCGATCGATTTGCGTGTCAGGTTGCTGGCCGCTTCCTTGAGCAGCACCCAGTTGATGATATAGTCGCGGCGCGAAACGGAAAGATTGCGCCGGGCATCGAAAAGATTCCGCTCTTCGTTGACCAGGTCGACAGCGGTGCGGGTGCCGACCTCGAACCCGGCTGCAGTCGCTTCCAACGAACTCACAGAAGATCTGACCGTGGCTCTCAATGATTCGACCTGGCTGATGGTGGAGATCACACCGCGATAGGCATCCTTGATCTGGCGCGTCACTGCACGGTGAACGGCATGCAGATTATCCCGTGCCGCATCGTAATCATGCTTGGCCTGTCGGGTTCTGGAATTGACCGCACCACCCTCGAATATCGGTACATTCAGCTGAACGCCAACACGACCCGTATTCCCGCGCAGACCGAACACGGAGCCGACATCATTGAAAGTATAGTCGGCGAGCAAGTCGATGGTCGGATAATGCCCGGAGCGTTGCAGCTCGATGGTTTTTCTGGCGAATTCGGCCTGGTTGATGGCGGCAATGATCCCAAGGTTCTGATTGTTGGCCACCGTGCTCCATTCATCGATATCGAGCGGGTCAGGCTTCAACAAAGGGATATTTCTTCTCAGTGGAACGAGATCGGCCGGGTTGTCGCCGATGATCTCCCGCAGCGCCTCTTTGGCATTGTCGACCTCGTTGGCGGCGAAAATTTCACGCGACCGCGCCCGGTCGAAGCCGGACTGCGCTTCCAACACATCGGTAATCGCGATCAGGCCGACATCGAAGCGCTGCTGCGCCTGTTCGAGCTGCCGCGCCAGGGATTTGCGTTCCGCCGCCGCGAACTCCAGGGTATCCTGTGCCACCAGCACGTCGAGGTAGGCCCTGATCGTACGAACCGTCAGATCCTGCAGCGCATTGGCATAATCGGCCTCGGATTGAGCGATCTGGTTGTCCGACTGGCTGAGCTGCACCCAGAATCGCCAGTTGAACACCGGCTGCGTCAGCCCGACAGACGCAGTGTGCGCCCACCATCTTTGGGTTCCCGACCCTTGGAACGTGTTTTTTTTGTTGAACAGATAATTCCATCCGGTACCGGCCTGAGCGCTTACCAAGGGAAGCAGCCGGGCGATCGCCTGAGGCCTGGTTTCCAATGTCGCATCGCGCACCGCCCGTACCTCCTGGTAGCGCGGATCATTGGCCAATGCCAGCTCGAAGATCTCGTTCAGGTCTTGTGCGGCATGGGCCGCCGAAAGCTGAATCGCAAACACCACCGATACAATCAGGTTTTTCATGCCACTTTCCGTTGTCTCTCCAAAATTGATGACTTGACTAAAGTCGTTCTGTCGTAATTCCCCGAAAACCGGGCGCCCAGCATAAAGCGGACAAAAGACACGCCAACCCGTGCTGGAAGCCAGCCGCAACCGAACGTACAAGGGATGATCCATCGTATGTCTTGTGCCTGCAGCCGCTTCACGACCCTGACGGATTGCAAAGCCCGATGTCGGGTTTTTTCAAGTGCCGCAGGTTCCATGTTGAACGACAATGCCTGAAACAACGGAAACCCTAGGAGGCTGTCCGAGAA